>CP126168.1:990833-1321111 GCA_032881465.1 Parvibaculaceae bacterium PLY_AMNH_Bact1
AGGCCTGCGAGTGCCAGGATGTTTGGATAGGCTTGGGCGGTGACATTGTCATAAGGCGAGTAGGCCGCAATCGCCTCATAAGCTGATTTGTCCTCAATCGGGTTTCCCCATTCCAACCATTCCGGCGGCGTGAGCGGCAAACTGTCGTCCAGCATGGTGTTAAGCACATCGACGAAAGCCACTTCTGCGACAATACCTTTAAAGAGATCTGGAGCGAGGTTTGCAACCGCGCCCATCAGCATGCCGCCCGCGCTGCCACCGTGAGCGGTGATGTTACCTCTAGACGTATAGCCTTGCGCAGCAAGGTGTTCGCCTGCGGCAATAAAGTCCGTGAAGGTGTTTTGTTTCTTCTCGAGCTTGCCGTCTTTGTACCAGCCATAGCCGCGTTCTTTTCCGCCCCGAATATGGGCAATGGCATAGATGAAGCCGCGATCAATGAGGCTCAGACGACTGACTGAGAAAGATGCTGGCATAGAGATGCCATAGGCGCCATAGCCATAGAGCAGGCAGGGCGCTGATCCATCGAGTTGTGTTCCCGCACGATAAACAAGAGAAATAGGAACCTGCGCGCCATCTTTGGCTGTCGCAAAAATACGCTCCGTCACATAATCTTTGGGCTCATGGCCGCTCGGCACTTCCTGTTCTTTCAGAAGCGTTCGCGCTCGCGAGCCCATGTCATAGTCGAAAATCTGTTCCGGCGTGGTCATGGAAGAATAGGCAAAGCGCACCTGAGATGTCTCATATTCAAGGCCGGCCATGAAACCAAGATCAAACGCCTCTTCTTCAAAGGAGATCGCGTGTTCACTGTCATCGTCGAGTGCCCGGACGACAATTTTGTTCAGGCCGTCTTCCCGTTCTAAGCGGACATGAAAATCCCTATAAGCACACTGATCGAGCAGCAGTGTTCCGGGGCGATGGGGGATGACATCGCGCCAGGTGCTCCGGTCTGGTGACCCGGTCGGTGCTTCTACCAGTTTGAAGTCTTCTGCATCATCGGCATTCGTGACGATCAGAAAACGATTTCTTGGCGCGTCATGCTCCAGGTCATATTCAACACCGGATTCGCGCGCAGCCACAAGCTGCGGCTCTGCGTTGGGCGTGGTCGCGTCGATCAGATGGCTTTCACTGGTTTGGTGGTCATGGGCGCTGATCACGATAAAGCGACCGCTTTGTACCGTGCCCACACTCACGAAGAAGCCGGGGTCTGCTTCTTCATAGATACAGACATCATTTGCCGGGTCTTCCCCTAATCGGTGGCGGAACACTTTGCTGGGGCGATGGTTCTCATCAACCCGCACATAAAAGAAGGTGGCATTGTCGAGTGCCCAGGCTGCCCCGCCTCTGGTATCAGGAATGGTGTCGGCGAGGTCAGTGCTTGTTTTGATGTCGCGGATCTTAAGCGTGAAATATTCTGATCCTTTAACGTCACAGCTCCAGGCGAAGAGCGCATCGTCGGGACTGCGCGATGCACCGCCAATTTTGAAATAGGCTTGCGCTTCGGCTTCTTTGTTGCCATCGAGGATCACCGTCTCGCTTTCGTCGCCCGAGCGGGGTTTGCGACAGAAGAGCGGGTGCTGCGCGCCGGTTTCATATTTCGAATAATAGAGCCAACGCCCGTGAGGGGCGGGGACAGAACTGTCATCCTCCTTGATCCGCCCTTTAATCTCCGCGAAAAGCGTTCCACGGAGTTCCTCCAGTGGTTCGAAGGCCGCGTCCGCATACGTGTTTTCTGCTTCCAGATACGCCCGAATATTCTGTTGGAGGACACTTGGGTCCTTCATCAGTGTTTGCCAGTCCGGGTCTCTGAGCCAGTCATAACGGTCAGATCGGGTAATGCCGTGGCGTGTGTCTTCAACAGGGCGTTCATCGGCAATAGGCGTGGTCGGAGGAAGCGAGAGAGGCATGACGGTCTTTCAAATGTGAAAAAGCCTCCGGCAGGAAAACCCGCCGAAGGCTTCATAAGATAGGGATGAAACGCCTATTCGAAAAGAAGTGTGATCGTTTCAGCGATCAGCGCGGGGCGTTCCTGGCCTTCGATCTCAATGGCGACTTCATTGATGATCTGCGTGCCACCGCTCTTTGGCGACGCGTCTTTCAACGTTAGTCGGCCACGGACCCGAGAGCCAACCGGCACCATGTTGGTGAAGCGGACGCTGTTAGAACCGTAATTGATCCCGCGGGTCACACTCTTCACACCGCTGATTTCGCCCATGAGCTTTGGCAGCAGTGAAAGGGTCAGGTAGCCGTGCGCAATGGTCGGCATACCCAGTTCTTTCTGGGTGCGTTCAGGATCAATGTGGATCCACTGATGGTCGCCAGTTGCTTCGGCAAACATGTTGATGCGGTCCTGATCGATTTCGACCCAGTCGCTGACGCCGATTTCTTTTCCTTTTTCCGCCGCGTAGTCAGCAACGGTGTCAAAAATGCGCATAAAAATGCCTCCAGTTGTGTTTTTGATATTGGGGACGGTGCCCTGAAAAAGCTGGCCTAAAGGTAGCGGCCCCGTTCGAGAATTTCCAAGACATAATCGCGATAAGAAAGACCAAGCGACTGTGCTTTTTTGAACCGACGAATGGCTGTTTCCTGGGACGGACCAGCCCAGGCCGCCATATGGGCTTCTTTCATCTGGCGCCGTTCCAGGCGGTCCCAGTCAAAAAGGCCCGGACCCAGATTGTGCCCGATCATGGGATGGAGTGGAATTACGTAGCCCTGATATTCCAGCCGTTCCGTCTGTTGCGACCGCATTTTCGCGAGGCGCTCACCGGGTTTAGCGCGACGTTTTCTGACGGGTCGGGCAGCCAACATCTCAGGACATCTCCCTCCTATTTCGACAGTCTGATACGGACGCGCCGATCTTCTCCGGCTTCCCAGGTGAGATCTTCAAGCCAGCCCCAGGTTTCGCCTTCCGGCTCTATTGCAATCCGGCCGCGTTCCCATCCCAGACGCCGCAACTCTGTTGCCACTGCTTCAGACCGTCCACGGGCCAAAGCTGCATTGGAAGCCGGATCGCCGGTCTTGCTTGCTTTACCGAACAGGCAGATCTGAACAGCGTGCTGTCCTTCCGCGCGTTCATAGACTTCGCGAATGATGGCTTTGTCATCATTGTCCAGTGCTGTGGAGCTTACATCGAAAAACACGAAAAACTCACGGTCGAACTTGCCCCCAACACCTTGTTGATTGCGGCAGGTCTTTCCAGACGAATGTGTTTCAACAGCGTGGGCTGGAAGGGCGAGTGCGGCTCCCATCATCAGTGCGACGGAAAGCAGAGCTGGTCGAAGAAGAGACATGAAACAACCTTTGGTTTCGAACGTACCCCGTTCGAAACGCATAATACGCTGGATTCAGTCGAATTCAAAGGTCTCCAGCGCGTTCGCGGACGGCGCGCTCAAGGGCGTGCAAGGGACCTTCAGCGAGGCCAAACTCGTTTAGATGGGCGATGGTACGGTAGAGATAGTCTCTATTCGTTCCGATATCGCCTTCCGCACTTGCCATACGGCGCACCGCTTTCTTAAACGGAATGCGCCCGGCATACCGTTTGCTTTGCCGGTTGGCAACGAATGTAAGGCCCTCAACCAATTTTGAGCCGATTCTGAGTTTCACGGTCTTGGGGACATACCCTGTGCCCACCATCTCGCGCAGCCACAGGATTTCCGTTTCGCTTTCTACATGTTCAGGGGCAATGTGGTGGGCGAGGCCCACACAAGAACCGCCCGCATCCAGGCCCAACATGAGCCCAGGTTTCTTGGGACTGCCCCGTCCAATGACCAGATGCAGGCAGAACGCCCGGTGGTAGCCAAAAAGCGTGGACCGTGCCGTTCGAGCGACATGAATAGCCGGGTTCCACATGAGCGAGCCATACCCAAACACCCAGAGGCCCTGGTTCTTGCGGCGGCCGGCAAGAAACGTCTGCCGAGAGGTTTCTCGTTCTTCATGTGAAATGAGCGAATAGCCTGGCAGGCTTGCGACTTGGCGTTCTAACCGATCAATAAACGCTGGCGTGATGTCTTCACGGCGAATGGTCCCATCGCCCGGAAGGGAACCTGGGCGACGGGATGTCTTGTTCGTCTGAGGGTCAGACGATTTTCGAGTCATGATTGCCCCAATAGCGATCCCGCACGAGACGCTTGTAGAGCTTACCTGTTGGGTGACGCGGCAGTTCCTCGTCAAAATCCACTGAGCGCGGGCACTTGATCTGTGCCAACTGCTCTTTGCAGAAATCCATCAGTTCCGCTTCGAGATCAGGCCCGGCTTCATTCCAGTCTACCGGTTGCACGACGGCCTTCACTTCTTCGCCAAAGTCTTCATTTGGAACGCCGATGACGGCGACGTCTGCGACTTTAGGATGAGTGATGAGAACATTCTCCGCTTCCTGCGGATAGATGTTCACACCGCCGGAAATGATCATGAACGCTTTGCGGTCTGTGAGGTAGAGATACCCGTCTTCATCGACACGGCCCACGTCGCCGAGCGTTGACCAGCCGCGTTTGGATGGGTGGCGCGAGTCTTTCGTTTTGTCTGGATCATTATGATACTCGAACATATCGTCCGGGTCTGCATCCTCTGCCGGTGCAAAATAGATGGTTCCGGCTTCGCCAACGGGAAGCTCGTTGCCATCTTCATCACAAATATGAACCGACCCAAGCAGCGGTTTACCCACCGAACCTTTATGCTCCATCCACTCTTCGGAATTAAGCTGGCAGAACCCGTTGCCCTCAGAGCCTGCATAATATTCATAGATGACAGGGCCCCACCATTCGATCATCTGTTGTTTGACCGGAACCGGGCAGGGCGCTGCTGCGTGAATGGCAACTTTGTGGGATGAGAGGTCGTATTGTCGAAGTTCGCCCTGTGGCATTTTCAGCATGCGGACAAACATGGTCGGTACCCATTGTGAGTGGGTAATTTTGTGCTTTTCAATCAGTTTCAGCGACTCTTCTGGATCAAAATGATCCATCACGATGCAGGTGCCCCCAATACGCTGAACTGACATATTGTAGCGCAAGGGTGCTGCGTGATAGAGCGGCGCGGGTGAGAGATACATGGTCTCTTCGGTCATTCCGTAAAGGAGTGTCACCAGATTGAGCAGGCCTTCGCCTTCGTCAATCGGCCCTCCTGAAAGTTTCCGACGAATACCCTTTGGCCGTCCTGTTGTGCCAGAGGAGTAGAGCATGTCTGTGCCCGCTGTCTCATCTGCAATTCGGTCCGTTGGCATTCCGTTGCGAGCTTCTTCATAGCTCTCATAGCCATCATCTTTGCCATTGATCATGAAGCGTTTTGTGACGCCTTTGAGCTGGCCTTGGCCGACAAGCTCGTTGGCTACGGCGCCAATTGCGCTTGAGGTGAAGAAAAGCTTCGCACCGCAATCGTCCACAATATAGTCGACCTCAGGCGCGGTCAGGCGCGAGGAAATTGCCGTAAAATAGAGGCCGGCCCGCTGCGCCGCCCAACAGAGTTCCAGAAAACGCGCGTTGTTTTCCATAAAAATGGCAATTGCGTCGCCAGGCTTCAGGCCTTCAGAGCGGAACAATTGCGCGGCTTGGTTGGTGCGGTCTTCCAGTTCGCCATAGGTCACAACTTCCCCGGTCGCCGCCATGATGTAGGCGGGCTTATCGGGGTTTTTGGCGGCGTGGTGGCATGGGTGGAACATTTAGGTCATCTCCCGGCGTGTTTTTATTGGTCTCGGCAGCCTAGGTGCTGGCGCGCGCTGGCTTTTCTACTGCAGCCTTGTCGCGAAGGCTGTTATATCAGGTGCAGACATTTATGCACCGCTGAATTCGCGAGGGAACTGCGATTTGCCAGTCTCCAAAGGTGACGCAGGGGAAACATATCCTTCGAAACGCCAGGGTTTGAATAGGGAGAAAAAAATGAGCTACGAGACAATCAAATATGAGGTTGAGGACAACATCTTGACCATCACTCTGCATCGGCCAGAGAAGATGAACGCGTTCACCGGACAGATGATGCTCGACATGATCGATGCCTTTGATCGGGCGGATGCCGATGATGATGTCCGCGCGATCATTATCACAGGTGAGGGCAAAGCTTTTTGTGCAGGTGCTGACCTGTCAGCAGGCGCAAAAACCTTCGATTATGAAAAGCGGGACGACCGGCCCGACAAAGGCGGTTCTGCGGCGACAGCTGATGGCGAGATCGACTGGAGCCATCCCTCTGTACGTGATGGTGGCGGACGCTTGACGTTGCGTATCTATGAAAGCCTGAAACCGGTGATTGGTGCCATCAACGGGGCTGCCGTTGGCATTGGTGTCACGATGCAGCTGCCCATGGATATTCGCCTTGCTTCAGAGAAGGCGCGTTTCGGTTTCGTGTTTGCCCGTCGAGGCATTGTTCCCGAAGCCTGTTCCAGCTGGTTTCTGCCCCGCGTCGTTGGCGTGAGCCAGGCACTGGAATGGATTTATTCAGGCAAAGTGTTCGACGCGCAGGAAGCGCTTCGCGGCGGCCTCGTGCGGGAAGTGTTGCCCGAAGATCAGCTCTTGCCGAAGGCACGGGAAATCGCGCGTGAGATTGCTGACAACACAGCGCCCGTGTCGATTGCGCTTTCGCGTCAGCTTGTATGGCGCATGGCGGGTGCGGACCACCCGATGGAAGCACACAAGCTGGACAGCCGGTCCATCTTCTCCCGTGGTGCATCAGCAGACGCAAAGGAAGGCGTTATGTCGTTCCTCGAAAAACGCCCAGCAACTTATCCGTGCAAGGTGTCTGAAGACATGCCTGTCTTCTTCCCTTGGTGGGACGAACGCGAATACGAATAGAGAGCCTATTCTCGAAAAGTTGCAGACTTTTCGGATGAGAATACGCGTTAGAAAAAGAGCACAGCGGGTCAGGCGGTTTTTGCTGCCTGGCCCGTTCCTGCTTCGATCTTCCACATATTGGTCAAAAAGAAGATCAGAAGCCAGAGCACAACCATGCACGACGAGGGTACAAGCACCGCGTCCAGTGGTCCAAGCGCCTCAATAACAAAGCCCGCACCGAACGCACCAATCGGTCCCCCGCCCATCATGCCGAGCTGAAAGACGGATAGTACGCGTGCCCGGTGACTGTCCACGGCGGCGATTTGCACAATCGCCCGGGACTGGCTCATAGAAACACCCGACGACAATCCCCAGCACAATGCGAGTGTGTACACGGCCCAGAGCGGCGGATGAAAGTGCACAAACACCATCATGATGGAGCCAGAACACATGGCGAGCATGATGGCGCGGCCCTGGCGTTTGATGGGCCGCAGCCGCGTCTGCACCATCGATGACACACCGATTCCGCCGAAGAAACAGATATTGATGAAGGCGATCTCGAATGAGTCGCCGCCATAAACATCGCGGATCAGGATTGGGAAGAGCACCATAAAGACGCCGATATAAAGGATGCCCGCAAAAAACATCATCAGGATGACGGAACGCAGATCCTGGTTCTGCCAGACGATGTCAATTCCTTCGCGGATCTGACTGAGCTGTGACGGCCTATCTTCGTGAGGGGCGTGTCTGACAGTCGGCGGGGCTTTTGGAAGCCGCATCGTTGTTACAGCTGCGACAATGAGCGATGCAGATTGTGCGGCCATCAAAGGAACAGCTCCCACGACGGTCGCAAGCCCGCCAATAAGCAGGCCGACAACCTGTGACATGAACTGCGCGCCGGTCGCCATTGAGACCGCCTGCTGGATATTTCCGCCAAGGCTTGAATTGGCAACTCTGTTCAGAAGGGAGTCGCGCGCGGGCATGGTGAAGGCACCAAGGGCTGCGAGTACGATCGCATAGCCGATAAGGACTTCGTAACTCAGATATCCGGCTATGTAGAGTGCCGCGAGGGCAATGGGCGCTAAGCCCGCTGCCAGTTGCAGGCGCATCAGATAGCGGCGCAATTCTTTCCTGTCTGCCGTTGCGCCACCAAAGAGCCCCAGAATGAGCATGGGTAGCATGGCAAACATCTGCGCCACACCAGTGAGTGCTGCGCTTTCGTGCAGGACAAAGACAAGGAGCCAGGGAAAGAGAACCGTCTGTACACCGCCGGAAAAGAAGTAAGCGGAGACACCACCCATGTACCAATGCAGGTCAGATCGCCCATGCTGGTCAGATTGATTGTGGGTTTCTGTCGACACGGGGGATTCCTTAGGCACGAAGACTCTCTAAGGCCTATGCTGAATGGGCATTCAGCGCAAGGTCCAGTGCCTCCTTACCGATGAACAGTCAGTCCGCCGCTGCGGAAACGACAGGCGAACGCAAGCTCCAGATCGGGCTGACAAGGCATACCAGCAAGAGCATGACAATCATGCCCGCCGCTGGCAGCAGCACGGCATTTTGCGGTCCCCACAACTCGATCAGGAATCCTGAAATGAGAGCACCGATGGGACCGCCACCCAGCACCCCCATCTGAAAGACCGCAAGAATGCGGCCGCGATGACTTGCCGGGGCAGATTCTTGAATGATGGTGCGGTTCATGGTCATGGCGACGCCACCGCCGCAGCCCCATGCAAAGGTCGCGAGCGACAGGGCCCAGAAAGTAGGGACGAAACCGAATGACGCCATCACAAAGGCACCGAACCCAAGAGCGAGCACAAGAGCGCGGCCCTGTCTTTCAATGCCACCCATACGGCCAATGAGTGTCGCTGTAAAAACAATGCCGCACATCATGAAGACATTGACGATCGCGATATCGCGCGCAAGGTTTTCACCCGCGTCGAAGACGTCCCGCACGATGAACGGCAGAACAACTTGGGCGGTTCCAAAAAGCAGGATGCCGATCCCAAACACCATTGCCGTAGGGGTCAGCAGACGCGGGTCTCGCCCGACTTCGCGAAACCCGTCAATGATCGCTGCGAGGGAGGGGGCGGTGGCCCCTTCGGGTTTATGAGTCGGAAGACGAAAGGCGAGCAGGGCACCCGTCCACAAGAGCGCGACTTGAGAGAGGAAAATGACCGCGATGCCGATATAGGGTTCGAGGGCAGCAAGACCAAAGCCCAGCATTTGTGCACCAAATTGACAGATGGTGGCGATCATGACCGCCTTTTGAATTTTCCCCTCGGCAATATGCGTGAGGAGAGAGTCGCGAGCCGGAATAATGAAGGCTCCGGCGACGCCCATGGCGAGCGCATAGACAATCAAGACTTCGTAGGTCAGCGCACCCATCAGGTGCGCGATCAATATGCCCAGAGCAGGAAGACCTGAGAGAAAATGCACGAGGATCAATATTCGGCGCCCATCCACATGGTCAGCAGTCGCGCCACCAACCATGATCAGCAACATAGTCGGGAGAAAGAGGGCCATCATGGCAAAGCCAAGTTCAGCCGGACCTAGGGCCAACTGTCCGGTGACCAGGAACGGAAACAAAACTGTTTGAATACCAATGGCGCCGAACCATGTGACTAGGCCACCAAAATAGAGGTTCATCGCGCGCATGGCATCTGTCCTTTCCGGATCTTTTATTGAGCGCCGTGGGCGTGAAGCGTCCACAGTCTAGATTTTAGCATAAGCCATGCCAAAACCAACGTCATCCCAACAACTGAGAACCACATTGTGCTGTGGGGGCCGACAATATCTGCAAGGACACCCATGATAAGGGAGCCTAAAGGGGCGCCTCCGGCAAAACCAAGCTGGAATATTGACAAAGCGCGTCCGCGAAAGGCTTCATCGGCTTCCGACTGAACAATTGTTCTTCCCAGAACCATCACACATCCTGCGCCCAGGCCCCAAGCGAACGCGAGAAGGCAGAACATCCAGTAGGGTGGCTCGAATGTGTATCCGAAGACGACGAGCACACCGAGAAACAATGAGATCATGACGCCTCGTCCGCGACGTGCAACATGTCCGAAACGAAGCAGAATGAGTGTCGAGATAATTGTTGCGCCCCAAAAGAAAATATTCGCAACGCCAAGTTCGACTGCGTCATCCCCCGGATAGAAGTCACGAACAATCAAGGGGAAGAGCACCAGGATCGCGCCGACATAGAAGACACCAACCGCGAACATGGCCGCGACCACCGGCGCAAGAACGTCCGATTTCAATACGTAATTGAGACCGTCCTTCATTGCTTGCAAACGCGAGGGATGAGTTGCGACATCATTTGTTCTTCTTGGGAGCTGCCGTGCGGCTATGCCGCCCGCAAGAACAATAAGGGACTGTATGGCAAAGAGAATGGGAAAGCCGATTTTGCTCGCGAATATGGCGAGACTCATGCCCGCGAGCTGGGTCGTTTGCTGGACAGCGAGTGCGAGAGTGACGGCTTTTTGCACGTTCGATCCAGCCACCCGCGTGAGTGTTGCATCACGCGCTGGCATCGCAAATGCAGTCGCCGTCCCCATGCATAGCCCATAGGCAATGAGAAGCTCAAAGCTTAAAAAATCCAAATTGAGTGCGGAAGCCAGCGCAAGCGGAGGGAGCGCAGCAAAGAGGTGGATGCGAAACAAAATCGTTCTCGGATCACCTCGATCAGCGGTTGCACCACCCAACAACATGAACACAAGAGCAGGTGCGGAAAGTGAGACTTGTGCAATGCCAAGCCGCGTCCCGGTTTCATCCAGAACATTGGCGACAAGGATGGGAAACAGCACAAATTGCAACCCGATACTGGAGAACCAGGCGCCTTGTCCCACCATGTACCAGCTCAATTGGTTGCGAGATTCTGTATCGTCTCCGCTTGCATTCATGTCCTTGTTTTCCCCCAAGCGTAGCTCATAGATCTGCAATGAGACCCTGTCCCCTCATTCCTCATTAAACCATGTGGCTGGGATGTGGAACTTTTGAATTGCAATCGAGGCAGCCGCCCCCGGGGTGCCGGAGAAGTTGCAGCTTAGTGGGTGGCTTTGACCATCGCGTCGTACCGATGCACGGCACTGGGCCTGTCTGAAGAGAGAGTGGCGATCATCGCCTCCGCGACGGTCTTTGCGTCGATGCCACGGTATTTTCTTAAAGGCCCCTGTAATCCGAGGTTCAGAAGAGGGGTGAGGGTGATAGCTAGTTGCTCAGCGGGACGCGATTCAGCTCGCTCCCCCAGCAAGACCCCCGGCTGGAAAATATGGGTTGAGTCAAAACCAAGATCACGCACTGCCTTCTCAGTTTCGCCCTTTACTCGGGAATAAAAGATTGGAGAGCGCGGATCTGCGCCAACGGCTGAAACAAGCGCGAACTTCGAGGCCCCCGCCGCTAAGGCAGCGCGGGCAAAAGCTGTTTCATATTCATAATCGACTTTGCGGAATTCTTCTTTGCTGCCGGCCTTTTTGATGGTGGTACCGAGCGCACAATAGGCCTCATCAGCTTGAATGCCTGATTGGCTGACTGCCACTTCCAATTGCTCAAAATCTGCCACCAGATTACTCAGCTTATCGTGTGTACGATCAAGCGGGCGGCGCGTAACAGCAATTACCTTGTCATGGCCAGGAGAGGCAAGGAGAAGGTCTAGCAGATGACTGCCGATCAAGCCGGTGGCACCTGCAACTAAGGCGGTTGGTTTGGTCATGAGACAAAGCCTACTGGAAATGGGTATTGCGAGTCACCGGGGTCCATATCATCGGGGAGTTGGCCCTGTATATCGCGCACGGGGACGGATCAGGCCCGGGCGCATCTGTTGCTCAATTGCGTGAGCGATCAGACCAGCTGTGCGACCAAGCGCAAAGAGACAAAGCGCTGAGCCCCGCGGGAGGTCGTAGGTTACGCAAAGAGCCGCCAGTGCCAGGTCAATATTGGGTTTGATGCCCGCAGCACTCTTCATGGTTTCGATGACCTGGCTCATTTGCGCAAACATCTTGGTGTCCCCACGGTGCTCTGCCATAAGGCGCATCAAGACTTTTGCCCGTGGGTCTCCATTTGGATAGAGCCAGTGCGAAAAGCCCGGCATTGGCTCCTGGTCCCTCAAACGCTGTCGGACACTTTCTGCCAGATTGTCGCTTTCGGCCAGGTCATGCAACAGGTTTTCTGTGCGCCGCGAAATACCGCCATGTTTGGAGCCTTGAAGGGCGGCCATGCCCGCCATCACGGCGCCATAGAGCGTGGTCCCTGCAGCAGCAGTGGTGCGTGCGGTAAATGCCGACGCGTTTAATTCATGATCCGCACACAGAACAAGAGCGGCCCGAATGGCGTCCGCTGTCGCCGCATCCGTGCCCCACGCCTGTTGCAACTGTTGGTGGACGGGATCTGCAGAGGGCGCCTGACCGGCAATGGTAGCGGCGACAAGGCGGATGATTTTGACGCCGGTCGCAGCCAAGCCCTCTGGCGTAATATTGAAAAGGGTCGTGTCGAGTGTTGCTGCAATCGGGAGTGCAGTGAGCGCGCGATCTACTGGGGGCAGCGCGCCTGGAATGTCTGGTAGGGCAGGCGGCAGAACATCGTCCTGAAAGGGGTCGTTGGCGCAATCCCAGAGCAGGGTGGCGATGCTCTCTAGGGAACTGTGCATTGCAAGCTGAGCGACGTCCGATCCTCGATAATAGAGCTGTCCATCGGCGATCAGTGTGATGGCGGAGTCCAATAGCGGAGGCCCAAAGTTCAACGTGTACCCGGCTGCGTCGGGGGACTCCTTCGTCTCCCCTAGCTTGGAGGCGCGCCGGTCCTTGAGCCCCCGCACATCTTCAGCTCGGTAGCGACGGGCGCGGGAGTTTGGCACGGGTTCTGAGCGAATAAGGTCCCGGCTCACATAGGCGTAGAGCGTCGGCAGACTCACCCCCAATTCAGCCGCAGCTTCCTTGGCGTTCAGGTAAAGAGCCTCGTCCTCAGATGGTGTATTTACCAAATTATTCATATATTGATTAGCTTAATCAAGATTGACCATCTTGGCAAGCGCAATCATGTTGCACTGCAGAAAGAAGAGGCGGCAGGTTTGGCCAACCGAGCAGGAAATGCTCTCAAGCTGGAAGCTTCCTCAAGCCGAGAGAAGGAGATGCACATGAGCAAGAACGAAGAGACCAAAGCGTCAAAAGCCGCAGCGGGTGGCCTTGAGGGAGTTGTTGCTGCAGAGACTGCCTTGAGCCGCGTCGACGGCGCCGCGGGTCGCTTAATCATTGCCGGGCGCGATTTGCCGGATCTGGCCGAGACACTCAGTTTCGAAGGTGTCACGGCCGCTCTCTGGTCAACGGCGGGTTCACCCTGCAGCGCGGAAGAGGCCCGCAAAGCTCTGGGACAGGCCCGTGCGGAGGCGTTCGAGTTCGTACCTGCACTTCTTGAAGCAGGACAGAGCCTCACAATTACGGAAGCGCTTCGAGTCGGATTGAGCCTGTTGCCAGATACCCATGCAACCGCGGCTCATGTGCGGTTGGTGGCTTCCATGCCCGTTTTCGTGGCAGCTCTGGCCCGAGCAGCCGACAGCAAGGGGCCCGTTGCGCCAGATGCGACGCGGCCCCACGCAGAGGATTATCTGCGCATGGTGCATGGCGAAATGCCAACACCAGACGCAGTTGATGCCATGGACAAATACCTGGTGACAGTGAGTGACCATGGCATGAACGCGTCAACATTTACCGCAAGGGTTGTCGCATCGACGGCAGCTGAGCAAGTTTCGTCGGTCTTAGCAGCACTTTGTGCCCTCAAAGGCCCGCTCCATGGGGGGGCTCCCGGTCCCGTTCTGGATATGCTGGATGATATTGGTGCTACCCAAAACATCGAGCCCTGGTTGCGGGAAGCGGTGATGGCAGGAGACCGGCTGATGGGATTTGGTCACAGGATCTACCGTGTACGCGACCCGCGTGCAGATGTGCTCGGGGCGGCAATCCAAAGCCTTAAAGGGGTAGAAGAGCGCACAGCCTTTGCAAGGCAGGTTGAAACGACGGCAAAGGCTGTCCTGAAAGAACTGAAACCCCACCGGCCCCTCGACACCAATGTCGAGTTCTATACAGCACTGTTGCTGGAAGCGTTGGCAATCCCACGCGCGGCATTTACACCGACCTTCGCCGTTGGTCGCGTGGCAGGCTGGACGGCCCACGTCATGGAGCAGGAAGCCACAGGCCGCCTGATCCGGCCTTCAGCGCGCTATGTGGGCAAGCTGCCAGACGATCTGGAAGTCGCGTAATAGCGGTCTGGCGATGTCGTGCCCACTAGCAGGGGTCGATTGAATCAAACGCTCTTTGGATGAGCCGGATGGCTGGCTCATCCAACAATTCCGGATGCCATTCGCCATAGCGCACTATCTGCCGTTCCAGCTGTTCGTAGGTTGCAGCACGCGGGACAAGGGCGCATTGAAAGCGATCAGCCTCGTCATTCGGGTGAACTTTTCTGGTGCCCTCATTCACCTGCATTGCATGCAGGCTGGCAAAGAACCCGCTGACATATTGACGACAGTAACGGGCTTTGCCGGTGATGCGTTCCCCAGGGCGTTCAAGTTCCTGATCAATCGCCTGTTGGCAGAAGGTTTGAAGGTCGCGGCCTGTTTCAACCCGCGTGCGTGCCTCTGCAGACCCAAAAACCGTTGCGATAACGACAGGTATTGCGGCGACCAGCCACAACCGAAAGAACCTGCCGGAGAGACCCGGGATTATTCCTCGAAATCTGTCCATCGCTCCCAGAGGCCTTCGGCACACTCGCGGGATGTCATTTGGCTCGTGACCAAACGCATCGGTCTTTCTGCAATGCTTCCCAACGTATCTTCAGCCATCTCTTGGGCAAGCGCACGACAGGGATCAAGGGTGCTGTAAGTCCCATAGAACACGCCGCCAACGGCGATCGCCAGCAAAGCCAGACCACTGATTATTGTTCGCATTTTCTTCCCCCAAAAGAAGTGCCGCGCTGAGAATGTCCGCCTGCAATGCGCGGGCGTTCTCGATCCTCACCGTTTCAAGCTCTAATAGTCGATGCCGGTCGTTGCATTGTCCTCATTAAGAATCGATCGGTCTCGAAACCGCGATTGACCGCCACATGATCCATACCCGTCTCCCCAACCGGTACGGTAGGCGCCCTCATTCTCATAAAGTGCTTTGTTGCGGTGAAACGTCTCATCAAAACCCGACACTTGAGTGTGGGCCGACTGACATCCATCCGCATGTCCGGCCTTGTAGAGTGGGTCCTGCAAAAGCTGTCGGTCCCGCTCAAAAGCACAAGCCGCCAAACTTAGGGCGGCACCCAGTATCACAATAACAGACAACGGATTTACACGACGCACGATCATAACAAGTCTCTTTCACTTAGGCAGGTAACCATATGCCACCCGGTTCGCGATTTTTCCGCGAAAAACAGACGATATCGGACTTTGGTGATCGACGCCAATCCGCAGATGGGGCCGAATGTGAAGGGTGATATTCACACCATTTTAAGCCTCAAATGATTGCATGAGGACCGAGTTTAGCTGTCAATCCGGGGATTCTCACCGTGTCTGCAACGCCGAAACCAAGTGATGCCCTTGGCGCAGCTGCCGCGTCCTTAATGGGCGCGGAGGCTCAAGGGCATGATCAGTTGATCCGGCGTCTTGCCGATTTCCTGCTCGCCGGCGGGAGCCAGATGGCGCCAAACGAGTTGGCTTTGGCGGAAACAGCTCTGATTGACTTGCTGCCATTTGCAGATGTTGAGTTTAAACGCAGACTTGCTGAACGGGTGTCACCCCTTGAAAGCGCGCCCAACGCGCTTCTGTCTGCGTTGCTCGCCGAGCCGTTTGAAGTATGTGAACCGATACTGGCAGAGGGATTGTGCCTGACAAATTGCGACCTTGTTCGGGTGGCGGAAGAAGCCGACATAGAACACAGACTCTGCATCGCCCGTCGACTTGAACTGTCGAGGGTTGTGTGCGACGCGCTGGTGACCCGGGGCGAACCGGAAGTGCTTTCCTGTCTCATTGCAAACAAAGGCGCTATGCTGTCAATACGCACCCTTGAAGCGATGGTCCGGCGTTCTTCTGCCAAGCCCGAACTCATAAGACCGCTCTTGCAGCGTTATGAGCTTACGCCCATGCTTGCTCATCTGATGTTCTTCTGGTCCGACGGCGAAGAGCGTGCACTGATCTTGAAGCGTTTCCCCGTTGACCGTCGCAGCATCGTCGAGGCACTCGCGGATGCGGTTGATATTGCAGACCTGCTGCAATCAAGCGACCCGGCGTTGCACGAAACCTATCGTTTGTTGCGCCGTGCTGAACGCATATCGGAAGGCGCACAGCTTCGCCTGATTGCGGGCGTTGCCGAAGAAGCAGCGCAAGGCGCGCTGGCAACGTCGGCAGGCATATCATCGACCACGGCAGCCTGGATCATCGGAGATCCCGGTGGAGAACCGCTGGCTATTGCAGGCAAGGCGATGGGACTGTCACGGGAGGCATTTCAGCAGGTGGCAATGGCGCTCAGCACTGCGCGTCCTGGCGGTGCTCTGAGCGAGAACGAGATGGAACGAACCATCGCGCTGTTTGATAGCGTCACCATGGATCGGGCCGATTCCATTCTGCATTTCTGGGATCGGATTATTGCGTCTGAGACATTTGCCTGAGATTTAGGAAGTGCCGCTGGCTGGGTTCATAGGTGCTCGAAAAGCACTCAGCGTGACAACTTTTTCCAGATCAGCCCGGGTTGAACGGGCCGTCTCGATAATGTCGCCTTCAGCGCGGTCGATCAGGTCGAGAATTTCCTCCACCCCTTCCAGCACTTGCGGCAGCCAGTCAGACTGTTCCCCATTCTCAGCGAGCATCTGCTCGGCGTCTATTGCGAGTGTGGCAGCTGCCTGTCGCACAGCACCGGTGCTAAAGTCACCGGGCCCAACAATCAGTCCCTCAATGAAGCGAATCTGCGCACGGATATCATTGATCCGCGCCGCCTGTTCGCGGCTCACACGCTCTTCGTCATCAGCAATGGGGGCAAGGTCATCAAGTGGTAGCCCGAGACAATGGCCAATCGCTGTCATCGTTCGGAACGTACCATCTTTCTTGCCGGTCTCGATTTCAGAAAGGTAAGCAGGGCTAATACCTGCGGCCCGCGCAAGCTCAACGCCTTTGAGGCCGCGATGTTCCCGCCAAACCCGAACGGGGTTTTCCCCGTCGGCAATCCGGTGGACCACTTCAGCAGGAATAAGGTCTGCGCGGTCACCCAGAAGCGCTTCGTTGGCTGCTTTGATATCGACAATATCCTCTGCCGCACGTTTTAGCCGATCAAATTCTGCAACAGGGACCAGCGCATAAAGAGCCTCTCCGCCCGGCCCGTATACAAGCTGCGGCTCGCTAGACCGGCTGTCCTGCTTCAATGAAGAACTCATGGGGGAGTGTCCTTTGCTTGGGGAAGAAAGCCGGCATCGGTGATGGCAAGCACAGTGAGCGCACTACCATTGCGTTCAAAAACAAAACGCAAGCCATCTTCAAGGCGCCGGGTTCGTCGTGATCCGGTCAGCACCTCGTCATTACTGTCGTCACTTCGCATGGACATGAGAGCGTTCTTGAGCTGTGACCGGTGATGCTTGGTCAGGCGCGACATTTGATGGAAAGCGCTGCGGCTATAGGCAATGCCGTGGGCATTTTCTGCGCCGCCAAAATAGGCCACATTTTCCATAGTCAAAACGTCCCTGGGTTCGCCTTGTTGGTGTTTCACACACAATCTCAGCAATCCTCGTCACCTGTCAGACAAAATACGCCGATTCGCTCGCGCACGGCGAATTCTTAACCCAGAGTTCTTTTCGCTGCACTTGGTTTGGGTCATCATGCCTCCAAGAAAAACAGGAGGCGTCTGTGCCCCGCACCAAGCGGCGCGCGACAAATGGAGAGGAAGATCATGTCTGTAGAGCCAATTGACCAGGTTATTGAGCTGTTGAAACAGGCCGATATGGGCCGCGAAGGCCTTTCTTTGGAGGACCGCCGTGCCTCCATGGACGCGATGGCCGCTGCCTTTGGTGAGCCGCAGGGTGTCAGTCGGGATCATACGGAGATTGTCGGTCGTCCAGCACAGATCTTTACACCCGAAGGCAAACAGCCCGAGCACACATTGCTCTACTTCCACGGCGGCGGGTATGTCATGGGCTCCCCCAACTCCCATGCAAACCTAACGGCGCGATTTGCGACGGCTGCGGATGCACGGGTTATTAGCTTTGACTATCGCTTGGCGCCCGAAAATCCATTCCCGGCGGCCGTTGAAGATGGTGTGGCGGCATATAAAGCGCTGCTTGATGATGGCGTGTCGCCAGCCCAACTGGCCGTTGGGGGACTCTGCGGGGGTGGGCTGACTTTTGCCACGTTGTTGAAGGCACGGGACATGGGGCTCCAGATGCCAGCTGCTGCAATCGGCCTCAGCCCCTGGACGGATCTCACCGGAACATCGGAAACCTACAAGACCCGTGCAGATGCCGACCCGATGATTGAGCCGGCGGGCATTGTCCAGACCGGACAGGAATATCTCGGAGGTGCATCTGCGGAGGATCCGCTCGCGTCGCCACTGCTTGCTGACCTTAAAGGCCTACCGCCTCTCTTCTTGCAAGTGGGCGACGCAGAAGTCCTGTTGGATGACAGTCGGGAGTTTGAGAAGAAGGCAAGGGCCGCAGGTGTGGATTGTAAGCTGGAAGTTTGGGATCGCATGATCCATGTCTGGCACGCCTTTTTCCCGATGCTTCCCGAAGGCGAACAGGCGATCGATGGCTTGGCTGCTTTTCTCAAACTCAGATGGCGTCAGGAAGCAACGGCACAGGCTATCTGAAGCGGCTTGCTTCAAATGGCGGGAGATACCTCGCGGCAAGAAAAATGGATGCGGCAAAAAAGATACACTTTGCCGCAACTCACAGGAAATTGATCCGGATCAAGGCTTCTCCACCACGCCTGTTGGAATGTCCGACCAACGAGAAAGGACGCAGGGACGTGTTCCTTCTCATTGGCAGCACCGATGTTTCGCGTGCATTACGAGGAGAAGACGATGAAAAAGTTAGGGGTGGTAACCAGTGCCATGGCCCTGGCCCTGGGGTTGACCACGGGCGCTCTTGGTTTCTTTGGAAGTGCTGTGGAAGCACGTGCAGAGGGTGGTGACAGCCCTTGGTTGATCCGTGTCCGTGGCATCTACGTGTCGCCGGATGAAAGCGCATCAGTCACGGGCTTGACCGGGACTGTCGACGCTGACGGTGCACTGACACCAGAACTCGATATTACCTATTTCTTCACGGACAATATCGCAGCTGAGCTTATTCTGGCCACGTCAAACCATGACATGTCCGCCACGGCCGGTGTTGATCTGGGTGATGTGTGGATCTTGCCACCAACGCTCTTGCTGCAATACCACTTCACACCAAAAGATCAGTTCCGTCCTTATGTTGGTGCCGGAATCAACTACACGATCTTCTACGGTGAAGACACGGGTGCGGTTGCCTCCATCGATTATGACGATAACTTCGGTTACGCGCTGCAGGCAGGTATGGACTACGACCTGGGCGATCAATGGGTCTTCAACATTGATGTGAAGAAACTGTGGCTCAACACAGATGTCAGCATCAATAACGGTGCCATTACGGCAGATGTTGATCTTGATCCTTGGATCTTCGGTGCAGGTTTCGGCTACCGCTTCTAAAAGAAAAAAGCCCTCAACGAAAGAAACCCCGCCAGGCAACCTGGCGGGGTTTTTTGTTAGCTCCGCCAGTGCAGGGTGGTTGGTTCGATCGGATTTACAAATTCACTGCCCTCATCAACCGACTTGGCCCATTCGGTCTTAAGACGATGGTACCACTTCGCTTGAACGTCTGAATCGTTGATCAGCATAAGGCGGGGGTCGAACTTCAAACCTTGTTGCTGGAGATTGACCATGTCCCGGTCCTGGCCCAGGAAGGCCCGCATGAACTGGCGGGCGATGGGCTTAACGACTGAAAGCAATGGCAATGTCCAATAGAAGGTCTGAGTGATCTCAGTCCGATTCTCGTCCAATGGTGTGACTGTCGTCAGGCCACAAACCGTGTTCTTACCAATCTGGATGTGCTCAATCCGTATACCAGGCAACTGGAACGAGATTTCAGTTACAGGTGTACCGCCCAGTACCTTGTATCCGGCAGAGTTGGATGAGGGCGTGTGGGCGACCATCGCGAAACCGCGTGGGATCGGCGCAAAGTCTTTCGCTTTTTCGTGAATCGATTTTGGTGTCCGCCACCACCATGCTTTGTGCACGAACGGCCCGTGCGCCGGGTCCATCAAACCAATCACGGCATGATCGATATGGCAGTCGAAAATCATAGATTCGCGAATGTTCGGCTGTTTGTCGCCAAAGTCAGGTACTTCGGGCGGGTCAATGCTGGGTGCCGCATCTGGATGCGCATCGTCGGCAATGTAGACCCAGATATTTCCCTGAACCTCTCGTACAGGATAGGAGCGCACTTTGATGCGTTCAATTTCCATATCCTGATCAGGGACAAGCGATGGGATTTCCGCACAATGGCCGTCTGGCCGGAATTTCCAGCCATGATAAGGACACTCTATGGCGCTGGTGCCGCACCCACTGGTTTGTGGGGAGAAGAGGGCCCCTGCTGACAGCGGCACACCGCGGTGTGGGCAAATATCGCGCAAGGCAAACGGTGTGCCGTCAGCTTCGCGGCCGATAACAATCGGATCGCCCAGCAGAACTTTGTGCACCATCGCCCCTGGCGCCAGGCTTTCTCCTGGAACAGCGAAGTACCAGATATCGCGTAAAAACATGTTTCTTTAGGCCTTAATCAACGCGCCGACACCAATTTCAAGATGCGAAAAAATACAGGTTTGTCAATGTTTTAGCGGGGTTTTAGGCAATTTGTTCGTTTGAATTTCTGTTAACTCGCGGCTCCTTAGGGTGCTCGGTGCCGGGCACTGGTCACTGGCAAGTTTCGCTCGAAGGAGTGGTGTGATGTCGACGGAAATGTTTGTACTGGTCTTTGCCGCCCAAAAGGGAGGTGTTGGGAAGACGACCCTCGCAGGTCATGTGGCCACTGCCGCCCATTTAGCTGGTGCAGGGCCGGTGGGCCTGATTGATACGGACCCACAAGGTAGCTTGCATAAGTGGATGGAGGTGCGCTCTCTGGATGGTCCGACCCTGTTTCAATCCGAATATGGGGGCGTCGGCCCGGCCCTGCGTGAAGCGTCTCAGGCGGGTATGAAGCTTGCTATTGTCGATACACCGCCAGCTGTTACCCGCGCGATCTCCGATGTCGTTTCCTATGCCGACATGGTCGTCGTTCCAACGCGTCCGAGCCCCCATGATTTACGTGCCGTAGGACCAACAGTCGACATTGCTCAATGGCATGACAAACCCTTGGTGTTTGTTGTGAATGCCGCTACCGCACGAACCCGGATCACCGCCGACGCCGCTGTCGCGCTGTCTCAACACGGCACGGTGGCGCCGGTAACGCTCCATCACCGTGTGGATTTCGCCGCAAGCATGATTGACGGACGCACGGTGATGGAAACCAAGCCAAATGGAAAGAGTGCGGCGGAAGTCGAAGCTTTGTGGACCTATCTCGCCGACCGCATCGATCGGCTCCGTCCTGCTCCAAACCAAGCTCCGACTGACGCGTTTGGCAACCATGTTCCAAGCAATGTAAACGCATTGGGTCGTCAGGCACCGGCATTTGGCCGCCGAGCCGGGCACTGAGCCATCATCAAACCATATTCATCTATGAGCAAACTGCGCGAATGCGCAAACGTACCTGCCCTTGCAGTCAGGAGAACCAAGAATGAGTGCCTCTAAACGGTCCATGCCCGCGTCCCGCGCGTCAGATGGCTTTGCCACCCTGACTGCCGATATGATGGAGCGCAGAGGCGCGACACCACCCCCTTTGGTTGACACCCGGTCGGAAGCAGAAAAGGCGCCGGACGGCGTGCATGCATCGAGGGATCAATCGGCGGCAGACTCTAACCCGCAGTTTGGCAAACGGGCGAAACCGACACGGGCGCCGACAAGAACCAAACGCACGGGACACGCCACGCAGTCTGTTCGGGAGTCTGGAACGCCATCTGCTGCTCACCCTTGTCAGACCACGGATTATTCAGACCAAAAGGTCTATGCGGGGCCGGAACGCAGAAAACGGGATGTCAGCCCATTGGTCGAACGACGCCGTTCAGTGCCGCCCCGCATAAAAGTTTCGGTCCGCCTGGAACAACATCGTCACCAACGGTTGAAGGGTGCTGGGGTTCTGCTTGGCCGAACCCATCAAGACATCGTCACTGTGGCGCTCGACCAATATCTTGATGATCTGGGCATTTTGAAGTGACAGGACCAGTAGCCGGGCAAAACCTTTGATCTGCAATAGGGCTACAATAAAAATTTCTGTCTGCAAGTCCAGAAGCCATTAACTACAAATGAATGCCAAATGTGCGTTAAATTCTCATGCTGCGTTGCTTGTGTTTCTTTCGATTGCTATAAGTCACCAGCATTATTTTTAGCTGCTGACGACAATCAAGAAGGCGATTTAGCTAAAGAACCCATAAGGATCAGTTGAGTGGAGTGGTTCCATGCAAGATAAGGCGGATCTGGTAGAGATGACCGCCGAGATTGTGTCGGCATATGTTGGAAACAATGCCGTAAGTGTCTCAGACGTGCCTGCGCTCATCGAAATAGTGTTTGGGGCGCTGAGTGGTGTCGAGCAGGCTGGTGCGGGCAAAGATGAGCCGGTGGTGGAGCCTGCTGTTCCTGTGCGCCAATCAATTACCCCTGACTATTTGATCTGTTTGGAAGACGGGAAGCGCTTCAAGTCGCTGAAACGTCACTTACGTACCCATTACAATCTCTCGCCAGAGGAATACCGTCGCAAGTGGGGTTTGCCACCAGATTATCCGATGGTCGCGCCCAACTACGCAGCGGCACGTTCTAAGCTCGCGAAAAAAATGGGTCTTGGTCAGAAAAACGGCGGAACACGCGGCAGAAAATAGCACTCGTTTGGTATCAGGTCTCTTGTTGCAAAAGCCTTAGGGCTTGCTCACAGAGCATGTGCGCGTCACTCTAGGCGGAACGCAAAGGGTGCATTTTCAGTTCGCAGTTCTTTGAGAGGCCTAGAAGACATGACCACACAAACCTTCACCGCGTCTGTTGCAGCTACGATCCTGGCACTGGCGTTCCTGGCGTCGCCCGGCTTTGCGAGCGAGCAGGCAACCATCGAAGGAGGCACGCAGACCATTGCTCTAGGAGAGCGGGCGAGCTTTCTGGTGGCGGCCAGCGGCGCAGGTTCTATGGAGTTTTCTGGCTGGTGCGAAATCAAGTCGACGGGAGCTGCCAGCGTTGTGTTTGATGCCAGGGACTACATTCCCCTGTCCGAGCCAGCGGTAGGCGATGTGATCAACTTCCCACGCCGAAGCACGCGGCGGTTTGAGATGACGGGCACCTTTCAGAAAAGTGCGGGAAACTCCTACATCGGCTTCTACTTCTCAGGCGTTCCAGCTGCTTTCTGTTTCGGCAGCGGTGCCTGTTCCACGGTTGAGGAAGGAAGTGCCTCGGTGACGGCCAGTTGTGGTCAATACTAAACGGCTGTATCTGGCGGGTGTCATGTTGCCCATCGCCCAGTTCAAAATATGAAAATGTTCGACGACCATAAGCGTCTGGTAGCGGTCCTTCTGGCCGCCGTCGCAATATTCTTGAGTCTCAGCGCTGTTTGGTGGATCTGGGACAGCTCTACGGCGGTGCCCAAGTCAACCCGTGTTGTTCAACAGATGGCCTCTCCGGCAACCGCACGGCTGGATAGAGATATGGCGGGGGTCCTTGACCTGCTGGCAGATGTTGAGCGGGGCGTGGTGGTTGACGGGCAGCCCTGCGAACGCTGCACTTATCTGGCGCAGACTGTATCGGTGTACCGGGAGCGCGCTGAGACAGCCCTCGCGGGGATCCGCGAGAGTGAGGCAGCACTCAGCCAGATCGTTGACCGCGCACCACCGGGAACCAAAGCGACATTAGAACGAGCGTTAACCGCGCAGCAGAAAGCCGCCGCAAGAGCGATAGCAGGTCTCAGAAGTTACACAAACGCCATGGGTGAATGTGAAACAGAACGTCTGTGCCAACACCATGATGATGTGCGGGCTGAAGAAACCCAGCCACTGCATTGCAGCCGGGACGCAGGCCCCGTTCGTTCCGCCGCCGCCCGAATAGAACAAATATCTGATCGTGTCATTGCCGCGGCGCGCCAATGCCAAACCACGATATGTCCGGTCATGGATTGTGCCCGGTCAGCGGCCTTCGCTGCGGATCTGCAAATTGCCGAAATCTCCCTTGCGGAGCTGGCGGGGGGGCGCACAGCGCTTCCCGGCATTGTCGAGGATACGGCACCCACCGGACTTGCTGTTGTTTTGGGAGGCGTCGAACGCGCCTTGGTGCGCCTGGCAATTGATTCTGCCGAAACGTCACTTGAGGCCGTTGCCTTGTCTGCGCGGGCGGCAGATATGCGCAGTGGACTTCAAAGCTGGATCGAAGAGACTGAGCTGCGAAAAGGTGTCCAAAAGCATGCCTGGCGCGTCAGTGCTCTTATGGCTGAAATCGATGTCGCCGCAGAGTGGGCCCGGCAGGAGGACAGCCAAGAATACACGCAGGCCTATTTTGAGGCCTTGTCGCGCGCAATGCTGAGCGCCGCGCGTCTCGACGCAGCACTCGCCATTGCCGAAGCGCCAGCGCCCATAGACCTGCGGCGCACAGGTGGCCCTGTCTGCGGCGCTAATGAACTGGCCAACGCTTATCTCAAAGTAGGCCAGGCAATTGCCGCCCTCGGGTTTTGCCGCGCGAAATCAGCCTGTCCGCAGCCGCTCCGGTCTCTGCAGGGGCGCCCCATCCGTTCAGCCAGTGATCGATCAATTGGCGCACTGGCCGCGGTGACGGGTGCGCTGCCCCTCACTCTTGAGCGCGCAGCAGATGCAGCCGTACGCGCCTCCCGGCCTGTTGCACTGAGCCTGGATCAGGCAACCTATCGCACAGGTGAGGCAATGACTGTCTCCGCCGACACCGCACCATCGGCCTGCCTTATGTCAGATGGTGCGATCGGGCTCGCGAGAGCAGGCAGCGGGCAGGGGCGTGAGGAACGCTATACCCTTGCGGGGAATGCAGCATCTGAGCTTCTGCTTGCAGCACCCGGTGACCCCGGTCGCTATGTCGTGCGGGTTTTCGCATCGCCGGAGCGTGGCGGGCATATTCTGAGTGAACATGCCGTGACCGTAGAAGAGTTGGGCTCTAGCTGTGAAGGCTTCACCGGTCTATGGGATACGGAGTTCGGCCGACTGCATCTTGTCGACCGAGAGGGACGCGTGACCGGCAGCTACCGACGCAGCGAATTTGCACCTCGCCCTGGACTTTTGATCGCGTCGCGGGAAAGAAACGTGTTGGACGGAATCTGGCTGTCTGAACTTGGCCGAGGGGGCGCGCGCCTTCGCTTGGCGCCTGACGGACAAAGCTTCAAGGGTACCTGGGGGGTCAAGGTGGATCGAAATTCAGGCGGTGGGCGCTGGACCGGTCGCTGTTTGTTGGGCGTTCAATGATTGAGCCTGCAGAAGCTCAGCTAGATGTGACTCCAGTGCAGCGGTCCGAAGGGGATGTGAGGCCCATGGGGCAGTTCGTCGCAACCTGATCTCAACCTGAAGCTGCTTTTTGACGCTGGTTATATGACCGGCTGGGTCCTTACCTTCACGAAAACAGAAGTCTGATTTCGAAGCGCCCACGCGAACGAGCCGACGATAAGCGATGCGCCCGTTGCGGGTAAGTTCGTCCAGAATAGTGTTCGTCTGGTCCATTGAACCAGCATGACAGCTCAGTCGCCAGGCGAGGATAATTTGCGGATTACGTAAACTTGATCCTTAAAAATACAAAACCGACATCACAATGGGTGCACACCAAGTGAGCTGACTGACATATTTTGTTTCGATACCTGGTTCCAGTGGCACCAAGCCGAACCGTGCCCCATTTTTGGGGCTTTGAATGAGACGCCGGAGAAAAGTTTTCCCGCCGCGCAATCCTACGAGGCAGTCCTGATCAAGGGCCTGCTTAATGTCGTCACCTGCCAGCCTGTCAGCGATGAGAAGAGCACCGGCAGTGTAGCGACCGATATCATGCTTGACCTGAACAGCAATCGGAACCGTCGCAGGAACGTGCAGCAAAAACCCGGTATCTAGCGACTTTTTGGGCATGACAACGGCACCGCCTACGCTCAGCTCTCCAAGCATCTCAATGCGCTCCGGCGAGGGCTCATCAATCAGATCCGTGAGTTGGACCTGAAATATTTTTGCAAGCGGTGCCAGCCAGTCGACGGAAATTTTGATCCCGTCAGTCTCCAGTCTGGAAACTGTGGCAGCTGTCGTTCCCAGGAGCTTTGCCAGATCGGTCTGTGTCAGGCCCATTTGACGGCGGTAGTGTCGAATTCGATTTTTCACGGGCTTTCTCTCATTTGCATTTCGCGCTGATAGCATACGCCTGACACCCAAAATAACTTGCGTAAAACGCAAAATTTACCCCCGGGGTTTGCAGACAGCCTTATATGTAAGGGCACGGTCAAAGAGATCGAAACACAATCGTCTGATAACCAGGTGGGAGGCGCAATGAAATGCAAAAAATGTCCTCAAATGTTTCACTGAATCACACGGAAGAACTATCACGCTACGGTATTTTGACCACGAAGGCTGCCGCCAAACGGGCGGCTATATGGGCGCACCAGGCAGCCGACGTCCGACTGACCTGTGAAGTGGTCGCAAGAGTTTACAACATTTTGCCCGAAGCGCTCTGTGCGAGCACCCGCGGTGAAGCACATGTCGCTCAAGCCCGGCAGATCGCCATGTATCTCTCCCACATCACGTTTGGCCTGTCGCTGGGTGCGGTAGGGCGGCATTTCGGACGCGACAGGACAACAGCGGCTTACGCCTGTGAGCGGGTCGAGGACCGGCGGGATGACCTCCGTCTTGATTCGATGCTGGATCGTCTGGAGCGAGCACTCTCCATCCTATCCGACGCCCGCTCCGATATGACGTCAAAGATCCAATAGGAGGCTGGACATGGAAATTGCGGCTGGTGTGTTGCGTCGTGAGGGAATGCGCGTGTTTCGACGGCTCAGGGAGCCAGAGTTCTTCCTGCAGAAAACAGTGGAAGATCCAGGTGTGGCCGGTCTTTTTGGTCCTCGCAATCGATGGCAACGGCCACTTATGAAACTCAATACAGATGTTCTGATGGCTTTGCATCGCGCAGATCTGCTCCAAGTTAGCCCGGAGGCTGCTGCCCAGAGGGCTCTTAGCGGCCAGGGGTCCATTGGAGGCCAGGGTTCCATTGGAGGAGAGGGTCCCGTCTATGTTTTGTCAGAAGCAGGGCATGGATGGTGGCGTCGGCAGATCGGGGGCGCGGAGCCTTTTCAGGCGCAGCACAGGCTCATGGGAGAAGCGGCAATGGAGGAGCCAGGCCGTGGCCTGGTCCGTCGGCAGGTGAACCTCGGGGAATCACCGTTGGGGTGGCTCCGCCGACGCCAGGGAAAGAATGGAGCTGCCTATCTGACAGAAGAGGAGGCTGCAGCAGGCGAACAGCTGCGCCGGGACTATACGCTTGCCCAACTGAATGCGCGCACGACACTGAATTGGGAAGGCATGCTGGCGCATGTGGACCGCTCGTCAATGGGACCGGCGGGACAGGGAGATCTGTCGGCTCATGCCCTGGACGCACGAAAAAGGGTGGAGCGAGCACTGGCGGAAGTCGGCCCAGGTCTGGCCGATATTTTGGTGGAAACCTGCTGTCACCTGCACGGTCTGGAACAATCAGAGCGGACCCTCGGGTGGCCGCAACGCTCTGCAAAGCTCGTCCTCAAGATCGCCCTGACACGACTGGCGCATCACTACAAGCTGATTGGCAGGCCAGAAGCCCGTCATGGTTCCTATGTTTGGAAAGCGGCTAACGAGGCGCCGCCCGGTGCCGATCAGTCCGTGTGAGCGTCGGCGAGCTGCCGCGCCGCATCTTCGCGAACGCGAGACACCATGGCATGAAGGCCATTTGAGCGCTGCGGGCTCAAATGCTCATCCAACCCCAATTGTTCAAAGATTGATTTTGCATCAACCGCCAATATGTCAGCGGGGGTTTGGCCGGAATACATCGCCAGAAGAATGGCGATCAGGCCTTTGACAATAAGCGCGTCACTGTCGCCACGGAAGGAAAGGTGAGTACCTGCATCGTCACTTTCACAGACGAGCCAGACTTGGCTTACGCACCCTTGGACCTTTGTCTCGTTGCTGTGCTCAAGGTCCGACAAAGGGGCAAGCCCTTTCCCGAGTTCGATCACATATTTGTACCGATCTTCCCAGTCGTCGAGATAGCTGAAATCGTCGATCAGATCCTGAATGGCCATGCCTGTCCTTCTAGCGCCTACTTTGGGTTGAGGCGAACCCATCAGATAGCCCTCTAAAGGGCCTTCCGCAAGGCGGGAAATCACTAACTGAAGGCAAAAAAGGGGGCGCACAGAAAACCGGTTAAAGGGCACGGGAAACCGGAATTCTGTGCGCCCGATGGACGGGGGCTACCGTCCGAGGGGAGAGAGCTGAGGCGGGTGAAACCTCAGCGCTCGAGGCTCAGGCACCGCGCACGACCTCAACGCTGGGTGAAGGCGTTTCAGATGGTCGTGCGCGAGGCTGGTGAGCCGGGGTGTTGGAACTCTGCTGGTTTGCCGCCCAATCAAGGGCAAGCGCGCCATAGTGTTTGACTTGCGCTTGGACATGAACAGCGATTGTCCAAGCCGTGTCGCATGTTTGAGGATTTCGATCGCAAAAGCTGAGGACATCATCGGCAGATGCCATGGCAGCCCCAGCAACATCAGTGAGGTTGAGCTGCTCCTCACCTCTCTCATCGCTGAAAGAGGCGGTCATCGGCGCTCCTGTCATCCCGTTAGCGGGGGTCGCGGAGTCCGGACTTGGCAGCAGCAGGGCCACAACAGTGACCCAGAAGGCTATTCTTACCAGAAACATCATATCGGCCCTTTACTTGGCCAGGCAGAGAACCTCAAAACGCGAGAGAGCCTCTATGTCCGGCCTTAACTTGCACGAACCATAGCCCCCCAATCACTGAATAGAATTTAAATACATAAGTAAAATTGAATATATATCTCTGAAATACCGTGGTGTTGAAGTATATAGTTTTTTAGTGCTTTATAAGATCAGGGCGTTTTTATAAATACTGTATTCTATATTTATTCGAACTGGTCGAAAATTTACCTCAAATTGTCGCCTTCCGCTATGGCCGAAAGATGGACACAAAAAACCGGCAGAAATCTGCCGGTTTTTTGACGGTATCTTGAGCGATCATCGATCTGCGGCGGGCAGGACTTTTTCCCAGCAGGCACGGACATCTTCGATCGCATGGGTTGCCGTGCACCAGGCTTCTTCCGATGGGAAGTGGGCCGCAGCAACACACTGATTGAGGTTGAGCTTCGCCCAGTTCAGACAGCTTGTGGTCCGGCGGTCTGCTGGCGCCATCTGTGCGGTAGACACGTCGGTTTCAAGCGACGTGGCAACAATATGCAGTGCGCCATAGGCGAGCACCCGCTCCATTAGTGGCGAGGCATAAGCATGGGCCGGGCTGATCGGCGAGAAGTTCTGCAATGTCTCGGCAACCCGCGTCGTGAGACTGTCTCCAGGTCCCGCGTCTGCGAAATCAACCGCCTCTGTGTTTTCAGGGCGATCAATCATCCCCCAGCGTTTGGTCTGAAATTCCTGGGCGGTTGAAAGGAAACGGCCTTTCAAGACGGTCATGCGGTAATTGTCGTTGGCGACACGTTCCAGAACAGAGGCAACGGCGGCGTCAGCTCCGCGCAGATTGCGGGCATAGCTGCCCCGGCCTGAAAGCTGTTCCATCACAGATATCGCGCCATCCTGCGCAAGCGCGCGACGCACGCCTTCTCGGAACTCAGGATTTTCCGCCGCGATCAAGCCGCGATGAGCAAGCCATGATTGAGCAACCGTCTGCGGCTCGCTAAAGCGCAGGCCGTCAAGCAGGCGACGCACTTCGCGTGGGGTCGCAAGCTGGCTTTTGAACGCGTCATCTACTGCGCTGTTGAAAGCAACATAGGGCTGTGCAACGGCGTGAACGCCAGTGAGCGGGACTTCACCGGGCTGAATGGGCCGTACTTGGGGGAGATAAAAGGCAGGAGAGGCTCCCGCGTCGGTTAGGGCGGCCACAGCTGTTTCTTCAGCTTGCCCGGAGGTGAAACAAGCCATCACAAGGACGACACTGCCTGCCAGAACTTTCGCCCGTTTTGACAATCCCAAACCCATTTTACTCATACCGCAACCGCTCCTCGCCCGGTGACCCTTCAGCGTCCCTGGCTCCTATTGATCAGGGACCCTTTTCAATCAGGGACCTTTGTTAATCAGCGCCTTCCTTAACAGGTTGGATGACCACCCGCCCAACACTGTCTCGAACATCTTGTTGAAGAGGAAGAGTGTAGGGGGCTGAGCGCGTCGGCGCAATCGCTTCGCGGGCCTAAAACCCGTGAGTTTTGAGCGACTTGCTTGATTCCTTTGTCTAAAATCAGATGCCATAGGCAGACATGCTTCTGGATCGGCGGCTTCCTGCCATTTTGCGAATGGCCCGTGCCAGGTTAAGCATTGCGGTCGGTATTTTGATCCAACCGAGCCTCAATGGAATTAGGCTTAACCGCCCGAGGATGAAGAGGGACGAATGAACCTCAAAGCAGACATTTGGGTAAAGGCACTCATCCGCCGTGCAGGCGTTGAGAATGTCCCCGCAATGGTGGTCCGCCGCGGCCATGGTGAGGCCGGCACCATTTATGTGAAGGTCGCGCGTCTGGATGGAACAGCTGATGTTTATGGGCCCACCTGGGGTGAGGATGGCAGCCGAATCTGGATGCACTCGGTCGGTGAGGGGCCGGTGTCAGAGGCAGACGCTGATGCCTACCTCGCGCGCCAGGAAAAGTTTGACCCTGATTTCTGGGTCGTCGAAATCGAGGACCGGCAGGGCCGCCATTTCCTCACCGAACCGGTAAAGGGCGACCCGCCTTTGTGATCTATCTGCAGGGCAGAGATGCGATAATCTCAGGGCGGCATGAACATATAGTCCTCGTCCTGACTGAGGTTCTCCGACGTTGAGACAAGCTCTGCTGCAATGTCTCCTTCCGACCGCGTTTCCTTGTAAACGTGTACGACTTTTTCAAGCATCACCCGAGCGACCGATTCCGCTGGAACATTGGCCGCCTTTGCCTCAGCCAGCGCAGCGTCCATATGTTTGGTCGCGATGTCTCTCGCAGTTGTCATGTTGATCTCCTTTTGGGCTGCGATGTCTTAAAATCGAAGCCCCGCATAGTTGAATGTTGATGACCTGAAGGTCGCGTAAATCGTCCTTTTGTGCAATGATGCACATCAACAAGAGGCGCGGGGGGGATGAGCGGCAATGACACTTTTTCTGTATCGCGACAGATTGGTCAATCTTGATGCGCTCCCGGGGCCGACGGAACAAGACGGATTTCCCCTGAGCACGGAGCAGTATGAGCACCTCACCACAGATGACCTCATGCAATTGCTGACCGAAGGTCTGTCAGACAATCCGTCACTGGCGGAAGAGGAGCCGAAATTCGTGCTCGCGATATGTCACATGCTCAATGACAAGGCGCAGATCAACGCTGTTCGTGTTGTCGATGATGGCGCAGGCCCCATTTTGTCCTGCGCCCGCATTCCCTATCAGTCGCTCAGTATTCTCGATGAACTTCGGATGCGCGGAAAGCTGACCCAGAACGCTGTCGATGAGGCTGTCTGGAACCCGCTGGCCTGATTGGCAAATCCGGCTCACCTGATATAGGGTCCGGCCAAATTTAACCCCGAATTCCGGAAATTTGAGCCGTGAGCAGTTCTGCTGACATGACAAGTACATTTGAACCGACGACCGAACCAAAAACGGAGGAGGTGCGCCGTCGCCGGACCTTTGCGATCATCTCGCACCCCGATGCGGGTAAAACGACCTTGACCGAGAACCTCCTCCTGCGTGGTGGTGCAATCCACCTGGCCGGACAGGTGAAAGCCCGCGGGGACCGCAGGCGCGCGCGCTCTGACTGGATGAAGATTGAGCAAGAACGCGGGATTTCCGTGACCTCTGCGGTCATGACGTTTGAGTATAAAGGCGTTATCTGCAATCTGCTTGATACACCGGGCCACGAAGATTTCTCCGAAGACACGTACAGAACGCTCACCGCGGCCGACAGCGCCATTATGGTCATCGATGCCGCAAAGGGCATTGAAGCCCAGACGCTGAAGCTCTTCGAAGTCTGCCGTCTTCGCGATGTACCGATCATCACGTTTATCAATAAGATTGACCGGGAAGGATTGGACCCGTTCGATCTCATGCAGGAAGTATCAGACAAGCTGGCGTTGGATACGGCGCCCATGACCTGGCCTGTGGGGCAGGGCAACCGCCTGAAAGGCATTTACGACCTCACCCAGAACGAGTTCATCTCCTACAAGCAGGGCGAGACACCGGTAAACACGGGCCTCAGCGTGGACAGCAACGAGATCACGCGTCACTTGAGCGACGATGAGCTGACGACATTGAAAGAAGAGGCCGAACTCGCCCAGGGGGCCTGTTCGCCCTTCGATCTGGAGCTGTATCGCGCCGGTGCCTTAACGCCCGTCTTCTTTGGCACAGCGCTTCGGGAGCTGGGTGTCGATGAACTGCTGGACGCGGTCGCCTCTTTCGCGCCGCCGCCCCGCCCACAACCGTCGTCGGCACGCGACATCAGCCCGGATGAAAAGAAAGTCTCAGGCTTTGTGTTCAAGGTGCAGGCCAACATGGATCAGAACCACCGGGACCGGATCGCTTTCATGCGGCTTTGCTCTGGCAAGTTCAAGCGTGGCATGAAGCTGAAGCTTTCAAGTTCCGGCAAAGCGATTGGCGTGCATAACCCGATCCTCTTCTTTGCTCAGGACAGAGAGCTGGTCGACGAAGCCTGGCCCGGTGACATTATCGGCATTCCCAATCACGGCACGATCCGGGTAGGCGATACGCTCACCGAAAACGAAGATCTGATTTTCACTGGCATCCCGAATTTTGCGCCGGAGATTTTGCAGCGGGTGCGGCTTGATGATCCGATGAAGGCCAAACACCTGCGCCGCGCGTTGGAGAGCCTGGCCGAAGAGGGTGTGACACAGGTGTTCAAACCGCAGCTGGGCGCCAACTGGGTGATCGGTGTGGTGGGCCGTCTGCAGCTGGAGGTTTTGGCCCAACGGATCGAAGCGGAATACGACATCAAGGTGGCGTTTGAGCAGGCGCCCTATGAGACCGCGCGCTGGGTGGACTGCGATGACGAGGGCGAGCTAAAGCGCTTTTTGGACAGCAATGTCGCCAGCATGGCGGAAGATCGCGACGGCGCGCCCGTCTTCATGGCCAAAAGCGCCTGGGAAGTCGGCTACACAGAAGAGAAATGGCCAAAGATCCGCTTCTCCGCCATTCGCGAAAGGGCACCGGCTGCGCCCTAGTTGGTCTCGACGGTTGGCTCGGGCGCACTTTTTTACTATCACGTCACCCCCGGACTTGTTCCGGGGGTCCAGGGGCGACAAACTTGGGCTTTCGTTTGGAACCCTGGATTGCCGGAACAAGTCCGACAATGACAACTGGGTGGATGGGTAGCAGGTGGACAGCGCATGGAAGAAGTAAACGGGCAGTTGGGTGAGCTGTGGGGATTGGTTGTTGAGGTCTGGCAGAGCGGCGTCCTTGGCTATGACGTCGGGCATTTCCTGACCGCTGTTGGCATCTTCCTCGTCTTCTATCTGCTGCGCGGTCTCTTCACGCGCTTTGTCTTTTCTTTCGTGGACCGTTGGGTGGCGGACACAGAGACGAAAGTTGATGACTATCTGCATGACGCGCTTGCAGACCCCCTAAAAGCGACTTTCATAATCGTCGGAGTTTTCTTCGCGCTTGATTACCTCGATCTGGAAGGCACGGCTGCGGACCTGGCGCGCAACGCGGTTCAATCCCTCATTGCCTTTACGATTTTCTGGGCGCTGCATAACGCGATCACGCCGCTGAGCCTCTTGTTGCGAGAGCTTGAGCGGGTGCTGACTCATGAGATGGTCGACTGGTTGGTGACAGGCGTGCGCTGGGGCGTGATTATTATCGGCGCAGCAACCATCCTGCAGATTTGGGGCATTCAGGTAGCGCCCATCATTGCCGGGCTTGGCCTCTTTGGTGTCGCCGTGGCATTGGGTGCGCAGGATCTCTTTAAGAACCTGATCGGCGGCCTCTCCATTCTGATCGAAAAGCGATATCGCAAGGGGGACTGGATCCTCGCAGATGGTGTGGTTGAAGGCACGGTTGAGAGCATCGGGTTCCGCTCCACCACCGTCCGCCGGTTCGACAAGGCGCCGGTCTACGTACCGAACCAGAAACTCTCTGATGCCGCGGTCACCAATTTCACCAAAATGACCCATCGCCGCATCTACTGGAAAATCGGGCTGGAATACCGCTCGACCCTGGAACAGTTGAAACAAGTGCGCGACGGCATTGAGGCCTATATTCGCGCGTCGGAAGAATTTGCGCAGCCGCCGGAAACAGCACTCTTCGTGCGCGTCGACGCCTTCAATGACAGTTCCATCGACATCATGATCTATTGCTTCACCAAGACGACGAACTGGGGCGCATGGCTCGAGATCAAAGAACGCTTTGCCTACGAGATCAAACAGATCGTCGAAGATGCGGGCACCGGCTTCGCGTTCCCAAGTCAATCTGTCTATGTGGAGATGCTGCCTGACACCGCACCCACCGAGGGACCAGAGGGCGGATAAGTATGCGCCAGACGGAAGACAGAATTGCGCGCGGGTTTCTGCCTTACAATGATGAGGCGCCGGATCTGAGAACGCGCTATGTCGAGCCACCTTTTGCCGAAAGACATAAATCCTTCCGCTTCTTCTTCCCCGAAACAGCAGCCAACGTGCTCGATATTGGCGCTGGCGTCGGTGTGGATGCGCGAGGTTTCGCAGAGATGGGCCATAAGGTCGTGGCTGTGGAACCAGCGAAGGCGATGCGCACTTTCGCCATCGAGGACCGCGACCATGCAAATATCACCTGGGTAGATGACTGCCTGCCGCGCATGGAGAAGGTGATGGCGATGGGCCTCACCTTCGACTTTGTGCTCGCCAGCGCCTCATTCATGCACCTGCCGGAGGATTGTCAGGCGGACGGCTTCAAGACTATTGCTGGGCTGATGAAGCCCGAAGCTCATGCAGCGATGAGCCTGCGCCACGGACCCGTGCCAGAAGGGCGCACCATGTATGACCTGTCGCCAGACCACGCGGCGAAGCTCGCCGCTGCAGCGAGGCTCTCTCTTGTCCGCCATGAAGAAAAGCCCGACCGGGTCGGACGGCCGGGTGTGACTTGGTCGATGATGGTGTTCGAGAAGATTTAGAGCATTTCCAGCTGCAGTTGCAGGCTTTGGCGCCAAAAGGCTGGGGGGCGAAATGCGACAAAATCAGACTCTATGCTGCAGCGCTTTCTGTCTCCCGGCGCACCCGCCAGAAGCGCATGGCTCGCTGTGCCATGTCCTGCGGGATTTGATCATAAATATCGAACAGGTCACGGGTTTCTTTGACCGACCGGCGTTTGCTCTGCACACCAATCACCGCGAGCGTAGAAAAGGTCGAGCGGTCTAGCCGTGTTGCCTTACAGGCAATCGCAAGGCCTTCCCCGGACGGGTCTTTCAGAATGCGTTCAGCGGTGTCTTCGTCAATCTTAGCGAGCCGCGCAAAGCCGCAGACTAACTCCTCCAGCCTATTCGCCCGCACCAGATTGATCAGCAGCGTCTCAGAAAGCTCTCGAAGCTCAGCTTTGCGATCGATAAACTGTTGGGCGCGAGACCGTTCATCGGTGCGACGGTTGGCACCCTTCATGATCTTGCGTTCTGTCTGGGCGAGGACACGATCAACAATTTCCGGATCAAGCTCAGCAGATCGTTCCAGAATGCGGCTGCGCAGCTTGGTCGAGACAACCCAGAACATGTCATGTAATACGTCGGGCGGCAGGTCCTGTCTGTCGACAAGGGATGTTTGGAGGGTTTCATTCGATGCGGCGCGGTCGACCACCTTCTGAATGGTTGTGCTCCCAATCTTGGCATCGCTATTGTTGATCAGCACATTGACCACATCATCATCGCCGTGATCAACGAGGGCTTCTGAAATTGCTTCATTGACATCTGGCCGTCCGGCGACTGCTGAACGGTGGGCGTTGCTGCATTGCTTGATGATCTCAAGAAGGTCGTCTTCTGAGAGGGCGAGACTGTTTTCCAATATCGGTGCGGCGACGCTGATTTCGTCGTTGGCTAGCTGTGCCACCAGATCGCGCGGGGCTTCAGCGACCGTTGCGAGGCGGCGGGAAAGATCAGCACGCACATTGGCCTCAAGAGACCGTGCGACCGTTCCCATAATATTGGAGAAGTGTTCGGTTTCCGGACCGGTATAAATTTCCGGGTCTTCCAGAAAAAGGTCGGTGACATTGCGCAGCAGCTCACGCCGTCGCTCGCTCGACGGTTCTTTTGCAAGGTCAATCAGGTCCCGCAAATGCCTTAAGTCGCTCATCGAAAACAGCCTGCCCCAACTCAACGTCGTTCTTTCACTCACAATTTGAGCGAAATTTCTTAACAAGCAGTGGGGGCGGTTCGGGACAAATTTGCGAAAAACCGAAGGTTTAAACTGCGTGACACACTTTGAAATGGCAGTTTCTCTACGTTCGCGTGCCAGAGCGTTAACACTTTATTCACGATAATAGGCGGAGACTTTGAGGGAAGGTTCCCGCAACCATGTCGGATTAAGCCGGGAGCACAAACCCACGGAGACGACGATGCAGAATGTCATCGAGTTTAGGCCGAGGGAGTCCACCGGGAAACGCCGCACTTATGAAAAAGCGGCTGATGTAATCCCGATGCCGGTCCGAGAAAGTAAATCGAGTACCAAAGACAAGAAACCAACAGAAGTGCCGACCCTGTCGGATCTGATGGATCTGACCTGGCCCAGAGCAACAGACTAGCTTGGGCGATAGAATGGCTAGCGCGGCGGGGGACTGCCACGCGGCAGACCGAGGCTAAGGGGGGTGCGCCCTCAGCTCCTGCCTGTCAATGATCAGCTTGCGTCCGAGAGCGAACTGCCAAGCATATCCAGAAATTCGTTCCAGCCATTCTGCTGGTCATTTCGATCCGCTTCGTTCTCGATCAGTGCCTGGGTGAAGGTAAGGCGGGTGCCTTCTGGGTCATCCTCAAACGTGACGGTAATGAGCGTTGCAGGACCGCGTTGTCCGTCTTCAACCCAATGATGAGAGAACACGATCAGCTCATTTTCCACAATTTCTTTGTACGTCCCCTCCATCCGGTAGCGGTTGCCACTGGGGGCTTCCATGATTGACATCCAATCGCCACCGGGTCGGAAATTCTCTGCCGCGTCGATCAGCGTGAATGTTTTCGGGCGCCACCACTGGCTCTTATGTTCAGTGTCAGCCCACATTTGAAAAACAAGCGGACGCGGTGCGTTGAAGACGCGGGTAAGTGTGAGGTCGAACGTGTCTACAACAGCGTTGGTCTGAGAAGTCATGTGGTGTCTCCTTTTTGTATGTTCTGCAAATAGGTATCGAGGCGATCAAGGCTGCCCTCCCAATGGAGCCGGTATTGCTCGACCCAGTCTGAAATTTCACGAAGGGGCCCTGCCTCAAGGGCGCAAGGCCGCCATTGGGCTTTGCGGCCGCGGGAAATGAGGCCCGCACTCTCCAGAACCTTGAGATGCTTGGTGATGGCAGGCGGAGAAATATCGAACGGTTCCGACAATTCCTTGACCGATGTTTCGCCAAGCGCCAGCCGGGCGAGAATGGCCCGACGGGTCGGATCGGCAAGGGCGGAAAACGTGGCGCTGAGCGGGTCAGGTTTCATGATACACCAAAGAGTTAATTAACCTAGTGGTGTATTTAGGGGAGCGAGGCGGTTGAGTCAAGGAGCCGTGACGCGATTTTTGTCGTTGGCGCGGGGCGGACCGTCTAGATTCACCCTTAGCGTGGAGACCTAATGAACGCCACAACCAGATAAACGGATGACAGAGATGGTATCGGAAGAGAAGTGTCCTCTGAGCGACAATGGCAGCTTCTGGTTTGACTCCCTGGACCAGCCATCAATGATTGCTGAACCGGACACACTTCCGGCAAGTGTGGATGTCGCCATTATTGGCGCGGGCTACACAGGCCTTTGGACGGCGTACTACCTGAAAGAAAAAGACCCGTCGCTCGACATCGCAGTCTTAGAGGCCAACACAATCGGCTTCGGTGCGAGTGGTCGAAATGGCGGCTGGTGCATGGGGCTGGCCTGGGGCATCGATGGCATGCTGGCCGATGAGAAAAAGCGGGACGCGGGTGTACGCTTGTTGCGCGCCATGCATGACACGGTGGATGAAGTTGGCCGCATCTCTCAGCGCGAAGGCATTGAGTGCCACTTTGCCAAAAGCGGCACGCTGGAGGTGGCCATCGCGCCCTTTCACGTGAAAGACATGCAGGGCCATATGGCAGACCTTCATGAGCTGGGTTTTAGCGAAGATGATTATCGTTGGTTACCCGCCGAAGAAGCACAACAGCGCATTGGCATGACACCCAATCACGGTGCGACCTATACACCTCACTGCGCGGTCATCCATCCAGCCCGCCTCGTTAAAGGCCTTGGCCGGGTCGTTCGCGCAAAGGGCGTGAAAATTTTCGAAGGGACGCCGGTGGTCGAAATGGCACCTGGCTATGTGGACACCAACAAAGGGCGCGTGAGCGCCGCCAAAATCATTCGTGCAACCGAAGGCTATACGGAATCCATCAAGGGTCAGGAGCGTGAAGTCCTGCCGCTCTACTCCATGATGGTGGCGACGGAACCACTGCCGGATCATGTATGGGACGAGATTGGTCTGGCCAACCGCGAGACGTTTGGCGACAGCCGCCGTGTCACCGTTTATGGCCAGAAGACAGACGATGGCCGCCTCGCCTTTGGCGGTCGGGCTGGATATTACTTTGGCTCCAAACGCCGCGGTGTCATTCCACCGGACGATCCCATGGTGCAGAACGTGGAGCGCACGCTGCGCAAGATTTTCCCGGTTCTGCAAGACTATGGCGTGACCCATGGCTGGGGTGGCCTGATGGGCGTGCCCCGCCACTGGCGACCTTCGGTGGCTTTCGACCCTCAAACAGGACTGGGGCACGCAGGCGGGTACACCGGGGAAGGGGTCGCGGCCTCGAACCTTGCCGGACGCATTCTCTCTGATCTTGTGCTTGAGCGTGAGAGCGATCTGACAGACCTCGCCTGGGTGAATGACACACCCACAAAATGGGAGCCTGAACCCCTGCGCTGGCTTGGCGTCAAAGCCATTCAGTATTTTGGAGACAAGGCGGATCGCATAGAGATGGAAACCGGCAAGCCCTCAAAATTCTGGGGCACGCTTTTTGGCTCCGCGCTCAGCTAACGTCCACCCGCAACCGAAGCAGTGACCCAAATTGCCACTGCGGCGAGGATAAGGGCCCAATAGATCAGGCGACGTGCCACGTCTCTCCCGACGCGATAATCCTCCAAAAGTGGGGCGAGATCCACTGGCAGCGGCATCGGCTTAACAGGGGAAACATTCGCCCCACCCGTATTGCCTTTGGGAACCCAGCCAAAGAGATAGCCGGGGACGGTGGCGAACAAACGGAGCAGCTGACCTTTGATTTCACTTGTCCCTCCCTGGCGGAGGCCCACTTTCAGCATCCACCAATGGCTGATGACGTGCCGCCAGAAAAAGCGCTGGCCCAGAATATGCGCTCGCTCCAGATGGCTGAAACAGAGGTCCAATTCGTCGGTGCGGTAAGCATTGCGGGCCCGGGCCATCTCCTGTGCGTAAGCCCGTTTGAGTGATTGGTGCACGAGATCCTCCAAGACTGTTTGTCGTTTCGGAAGGCAGGGAACCATTATGCAGGCGTGGGGTCTTGAACATTTCGCTAGCGGGGGTGCCGCTCAGCGAAACGGTTCTGCCGCCATGCCAGGTGTCAGTCCGATCAGGTTCTTCATCGTCCGGGTGAAGTGCGCCTGATCTGCAAAGCCCCCGGCAAGTGCGGCGGAGGCGAGATCACCGCCTGCAGCCAATTCCTCAGCGGAGCGCCGCAGCTTCCGCCAAAGCACCCATTTGGAGAGCGGCAGCTGCAACTCATCGGATGCAAGTGCTCGCAAACGCGATTCCGAAAGGCCGCAATGCTCAGCCACGGTGGCAAGGGGCAGGTCCTCCGGTGCAGAGTCCAGATGCTCAATCGCTTGTTGAAGACGGGGGTCTAGGGCATGGGGGGCTGGCGGTGATGCTGCCGAGATTTGATCAAGGCAGGTGTGAAGGGGGGCGCCAAGGTCAATCTCAGCTGCCACATTTTTGGGAAGTGGAGTGATGTCGGCGTTGCCCATCAGATCCAAGAGGGCACGACAGAGGGGTGTCTGGGGTTCAATCAACAGGAGCAGAACTTGTTCGTGTCTTTCAAGCCGATGCAGGGTTCTGGGTCGGACCATGAGAGACCGGCCGGAATGGGCGGCACCGTCTCCTGCCTCCAACATCAGGTCACCCGCCACCGCAAGGGTGATTTGAAGAGTTGCGTGTGAATGCAGCGCATTGTCTCCCGCCGCACCCCGATAGGCAGCCCAATAGTCGCCGAAATGGAATGTACCCTGCCATTCTGTCATAGGTGGGGTCCTCGATGGTTCTCGCGCGCAATCAAGATAGCCTCATTTCTTTCCCCGTCCCATTTCCTCAGCCCTGACTTGATTTGCTCGTATTTGTTTTGATTGGGTAGAGGCAGTTTGCTAGGAAGACCACATATTCCTCCGGCAATGAGTTCTGGCCTACATGTCGTCCCCCGCGTCCCAACAAAGAAATGACCCGCAAAAGATCGTGGTCGTGGGCGCAGGCGTCATTGGAGTGGCGACAGCCTACCGGCTGAGACATGACGGGCATGACGTAACGCTCATCGAAAAAGAGCGGGGTCCGGCTCTCGAAACAAGTTTTGCCAATGGCGGGCAGATGAGCGCCGGAGAGGTCGCGCCTTGGGCGGGGCCGGGTGTACCCGGCCAAGCGCTTAAATGGCTCGGGCGCGCCGACGCGCCACTGCGGCTCCGGCTCAAAGCAGATCCGGCACAATGGAAATGGCTTTGGCGCTTCTGGCGGCGGTGCTCTCTGAAAGCACAGCGTGATGGGGCAGAACGCAACGTGGGCCTTGCTCTCCTCAGCCGAACAGTTCTTCAAGAGACGTTGGATGACCTTGCAGCGAAAGGCATGGCGCCGGATTTTGACCGCAAAGAGAAGGGCATTCTGCGGGTCTTTGCGACAGAGACGGAAGTTGATCACGCCGCCCGGGAAGCAGACCGTCTCGAACCATTCGGTCTGCACCAGGAACGTCTGACCGCCCAGGAGTGTGTGGCGCTTGAGCCCGCTTTGGCCTCAGCCCACCAGCGCGGCGAGCTTGCAGGCGGGGTATACTCTAGAAGCGATCAGAGTGGCGATGCCTATCGCTTCACCGACGCCCTCGCAAATGCAATTGAAGACATGGGTGTCACCTGTCTCTATGGGGAGAGCGTCACCAAGTTGGAACGTCAAGGTTCGCGCATCACCCATGTGCGGACGAACCTGCGGCGTTTGGAAGCTGATGCTGTGGTTCTGGCTGCAGGCGTCATGAGCCCCCATCTGCTTGAGGGTCTCTCGCTGCCAGTCTACCCGGTCAAAGGGTATTCCGTGACCCTTGAAGTGCCCGATGATGGCTCGGCGCCAGAGGTGAGCGTTACCGACGAGGTGCGGCGCATTGTGGTGAGCCGACTTGGCAATCGCCTGCGCGCGGCAGGGCAGGCGGAAGTAGCAGGCTATGACCGCACGGTGGAGGCCGGCCGGGCGCAATCCGTGCTCGACGCGGTTCGCGCCTTGTTTCCGGCCTTGGGAGAAGATCTTGAACCAGAGTTCTGGTGTGGCTTGCGGCCTATGACGCCCGACGGTGTGCCGGTTCTGGGCAAAGCGCCCGGACGGGACAATCTCTATCTCAATACAGGGCATGGAACGTTGGGCTGGACACTTGCCATGGGGTCAGCTGCCCTCATTGCAGAGCTGATCGGTGGACGCGACCCTTCCGTCGACCCCGCGAATTTTTCGGCCAGCCGTTTCTAAAGTCACTCGGCTGTCAGCCGTCGTCGGACTTGTGACACGGCAAAGGCGGACAGCAGCACACCGCCAGCGAAGAGGGCGACACCCCCGTGCACATCGGCTGACGTGAGAAGCTGCCCGTTCAGCACCAGCACGATAAGCGCAAAGACGAACACGTCGGTCATCGACCAGCGCGAGAGCCAGACGAGCATGCCGAGGAGAGCGCCCGTTCCGCCCGCCCGCCTGCGGCCACGCGCAATGAGCAACATCCCCAGCAGAATTTTGCCGACGGGAAACACAACCGAGACCGCGAGCACCAGCAGACCGAGCGCCGTCTGTCCTTCATCAAAGAAGGACCGGATGCCATCCAGGATCGACAGGTCATTTTCATACAACCAGAAAGAGTGCACGGTGACCGCAGGCACCTGAAGTCCAACGATCACCATCGCCAGAGAGGCCAGGAGCAAAACCATGAGCCACCGACGCCCTTTGATGGGCTGAGGTCCGAATGAGGGAAGTACGTCATTCATATGTCCATAAAACCCTCGTTCCCTGCAGTTTTTCCGCTGTTTCCCTTGATCAATCAAGGATCACCGCTGGCATTAACAGCCATCTAACGATTACGCCCTAGGCTTGTGGCGAAACTATGCCGCTCTTGGGATTGCCTGCAGCGGATGCAGAAAGTGGATGTGATATGGCCCGCCGCCACACACAGATTTTGGGAACCGGATTGCTGACGCTGAGCCTTGTGGCTTGCGCAGGCCAGGCGGATCTTGGCCGCACCAAAACCAACGAATTGTCCTTCTTTACCGACCTCGGCGATCGGGTGGTCCAGCTTGCAGAACGCGCGAATGCAAGCGCCAATCTTCCGCTGACGGCTGAAGAGGCGCAGCTCCGCACGATTGCCCGTACCATTGATACTCAGGCGGCTCAGCGACGGCCGGACTTACTCTCGAGATTGATCCAGGGGCCGGAAGCAGCGGATGGTGAAAAGTCCTATTATCTTGCACTCAGGCAGGCTCATGCGAACAGCGGAGCGTCATTGTTACACGCGTTTGGGAATGATGTTCTGCGCGACGTTGCAATGATCGACCAGTTTGCAAACTTGAGTATTGCGGTCACTTCTGCGGACTCACTCCGTCTGGCGCTTGTGCGAGAGGCCATGGAGGCCGACAGCGCCGTGTTCTCGGACGCCGTAGATGTTGTGCTGCGTGTTGAAGAGAATGGCAAAGTAATTGACGACATGGCGGACGAAATGTCCGTGCGCTATGCAAAGTACCGCATTGCGTTGGAGCAATCTGCCTTTGATATCCCGGAAAGAGATCTTATCGCGACGGTTGATCAAGCTCTCGTCATGCTTGAAAAAAGCATAGAAGGCATCAAGGGTGATGCGGCGCGCCATCGCGCGGTGCGCGGCGAGCTTTTTGGGCGTCGCTCGGCGGCAGACCGGCCTGTTTGAAATTCGGGTTTCGGCATATTCATGATTTTTGTATGATGACCTAACTCCAAATCTGGGATGTCACCCCCGGACTTGTTCCGGGGGTCCAGGAGCGACAGGTATAGGCTTTCGTTTGGAACTCCGGATTGCCGGAACAAGTCCGGCAATGACTTCTTCATGTATCGATAGAGGAAGTGCGCCGCCTGGGATCGGGAAAAGTATATCTCAATACCCGCGGGTGCGGCCCGGTGTACTTGAGCCGACGGTGACACCGCTTATGCAGCAGGGTGTCGCCTGTGCGTGCGGCACATCAAGCTTCAGATGACATTGAGCTTCAGGGCCTTCACTGCCTGCCCGAACATAGGTCCAGGAACGGCACTGTGTGTCAGCAAAACACGCGGACGCGCAATACTGTGCGCCTTCTCGGCCGGCGGAGAGCACTTTGTAATCAGCGCCCGGGCGGTTGGTGCCCTGTTCCATGAACACTGATGGGCTTGCGGCGAATACTGGCGCGGCAATCACAGCAATGAAAAAATAAGCAGCGGCTGCTACAGCGAAATGCCAGCGATTGGGCGACAGAGAATGGCTCATCAGAAAACTCCTCGTGATGAGCTGTTCTAACCCGGGGCGAATGGAGAAACGCTGAAGGGGGTCGGCAGGATTTTAAACATTTCGCAGTTAGGGTTTATGGATCCTTAACGTCGAGCTTGGCGCGATGCTGCATAGTCGAGAAGCACCCTGGCCTGTGCGCCGCGCAATTGCCAAGACATGCACCTGACCCCACCACCCATTTTGCAGACTTGGGATGAAGACACAGGCACCACCTCGCGGGTGGTGGCAGCGCGCACTTGGGCAAGCGCGGTAGCGTCCTCTGGAATACCGAATTGTGGCAGATAGATGCGCTCCGGGGTGACCAATGCGTTTGTATAGAGCCCGCAAGCCGATCCGAACCGCTCATCGTAAATCTCCGAGCCGTCATAAGGCGTGACAATCTCGCGGATGGTGACGCCGGGAAGGCCGAGTTCCAAGTCAGCCCGGAATTGGCGGGCGTAAGCCGGGTCTTCCGGGTAGGAATTGATCACAAGCGTGTTGGTGTCGACAAAACTTACAACGCCATCGGCATGCTCCAGGCCACCTTGTTCATCTGCCTCGATGAACGCCACATGTTTGATGCCCGTAACGCGCTGCAGTGCGGCGCGGGCTTCGTCTTTTGTGAGATCATTGTCTGTGAGGAATTTAGTGCTGACGACTGCATTGCCCGCATAATCATCTACGAAATTGCCGCCATCATTCAAAAGATGGGTGGCCCGGATCGTCATGTCGGCAGCATCGGTCAGTTCAGCAAGCGCGATCTGGACCGCATCGGCATCATCCTGTCCGCTATACCCGCCGCCTTGGCCTGCGGCTGTATAGCGGAAATAGACAGGGTCTTCCGCGTTCGAGGGCGCAAAGTCCCGCGCCCAGATATCTGCCATAGGGGCCACCAGAACCTTTTCAGGACCCAGCACCGCCGCATAGCGGTCATAGGCACCTTCATCCGTCAGGATGAGGACCTGATCAGGCTCTGTGATCGCCTTGGCAAAAGCCATATGGAAATCGAAAATCTCACCGGCCACTTCTGCGTAATAAGGATCACCGGTGATCGGCGCCGCAAGGACGATAAGCTCAGCCCGCGCGGGAAGGGTCATGCAACCGCTCGCAAATAGGAGGGCTACCGCATGCAGCGCCCTCCTTAGGATCGTTCTACCCGCCGTGGCGTAATTGCCAGACGGTTTTCTTGCCATCACCGGTCGCCTGGTAGACATGGCTGAACTCTCCCAAAGCCTCTTTAAAGGCATCGATTTTGGTGCCGTCCGCGACGTCGAACGCATCGAAGCCACAGCGTACCATGAGAGACCATTGGTCGCGAAGCACCTCGCCCACAGCGCGCACCTCGCCCTCAAATCCATAGCGATCCCGAAGCAGGCTCGCATAGGAGAAACCACGCCCATCTTTAAAGGCGGGGAAGTTCACAGCCACCAGCTGGAACCGGTCGAGATCATCCGCAATCAATTCCGGCGCTTCGCCTGCTTCGAGTTTAACGCCGAGAGGGGCGTTGCGCCCGATAAGCACGTCCCGCTCCGCCTGCCAGCGGGCAGCCGATACGATGACGGGCGTATCTGCTGGTAGCTCGTCTTCATCGCCGACCAATACCCAATTATCGTCTGCAAATTCGCCGTTCTTAATGAGTGGCATAGAGAGTCTCCTTGAACGGATCTTTGCCGACACGGCGATAGGTTTCGATGAACCGCTCGCCCTCTTGTCGGATGTTGATATAGGTCTCGACGATGGTCTCAATCGCGTCAGCGATTTCATCTTCAGTGAAGGCGGGCCCCAGAATATCGCCGACGGAAGCGTTTTCATCCGCTGAGCCCCCGAGAGAAATCTGGTAGAACTCCGTGCCCTTCTTGTCGACACCCAGAATGCCGATATGACCTACATGATGGTGACCACAGGCATTGATACAGCCTGAGATTTTCACCTTCAGCTCGCCAATATTGTGCTGGCGATCAAGATCATTAAAGCGTTCGGCGATTTCCTGGCTGATCGGAATGGAGCGCGCATTGGCGAGCGCACAATAGTCCAGGCCGGGGCAAACGATATGATCGGTGATGAGCGCAAGGTTCGGCGTGCCAAGTGCCGCCTTCTCAAGACCTTGCCACAGAGCAAAGAGATCGTCCTTCTTCACATGCGCCAGAACAATATTCTGTTCGTGCGTCACCCGCAGTTCATCAAAGCTGTATTGGGTTGCGAGATCTGCCATCACATGCATTTGGTCGTCGCTTGCATCACCGGCGACACCACCTACAGGTTTGAGTGAAATATTCGCGATGGCATAGCCGTCCACCTTGTGCTCAGCCACATTGGTTTTCACCCAGTCGGCGAACTTCTTATTGTCCGCCATGGCTTCATTGAGGGCAGATGAATCATCGGGAAGCGTTTCGTAAGCAGGCGGCGCGAAATAGGCACGAATACGCGCAATTTCTTCTTCCGGCAGATTGACCACGCCCTTTTCTTTGACGTGGACGAACTCTTCTTCCACCTGCCGCTTCATCTCTTCAGCACCGAGCGCATGAACGAGAATTTTGATGCGCGCTTTGTAGAGATTGTCCCGGCGTCCATTCATGTTGTAGACGCGCATAATGGATTCCAGATACGCGATGAGATCTACGGCAGGAACGGCCTCACCGATCAGATGGCCGATCATCGGCGTGCGGCCCTGACCGCCACCGACATAAATGTCGAAGGCTGGTGCTCCGTCTTTGCCCTTCACAACTTCAATGCCAATGTCATGGAAGCGGATCGCGGCCCGGTCTTCATTCATCCCGCAGACGGCAAACTTGAATTTGCGCGGCAGGAAAGTGAATTCCGGATGGAAGGTGGACCACTGCCGAATGATCTCACTCCAGATGCGCGGATCGTCCACTTCACCTGCAGCAGCACCAGCATACTGGTCAGACGTTACGTTCCGAATACAGTTGCCCGATGTCTGAATCGCATGCATTTCAACCGATGCCAGATCATCCAGGATCGCTGGAATGTCTGAGAGGGCAGGCCAGTTGTATTGGATGTTTTGCCGCGTGGTGAAGTGACCATAACCCTTGTCATACTTCGTCGCGATGTCAGCCAGCATATGCATTTGCGTGCCCGACAGTGTGCCGTAGGGCACGGCCACGCGCAGCATGTAGGCATGGAGCTGCAGATAGACACCGTTCATCAGCCGGAGCGGTTTGAACTGATCTTCGGTAATGTCGCCAGCCAGGCGGCGCTCAACCTGTCCGCGGAACTGGGTTACCCGTTCTTTGACAAGCGTGTGGTCAAATTCATCGTAGCGATACATCTAAGGTGCTTTCAATAAGGTCAGGCGGAAGCAGCTTGCTTGCCGAGGTCAAGGCGGATGGTCGGACCGGCCATGCGGATTTTTTCACGCACGCTCGCGGGAACAATCGCACCGTCGTCGACAGCCACTTCAAACAGGTAGGGCTCAACAACCTGCTGCGCCGCCACGGATGGTTCCGCTTTTGCGAGCAGCGCCGAACAAGCTTCTTTGCCGTCGGCGACATCGGCGTCTTTCAGCCAATCAGACCAACTGCCGTCGGCTGTAAAATAGACCACCTCGCCATCAAGCAGGCGGTTGGCCGTGACTGCCTGGGTGGTCGCGCGTTTATTGGTGTGCTGGGCCAAAGCCTAGTCTCCTTACCAAGTCTCTCTACCCAGTCTCCTGGGGTCGCAAGTGTGATTTAACCCCCAATGGTCGCAGCCACTGGTAATGGTCAATTATTGGCCGCAAACATGGTTGTTTTTGCAATCAGGGTCAAGTGGGGTGTGAAATAGATTGAATTACAATCTCGTGATGTAAAAAATGGTCTCGGAGTTGGGAAATTGCACCTAAGAACAGCGGTTTACCGCCTGTGTTTATTTTCAACACCACACCTTGGTAACTTGAGATGGGTATTTCGAAAAGAGTGCAGCATGGACAAATTATTGTTGGTAACTACCATTCGCCATCTTGAATTAGATAGTGTCGTTGAAGAGCCCTTTGCGCTTATGCCTGGAATTGAGATCTGCAATTCAGAGGCACTTAAGAGCAAGATCGCTGGGTCTGAGGTAGCTCAATACTTGGGTTTGATCGAACTAGATCACCTAATGAAGTCGCAGAACGTAGTGTGTTGCGAATTTAGACAAGATGTTTTTCGTGATTTGGACATTGAGCAATCGCTCTTGCTAATCCTGCTTTGGATAAAGTCGTTGTTTCGCAGTGCTTGGATTCTGTTCGATCACAATTTTGAATGTGATGCAGCGTACCTTTTTCAGATTGAGGATGACGAAGTTGTAAAGACCACTAGCAATTTTTTGGCGCAACATATCAGTCGTCCCGATTGCACAAAAACAACTAAAGCGGTCAATGTCGATGAACTTCATCAGTGGGAAAGAATGGAGGAAAATGTAGGTACGTACTTGTTTGAACAGGATTCGGATGGATTCAATTTCCTGTTGGAAAAGGGGTATTGCAGAACAGGTCGGGCGCTTCAGTTCATCGATATAGCTCGTGCGTCGCCGAATGTAGGATTCAAGATCGCTCACTACATCAGTGCATTGGAGGCGTTGTTCTCGACTAGTTCTGCAGAACTGGCTCACAAACTTTCAGAACGAGTTGCGTTCTTTTTAAGCATGCATGGTTTTGACAGACTAGAGGTTTTCAAGGATATCAAAGCGGCTTATGAGGTGCGGTCGAAATTGGTTCACGGCTCGCATCTTTCTAAATCGAAAATTGAGAAGACTCTAGAAATTTCATCAAAGTGCGATTCCTATTTGAGGACTATGATGCAGTTGATGTTCGGTGAAGAAAACTTGAAGTCAAAAATTGACGTGTCCAGTGAGCAGCTAGACGAGTACTTTGACAACATGATCCTTGGTTGACGTAACTAGTGCTAAGTTCTACGCAAGGCACTTTCGTGCCACCGGCGTAGCGCCAGGTGCTCAAGGAGGGTGAGCGCAAAGAAGATCGCGATGCCTAAAGCTGAGAGCAGGAGTAGAGCAGCGAACATGGTGGGAACCTGAAGCCGGTTGCCAGCTTCGATGATCCGCCACGCCAGCCCGGTGCCAGAACCCGATCCGGCCACAAATTCAGCGACCACAGCGCCAATGAGCGCAAGGCCGCCAGAGATCTTCATGCCTCCCAGAATGTAGGGGAGTGCGGCTGGGAGTTGGAGCGACCAAAGGCGCTGCCAGCGTGTTGCCCCATAAAGCGTAAAGAGGTCCATCAGATTGTGGTCGACGGAGCGCAAGCCCAGTGTCGTGTTCGACAGGATCGGGAAGAAGGCCACAATCCAGGCAAGGATGAGAAGCGCCAGATTGACATTATCAAAGCCGACCCAGATGAGGACGAGGGGCGCGATCGCCACAACGGGCGTCACCTGCAGGATGATGGCATAAGGAAAGAGCGCCATCTCAACAAGTCTGCTTTGGGAAAAGAGAATGGCGAGCATGACCCCGCCAACCACGGCCAGCGCAAAGGCCAGCAATGTTATGCGCAACGTCACCCAGAGCGCGGACATCAGGCTCCCGAAATTATCTAGCAAGGCTGCACCAATGACACTGGGTGCAGGCAATACAAACTTGGGCACATCTCCGAGTGTGACCGCTGCCTCCCAAAAGAGAAGGGCGCCAATACCAACGAGAATGGGAACAAAGATACGAAAAAGTGGAGCGCTCATACGTCACCATCCCGGAGTGCCGCCGATACCGCCTTACAATGATCGAAATAGGAAGACGATTGCCGAAAGCTAAGACCACGTGGGTAGGGGGCATCGATTTTTATATCATCTGCGATCTGGCCAGGGCCCCCAGAACCATTAGAGGCGGTGCTCATCACGAGGATGCGCTCTGACAGATAGACGCTTTCATAAACCGAGTGAGTGACAAAGATCACCGTCCAGCCAAGCTCCCGCCAGAGGGTGAGCAGATCATCGTCGAGCTTCTCGCGCGTGAACTCATCAAGCGCCGCAAAAGGTTCATCCATGAGAAGGACCGGCGGTTCAGTCACGAGCGCGCGGGCAATGGAAACCCGCATGCGCATGCCACCGGAAAGTTCTCGCGGCAGCCGGTCCGGCACGTCGCCCAATCCAACGCGGGTGAGGGCGTCTTCTACTTTGCTCGCCGCCTCGTCCCGGGAAACCCCTTTCAGCTTTAGGGGCAGATAGACATTGTCAAAGGCGCTCGCCCATGGAAGCAGTGTCGCATCCTGAAAAACAAATCCCAGATCATGCGGACGGTCGCCGCCATCCCAGTTGAGTGTACCTTGGCTCGGTTGAAGCAGGCCGGCGATGAGACGGAGCAGCGTACTCTTACCACAACCCGATGGCCCGACTAATGAAACGAATGATCCGCGTTCGATGGAGAGATTGACGTCTGCAACCGCAGGCGCATCCCCATTGTAGGATTTGCCGACACCTGAGAGCGTCAGAAGAGAACCGTTGGGAACGGGAGGCGACATGCTCATTCAGCTGTCAGTTGCTCTTTGAGATCAAGACCCACGCCCTTGTTCACGAATTGAAGTGTGTAGGCCTGCCGCCAATCAAGCGCCGGGTCATAGACCCCGTTCTCCGACATGACTGTAAAGAAGTTAAGCCACCGGTCTTCCGACATGGCGCCGATGCCAAGCGTGAGCGCATCTCCTGAATCGGCAATGCCATATTCTTTGAGCTTCTCAATGGCCTGTAGGACTACGTCTTCGCTCATGTCTGGGTTGTCGGCGAGAATGAGCGCCGTTGCAGGTGAGGCGTCTCCATAAAGGAAGGAGACCCACCCCTTGATGGTGGCATCCACAAACGCCTGAACCAGTTCCGGCTCCTGATCGATCATGGAGGTGTTCGCGAGAATGAACGTGGCATATCCCGGATAGCCATGATCAGACAGAAGGAAGACTTGAGGGCTGAACCCGGCCTCTTTTTCAATCGAGTAGGGTTCTGACGAGAGGTACCCCTGCTGGATCGCACGTTCATCCACCAGGAAGGGTGCCAGATTGAACGTGTATTTGCGGATCTGATCATCAGTGAAGCCGAAGCGGGACCGCAGCCACACCCAGAAGGCGCTGATCGTGGCGTCGGACACCATGATGGGCATGCCGCGCATGTCTTCCAGTGTTTTCACATCATCACGGGGGTGGGTGATGAGCACCTGCGGGTCTTTCTGGAAGGAGGCCATCACCGCCTTTGCGCCCGCGTCGGCGGCAACAATGTTCAAGGGAATAAAACTGTTCGACCCCATGCCGAAGTCGACACTGCCCGATGCAAGCAGCTGCGGCACATTGATGCCAGGCCCACCGGGGCGAATGGTGACGTCGAGACCCTCTTCTGCGTAATAGCCATTGGCGAGCGCCTGATAGAAGCCGCCATGCTCCGCTTGTGCCTTCCAGTCGGTGACAAAACTGATGGGGCGGAGACCAGGTGCGTTTGCAACATCACCTGATGGTGCGCTGCCCGGCACATAGAGAGAAAAAACCAACAGCGCTAAAACGACAATGACGGCACCGGCGCCGATCAGGATATTGCGATCCATGGAACCCCCACTTGAACAAGTGGCGGGAGTTTAACAGGCGTTGGGGGCTTTCACACCCCCTACATCACCTCGCAGGTGGCCTCGAGGCGGTTGACGTTCAGCTCCTCAAACCGCTCTTCAGATTGAATGAGCGTGCGGAAGAGCACCACCCCCCGAAGGGACGGCGCAACGACGATGGGTGCGCCGCCAAGTCCCTCAACTTGATCCTCGTTTTTCACCAGGATCACTTCCACCGTCTCTTTAGACAATTGCTGGTCATTCACCACAAAGAAATTGTCTGTATTGTCAGCAAACATGGAGAGCGAAAAGTAGGTGTCCTTGGGAACCGGCGCGGAAATGTGCAGCGGCATCTCCGACACATCGAAAGCGCAGATCGTGTAGATGAGGTCGGGGCTTGGCCGAACCACAGTGCGGCTTTCAGCACTGGCACGCGGAGCATGGGCGACAACACCCAGGCCAACCTGTTCTTCAATGCCAGAGATTAGACGGTCCATCACGAAGCTCGGGAAAGCGAGGATCGTTACGATGTGGATGATGCCGCCAAGGATGAGCGTGGCAGCGAGAAGATAGGGCCAGGACTTCATGAGCAGCTCTCCTTCACAATGGTCGGGAGACGCAGGCTCTCAAGATTGGAATAGGTCTCTTCATCCGGATTGTAGAGCCGGAGCGTGAGGCTGAACGCTTCTCCTTCGCCGGTGCCATCAAAGCCGGTCGGAATACCGTTCGTGCCCTTGCCGCCTGGGTTCACCGAAATCGTGAAGCCATTTTCCCCGTCGCGCGTTACTGTGTTCATGGCCTGGCTGTATCGGTTGGCAGGATTGGGGATCAGGTAATGGTCTGCCCCATAAGCCGTGATGCTCCACCAGCGGGTGGCAAGTGGTTTACCGTCCAGACGATAGCTGCATTTGCTTGTCAGAGGGTCGCCTGCATCATCGTGCACGGCGGTGAAATAGACCGTCTCGCTTTTATTGAGCGCCAACAATCCGGCACGTGCCACCGCGGCGCGGGCATAGGGGCTTGCGGTTGGACTGCCGATGGCCGGGTCGGTTGTCCACGCGCCATTTTGCAGCGCGGTCCCCAGACCCGCATTGATCGACAGCCAGGTGATCCCCAATCCGATAATGAGAGCGCCGACTAAAACGCCCAGAGCTTTTAGAAGTCCTGAAACCATGGGTTCCTAGATTCCCCAATCATTGTCCCCGAAGGGAGGTTGTAACACAGAGGCCGAAAAGGACCAGACTAAGCGCCAGACTGAGCCCTCTTCGCAGTTAACGCGATAACGTCTCGCCACCGCGGCGAAATCCAGGTCCTGGGTTTACCTGTTTCCGGTGTGCTTCGCGAAACAGGTTCGACAGGGAAACGTAAAAGCGGTGAAGTTCTGGTTGTGGCGGCGCTGCGATCACGGGCTCCGTATCAGTGGCCCGGCGCCGGGCACGACGAACAGGAGCGGGTTTGCCGCCTGCAAGATCTGCGATTGGCATGCCCTCATGCACCGACTTCATGAAAGATGCCCAGGTGGTGGCGCTGAGGCCCCCACCTTCCGCATTGAACATGGGCGACGCATTGTCATGGCCAAACCAGACACCAGCGACCTGGTCCGCCGTATAGCCGACGAACCAGATATCGCGCCCATCCTGGCTGGTGCCGGTCTTACCTGCGGCGGGACGTCCGCCAATGGCGGCGTTTGACCCGGTGCCTGAGAGGATGACCTGATAGAGCAGATAGTTCATCGAGCGCGCGGCACCCGGTGCCACCACACGCGTGGCAAGGGATTGCTGTTCAAACAGAATATCGCCGTCAGGATTAAGAATGCGTCTGATGCCATAGGGCTTCGCTCTAAAGCCCCCATTCGCAAACACAGCATAAGAAGAAGTGAGGTCAAGCAGCGTCACTTCTTCTGTGCCGAGCGCAATGGAAGGGTGAGACGCAAGCGGCGATGTGATGCCAAGGCGTTCAGCTGCTTCGATCACCTCCAGGCGCCCGACCTGTTCTGAGAGGCGCACCGCAACCGTATTGATTGAATATTTCATCGATGTGAGGAGACTGACATTCCCCCGGAATCGCCCATTATTCTGAGGCTTCCACCCATTCACATTGATGGGGCGGTCACTCACCCGGGATTCAGGTGTAAGCCCGGTCTCCAAAGCAGCAAGATAGACAAACGGTTTGAACGCGGAGCCCGGTTGCCGTTCTGCCTGGAAGGTGCGGTTGAACTGGCTCTCGAGATAGTCCCGGCCCCCGACCATAGCGCGGAGCGCCCCATCCGGGTCCATAGAGACGAGCGCACCTTGTGCTGGCGGCTCATCCACATCTTCCGGAAGGCTTGCCGCGCGCTCAGTGATCGCATCTGCAATGGCAAGCTCGCCAGCGGCTTGTTGCACTGGGTCGAGTGTTGTTTCGATGATGAGTTGGCCCGTCATGCCGGGCAGGATCTCAGCGACTTCTGCAGCGATCCAGTCCACAAAATATTGCGATCCTTGACGCGGTACCCGTTTGATAATGGTTGCAGGTGTGACGCGGGCTGCGAAGGTTTCGCCCTCTGTCAGAACACCGTTCTCAACCAAGGTGCTGAGCACGATCTCTGCGCGCCGTTGGGCGCGGGAGAGATCATTGGTAGGCGCAAACCGCGACGGCGCCTTGATCAGCCCGGCAAGCAGAGCTGCTTCCGCGAGGTTCACGTCACGAACGGACTTGTCAAAATAATGCTGTGAGGCTGCTTCAAAGCCATAGGCTCCGGCACCCATATAAATCCGGTTGAGGTAGAGAGTGAGGATTTCATCTTTCGTGTAGGCATATTCAAGCCAGACGGTGATCACCGCTTCCTGGGCCTTGCGCCAAAACGTGCGCTCAGATCCGAGATAGAGGTTTTTGGCAAGTTGCTGGGTGATGGTTGAACCACCTTGCACCACACCCCCGGCACTCAGATTGGCAACAATAGCCCGGCCAATGCCAAAGACATCAAATCCGAAATGCTCATAGAAACGACGGTCTTCCGTGCTGAGCACCGCAAGCACCAGATAGTCCGGCATTTTGTTGAGCGGGACGATCGGGGCATAGCGCCCACCGCGATTGGCAATCTCATCGCCATCCCGGTCAAGGACGGTGAGCGCGAGCGCGTCCGGCCCCAGGGGGCCGAGGAGCTGCCGCTGCATTTTAGGCAGTGTGTCCAGGATCAGGGTGCCGAACAGGACACTGCCAATAAAGACCAGCACACCAAAGGCGCGCCAAAGGAAAGGGCGCGATCGGGTGCCTTTTTGGGGCAGCTCTTGATTTTCTTCGTCGTCTCGCACGAGTTTGGTCTTTCAATAGGACGCACCTGTGCCGGAATGGCACAGCGGGGGCCCCGCATAATTGTCTGAAACGCTACATCGCAAGCGCTGTGCCGCGGGCCAGGTGACTTCTTCCGTCTGCACAGGGGGCTCAAATGAGCGTAAACTTGGACCCAGACTCACTACCGAGCTTCACTATCCAGACTCATTACGCAGACAAGCGCAGATCCCCCAGGAACGAGAAATTGACCGAGCAACCCTTCTGGCAAACCAAAAAGATGACTGAGATGAGCCGGGAGGAATGGGAATCTCTCTGCGATGGGTGTGCAAAATGCTGCCTCATCAAGTTGGAGGACGAGGATACCGGCGAGCTGGAATATACCGACATTGCTTGTAGCCTCCTGGACTGCGAAACCTGCCAGTGCGGCGACTATCCCAATCGCTCAGTCAAAGTGCCCGACTGTGTCACGCTGACGCCAGAGAATGTGCAGCAGTTGAAATGGATGCCCTCGACCTGTGCCTACCGTCTGCTGGCAAATGGCGAAGACCTGCCTTGGTGGCACCCATTGGTGAGCGGGGAGCAGGAGTCTGTTCATCTAGCCGGCATGTCCGTTCGGGGCCGGACGGTGAGTGAGGATGATGTGGACCCTACTGACCTGGAAGAGCGCATCGTGACCTGGCCGGAGCAGGGAAAATAATTTGCAGAAAATGCAAATTTGTTCTTGAACATTAAACGCTCCCATCCCATCTAAAGTCCATCTCCAGAATTGCATCGAAGCGATTGGCATCTTTCAAAGAGAAAGACCGCTAAGAAAATAATTGATGGTAAGACTTGATATAGCGACGATCATTCCTATCTTTAACCTCATCTCCAGAAATATGCTCAATGCCTGATGACGCATCGCCCGAGACGGAAGAACTTAAGCCCGTTGACTGGGGGCACATTGCGCAGGCCTATCAGGCAGATGAGAAACTTGCGAATGTCGCAAAAGTTTACGGACTGACCGTCCAAAAGATTGTCGCGCATGCCCAGCGTGAAGGCTGGCCGCTGCGATATGAAAGGCAGCAGGCAACCAAGCTGAAGCGATCGCCAGGGAGCACCGACCCAGCGACTTTGCGCAAGCGCCTGACGGCACTCGTTGAGAGACAGATTGCAGAGATTGAAGGACGTCTGGCAGATGCAGCGGCAAGTCGCGACCATGAAAGAGATGCAAGAACACTTTCGAACCTGACCCGAACGCTAGACAAGTTGATTGAGTTGAAAAGAGCCGCCGCACTTGAGCGGGCGGAAGCCAAACGGATAAGAGAAGAAGAAAGCGGCAATGACAGCGCAAAGACCGACGACGCGCTCAGACAGGACCTGGCGCGCCGCCTGGCTCGCATCGCAGCCGCAGAAAGAGATTGATGCTTTCCTGAGCGAGTTGAGCCCCCGGGAGCTCAGTTTTTTGGCTCACGATTGGCGCTTTTGGGCAAGGGCGAGCCAATGGCCACCATGCGGTGACTGGACCACCTGGCTGATCCTTGGCGGACGCGGCGCGGGCAAGACCCGGGCGGGCGCTGAATGGATTGCAGGGCAGGTAAGAGCAGCACGCGCCGGACATATTGCCCTAGTCGGCGAGAGTTACGCAGATGCGCGCGAAGTCATGGTTGAAGGCACGTCGGGTTTGCGCGCGCTGGGGCCGGATCACACAAAGCCGCGCTATGAAGCAACGCGCCGCCGTGTGCTTTGGCCAAACGGCGCAGTGGCCAGCCTACATTCTGCGAGTGATCCAGAAGGTCTTCGAGGTCCGCAATTTGATGCCGCCTGGAGCGATGAAGCAGGCAAATGGCCGGATGCGGAAGCCGCCTGGTCCATGCTGCAGTTTGGTCTGCGGTTGGGTGAAAGCCCACGTCAGGTGGTGACGTCAACACCGCGGGCGGTGCCGCTGATCAGGAGTCTATTGGCTGACAAAAATGTCGCTGTGACACGGGCCACGACCTATGACAATCGCGCAAACCTTGCAGATGCGTTTTTCTCGACGGTGATCAAGACCTATGAGGGAACCCGGCTTGGTCGTCAGGAGCTAAACGGCGAATTGCTGGAAGATGATCCCGACGCCTTATGGACACGAACGCTTATTGAGCGCTGCCGCAAAACCTGCGCGCCCGACTTCGAACGGGTGGTGATCGGTGTCGATCCGCCGGCAAGCTCTGGCGACGGGGCGGATGAGTGCGGCATCGTGGTGGCGGGGCTTGGGGGCGATGATCGCTTCTATGTGATTTCAGACCGCTCGCGCGCCCGTGCCAAACCAGCAGCCTGGGCAAGGGCCGTCGCGGAGGCGTATCAGTGTTTTGACGCAGACCGTGTCATCGCCGAAGTGAATCAGGGTGGTGAGATGGTTGCGAGCGTGCTTCACCACGTGGCGCCGACATTGCCGGTGCGCCAGGTCCGTGCGACGCGGGGCAAGAGAGTGCGCGCTGAACCAGTGGCAGCCCTCTATGAACAGGGTAGGGTCTCGCATCTTGCACCACTGCCGGAGCTTGAAGACCAGATGTGCAATTTCGCTGGCCACGGCAAAAGCCCGGACAGATTGGACGCCCTTGTTTGGGCCATAACAGATCTCATGCGAACCGCGGGTGACCCCGCTATTCGACGCTTGTAAGGGAACAAAGATGAATGCAGTGACGCAGCAAAAGCCGGTGGGCCTTTGGTCCAGGCTCTTCTCTCGGGCCCCGGCTACAAAGGCAAGCGCGACTGGCGCGCTGATCGCGCTGAGTTCCTTGGGGCGACCGGTCTGGACGCCCCGCGATTATGACCGTCTGGCACGCGAAGGCTATGAACAAAATGCAGTGGCCTTCAGATGTGTGCGTATGATTGCGGAAGCCGCCGCGAGTGTGCCCTGGCTGCTGCGCGACGGCGATCAAACTTTGAGCGAGCATCCATTGCTCACGCTTTTGACACGGCCCAATCCCGCTGAGAGTGGCACAGACCTTCTGGAGGCCTGGTATGGGCATCTGCAGGTGGCGGGGAACGCCTATCTGGAAGCGGTGAGTGTCGGCGACGACGTGCGCGAACTCTACGCGCTCCGCCCGGATCGCATGAAAGTGGTGCCCGGCACACGGGGCTGGCCGGAAGGCTATGAGTATGAGGTGAACGGACGGACGGTAATGTTCCGGGACGAACCCACAAAACCCATTCTGCACATGAAGGCCTTCCACCCGACCGATGATCACTACGGTCTCTCTCCGCTTGAAGCCGCTGCAAAAGCCGTCGACATTCACAATGCGGCTGGAGCCTGGAACAAATCTCTGCTCGACAATGCGGCCCGTCCCTCTGGTGCGCTTGTCTATAAAGGGGTGGGTGGCGATGGCGCGCTCACCGATGATCAGTTCGCGCGGTTGAAGCGAGAGCTGGAAGACAATTATGCAGGCTCGGCGAATGCGGGGCGTCCGCTCTTGCTTGAAGGCGGGCTCGACTGGCAGCAGATGGGGCTCGGTCCCCGCGATCTTGACTTTAACGAAGCGAAGAATGCGGCGGCGCGCGAAATTGCATTGGCGTTCGGCGTGCCACCCATGTTGCTCGGCATTCCCGGCGACAACACATTTTCAAATTACAAAGAAGCCAATCTGGTTTTCTGGCGTCAGACCATTGTGCCGCTGGTGCGTAAGTCAGCAACCGCATTGACCCACTGGTTGGGCCCCCGTTTTGGGCCAGCGCTGCATCTCGATATTGACCTTGATACGGTCCCGGCCCTTGCTGCTGAACGAGAAAGCGTCTGGGCGCGGGTGAAAGACGCAGACTTCCTGAGCGATGACGAAAAACGCCGGACGGTGGGTTTAAGTGCGCGGGGGACAGTTTGATGGACGAAGAGAGAGCGCCTGGGCGCTGGCATCTGGACAAGCGTGTGCCCATTGCCCTTATTGTCGCGATCCTCATTCAAACCGCCGGAGCGCTGACCTGGGCGGGGGCGGCATCAGAACGCATCAATCACCTGGAACGCGAGGTGATCAGCGATGACGATATGGGCGAGCGTACAGCACGTCTGGAAGTGCAGGCAGCCTATATGCGCGCCGCGCTCACCCGTATTGAAGACAAGCTCGATCGTGCGATTGCCAAAGAATAACAAGCCTTATCGGTTACCAGTTTTATCCAGCGCCCCTCCAAAACGTGGGGCGCTTTTTTTGTGCCGGGAGAAACATGAGCAAACCAACGCAACAGGAAAAGCAAAGAAGCACGACCTGTGAAACAAAACGGGCGGCCTTTCAGGTGGCTGAGGTGGATGACGCCGGAGCCTTCGAAGGCTATGCGAGCCTTTTCGGCGCTGAGGACTTAGGTCACGACCTCGTCCAGCGCGGCGCGTTTCGCGCAAGCCTTGCCAAACGGGGCGCTGATCAGGTGCGGATGCTCTTTCAGCATGACCCGGCAGACCCCATCGGGTCTTGGGACGAAATCCGCGAAGACAGCCGTGGCCTCTATGTGCGCGGCCGTCTTACCCTAGATGTCGCGCGGGCAAGAGATGTGCACGCCCTCATGAAAGCAGGCGCTTTGGACGGCCTCTCTATTGGCTTTCATACGGTAAAGGCCGTGCGCGATGCGGAAACCGGATTGCGCCATCTGATGGAACTGGATCTTTGGGAAATCTCTATCGTGACCTTTCCGATGCAGCCTGGGGCACGCGTAAGCGCGGTGAAATCCGTACGGCTGCCCACAGAACGAGAACTTGAACGCTGGCTTTCGCGGGATGCGGGACTTAGCAGATCAGACGCCCGCGCATTGATCGCGGGTGGCTACAAAGCGGTGAAGGCGCGGCGGGATGCTGGCTTCACCTCGACAGAGTTGGGAGCCCTGGCGCGGACATTCCGCGCAGCCGGCGCTCATTTCATTCACTAAATCCATCTAAGGAGAAAGATATGCCTCTCACAAGAGAGACCCGTGTGGGCCGCATTGGTCACACGTTGAGCAGTCCTGCGCCGACCGCCGCGCCGGAAAAGAAAAGCGCGGACCTGGGCTCACCTGCCATGCACGAAGTGCGCGACGCCATGGACGAATTCATGACGCGCTTTGATGCGTTCAAGCAGGCCAATGATGACCGTCTGTCTCAGGTGGAGCGGAAGCTCACAGCGGACGTCGTGACCACAGAAAAAGTGGATCGCCTGAATGCGGCTTTGGATCTTCAGCAAAAGACCGTTGATGGTCTGGCCCTGTCGCTTACAAGGCCGGAAATCGGTTCCGCAGCGTCGTTCAATCCAGCTGCGCGGGAACATAAAGCTGCCTTTGAAACCTATGTGCGCCGGGGCAGCACAGGACCTTTGCGCAGTCTGGAAGAAAAGGCGCTGTCCATTCAATCTGACCCGGATGGCGGCTATCTGGTGCCAAGCGAAACGGAACAGATGATTGACCGGATCGTGTCGGAAGCCTCCCCCATTCGCGCCATCGCGGGTGTCCGCCAGATCGGTGCTGCCTCTTACAAGAAACCTTTTGCGACAAGCGGGGCAGCAACAGGCTGGGTCGGTGAGACAGAGCCCCGTGCTGAAACCGGTACACCAAAAATTTCTGAGCTCGAGTTTCCAGTCATGGAGCTCTATGCCATGCCGGCGGCGACATCGACCCTTCTGGATGACAGCGCGGTCAATATCGACCAGTGGATCGCAGAAGAAGTGCAAACTGCTTTCGCTGAACAGGAAGGAGCGGCCTTTGTCTCCGGCGATGGCGTGAGAAAACCTCGCGGCTTCCTCTCCTACGATACTGTCGACAATGACAGCTGGGCCTGGGGCAAGGTGGGCTATGTCGCCACAGGCGCTTCTGGTGCCTTCCCGGCACTCAGCCCGTCAGATGTATTGCTTGATCTTGTCTATTCCGTGAAGTCCGGCTATCGCGCGAATGCGCATTTTGTCATGAACCGGCAGACTCAAGCGCAGATCCGCAAGTTCAAAGACGCTGACGGCAACTATCTCTGGCAGCCAAGCCTGACAGCGGGTCAAGCACCGCGACTGATGAATGTGCCAATTGCCGAAGCAGAAGACATGCCGGATGTGGACGCCGACAGCTTCGCACTGGCCTATGGCGACTTCCGCCGTGGCTATCTGATCGTAGATCGTCTCGGCATTCGTGTCCTGCGCGATCCCTACACGGCAAAACCCTATGTCCTCTTCTACACGACCAAACGGGTAGGCGGCGGCATCCAGAATTTCGAAGCGATCAAGCTTCTGAAATTCGGCACAGCATAAGGAGGCCTCAAATGCGTGATCTACATTCAAATCTAGGCGTCGTTCAAAGCCTCGACCCGGCGGTGACCACATCCACGCGGGTGGGTGCACCCATCGACCGTCAGGGATATGAAAGCGTCGAGCACATTATATCGCTCGGCATGAGCGGCGATGCCCTGTCTCCGTCCGTGTCTCTTTCTCTCAAGTTGGAAGAGAGCGAAGACGGTTCCAATTGGACTGCCGTTCTGAATGACTCCGATGTCCTGGGGCCCGCGGTGGATGGCACCGGCACCTTTGCACTTATCGATGACCCGTCAGAAGACGGGCAGGCGATTGCTGTCGGCTATGTGGGTGACGCCCGCTATTGCCGGGTGCAGGTGGACCTCGCGGGCACCCACACCAATGGAACGCCTGTCGCTGCTCTGGCCTTACTGGGCCATGGCAATGTGAGGCCTGTCTCGTAAGGGTCTCGACCTAAGCAAAACCGTCATTGCCGGACTTTTTCCGGCAAACCAGGGGCTACAGACATAGGTTTGAGTTGCCTTGCCCTGGACCCCCGGAACAAGTCCGGGGGTGACAGCCTATGTTTTTCTTCAGAAATCATCTCTCCCACGAACGAGAACCTCATGCCCCACACATTGGTGACCGGCCCGGTCAGCGAGCCCGTTGACCTGGCCGATGCAAAACTGCATCTCCGCGTTGATGGCATCGACGAAGATGTTTTGATCGACGGCTATATCTCTGCAGCACGGATGAGCATCGAGGCCTATGCAGGTCTCGCCCTGCTGGAACAGACCTGGGACCTGGTGCTCGACAGCTGGCCCGGCCCCGTCGTTGATTTCAATATGGGGCCTGTTACCACCATCACCAGCGTGTCTGTCGATGGGAGTGCGCTCAGCCCAGACACCTACAATCTGGCACCTGGCCTAAATGCAAAATTGGTGCGCACAGACGGGGCAAGCTGGCCGCGGCCAAAATCTCTGGCGGCGGGCATTGTGGTGCGCTTTGCGAGTGGCTTTGGCGCAGGTGGTTCTGATGTCCCGCGCGATATCCGGCATGCAATCCTGATGACGGTGGCGCACTGGTATGAGAACCGGGAGTTGGTACCCGGAACAGGCGACCAACTGACCCCGCCGGTCCGCAGACTGCTCGCCCCCTATCGAAAGCTCCGCCTATGATTGCGGACCTTCGACATCGCCTGGTTTTGGAAGAGCGCATGTCTGTCGTCGATGGCGGCGGCGGTGCCACCGACACCTGGAGCGAAGTGGCGACCGTTTGGGCCGCCCTGCAGCAAAAGAGCGGGCGCGAGCAGGAAGCGGCGGATCGTTCGAGCGCGCGCACAAGCACTGAGATCACTATTCGGTATCGCGCCGATGTCACCAATGACATGCGCTTTCGGTTAGGCGCGCGACATTTCAATATCCACGCGGTGTTGGATGTGGACGGTCGCCGCCGCTGGCTCAAATGCGTTTGCGAGGAAGGCGGAGCGTCATGACACTGTCAGCCAGTTGGGAACTCCAAAAAGCAATCCACGCGGGCCTCGTGGCTGACGCGGGCCTTTCCTCCCTGGTAGGTGATCGCGTATTCGACCGGCCACCCCAGGATGCTGCCTTTCCCTTCGTAACCCTTGGTGACACAGATGTGGAGCCAGACGGTGCGGGAAGCGAAGGCGCCGCCATTCATCGCCTCGCCCTTTCTGTCTGGTCTCGCACCCGTGGGCGGCGCGAAACAAAAGAGATTATGAGTGCCATCGATGGGGTGCTGCAGGATGCAAGCTTGATCCTGACTGACCATGTGCTTGTGAACCTGCAATTGGAGCGCGCGAGTGTCTCCTATGCAAGCGAGGCGGAGGCTCTTCGTGGGCGTCTTGTCTTTCGCGCCTATACAGAACCCACAACCTGAACATTTCACGCTGACCAAAAAGGAGACGTGAGCATGACCGCTCAACGTGGCAAAGACCTGCTGCTCAAAATTGACAGCGACGGTCTGGGGACCTTCGCAACCATGGCGGGACTTCGCGCCCGGGCAATTTCTTTTAACGCGCGCACGGTTGACGTGACCCATGCGGAGTCCGCAGGGGCCTGGAGGGAATTGCTCGCGGGAGCCGGTGTAAAAACCGCGAGCCTCAGCGGCAGTGGCATTTTCAAGGATGAAGCGTCTGACGCCCTGGTTCGAGGTTATTTCTTCGACGGCACCATTCGCGATTGGCAGGTCATCATTCCAGATTTTGGAACGGTTGAAGGCGCCTTTCAAATTACCTCGCTTGAATATGCAGGCTCTCATGAAGACGAGCTCCGCTTTGAGCTTGCCCTTGAGTCTGCCGGGCAACTTCTTTTCACGGGCGCATGACATGGTGAACCGACATCGCGGTGAAGTAGAGCTCAAAATAGACGGTAAGAGCCACACGCTCTGTCTGACCTTAGGCGCGCTCGCCCATCTGGAAGCAGCCTATGGCGGTGAAGACATTCTGACCCTCGCCGAGCGCTTCTCCCGAGGCCATCTGACCAGCACGGATGCCTTGAACCTGTTGCAGGCGGGTCTGAAAGGCGGCCGCCACGAGTGCGCTGCGCTTGATCTTGAAAACCTGAGCTTTGAGGGCGGTATGGCCGGTTTGATCCGCATCCTGGCGGACCTGCTCCGGGTGACGTTTGGAGGTTCGGAGATAGAGGGCATCGAAAAAGCCGAAGCCGAGATGAACAAGCAAGAGGAGGACAAACAGGATATGCCCCCTTTCCCTGGAAGGCCCTCTTGAGCTTTGCCTGCGGCGTGCTGCACTGGACACCAAGGGACTTCTGGTCGGCGACTTTATCTGAGCTGGAAGGGGCAGCGTTGGCATTTGCCCCCGGTGAAAATGGCGCAATGCCAAGGGGCGGCCTTATCGGTCTGATGGCGCGCTTCCCTGATGATGATACAGGAAGAAATTTGGATGGAATTTGAGAGTTTCGATGTGCGGCGATTGTCGTCGGACGTGGCCGGCCTTCGTGCGGAGTTTGACGCGACAGCGAGTGCCAGCGGACGGCTCGGCAAAGAAGCCAAGACCGCCTTTGCGGGCATCACACGAGAAGGGGACCGTGCCTCCAGAGTGGGACAGGATTTGCAACGCTCCCTTGGATCAGCGTTCGACGATCTGGTGATGGGCGGGCGGTCGTTACAAGACGTATTGAAATCCCTCGCGGTCGATCTCGCAAAATTGGCGGCACAGGACATTTTTGGAACCGGGGTTGGGGGTGGTCGATCGGGAACCAGCGGGTCAGTATTAGGAGATCTGTTTGGATCAATCCTGACACCCAATACCAAAGGGAATGTGTTTTCTCAGGGGTCACCTTTAATGGGCCCTGTGCAGGCCTTTGCAAAGGGGGGCGTGCTGTCCGACCCAACCCTTTTCTCAATGCGGGGTGGGGTAGGGCTTGCCGGTGAAGCGGGTGCTGAGGCGATCCTGCCGCTTGCCCGTGGCGCGGATGGAAAGCTTGGTGTGGCATCGCGAGGAAACGGCCAAGCCCTCAACATCACTTTCAATGTCACTGCGACCGACGCGGCAAGTTTTAAGCGCAGCGAAAGCCAGATCGCCACGATGCTTCAGCGCACGGTCAGTCGCGGCAATCGCAACCTTTAAGAAGAGAAGCAGAAATGGCATTCCATGAAGTTCGCTTTCCGCTTGAAGTCGGTTTTGGCTCTTCAGGCGGTCCGGAGCGGCGTACGGAAATAGTGACGCTTGGCTCGGGTCACGAAGAACGCAACTCACCCTGGGCTGATAGCCGCCGGCGGTATGATGCGGGTTATGGCATTCGGTCCCTGGAAGACCTGCATACCGTGATTGCTTTTTTTGAAACCCGCCACGGGCGGTTGCATGGGTTTCGCTGGAAGGACCGCGCCGATCATGCGTCCGGTGCGTATGGGGCACCGGTGACATCCTCCGATGAGCTTCTGGGAACGGGTGACGGCGCCAATACGGCCTTCACTCTCACCAAACACTATGCCTCCGGTGGGGAGACCTATGTGCGAACCATTGCAAAGCCTGTGGAGGGCACTGTGCGTGTTGCGGTCGATGGCGTGGAACAGGCACTGGCCTCCAACTTTGTTCTGGATGCGACCACGGGCGTTGTCATTTTTTTGAGCGGACATGAGCCTGCACCTGGTCAAAATGTGACAGCAGGCTTTGAGTTCGATGTGCCCGTGCGCTTCGACACAGACTTTCTCGATATTTCTCTCACAGGCTTTGATGCCGGTGACATCCCTTCCATACCGATCGTTGAGATCCGCGTTTGACTTGGGGGAATGACGAAATGCGACCGACGGAAAACACAAAATGAAATCTCTTTCTCCTGATCTCCAGGCGCATTTGGAGAGCGGCGCGACCACTCTATGCTCTTGTTGGAAGCTCACGCGACGTGATGGCGTGTTGCTGGGCTTCACAGATCACGACCGGCCTCTGAGTTTCGATGGCACATTGTTTGAGGCCGCAGCAGGCTTCACCGCAAGTTCCATCTCATCATCCAGCGGCTTGGCCGTGGACAATCTGGATGTTTTGGGGGCGCTCTCGTCAGATCATCTGGAAGACGGGGATCTCGCTGCGGGTCTCTATGACGATGCGGACATTGAAATCTGGCGGGTGAACTGGCAGGCAACCGCCCAGCGGGTTTTGATGCGCAAAGGCAATCTTGGCGAAATCAGCCGAGGGCCTACCGGGTTTACCGCTGAGGTGCGTGGCCTCTCCCATCGTCTGAACCAGCCGACTGGGCGTCTTTATCAATATGCCTGTGATGCAGATCTGGGCGATGCGCGATGCGGTGTTTCTCTAAACCAAAGCACATTCACCGGCACCGGTTCGGTCGTGAGCGTCTCAGACAATCGAGAGATGACTGTAACCGGGTTGGACGCCTATTCAGACGCATGGTTCACCCGAGGGTTGCTGACCTTCACTTCCGGCGTCAATCAGAATGAGGTGTTGGAAATAAAGCGCCACTCCAAACGGGCAGGCGCGGTCGTGCTGGAAGTGTGGCATGCGCCCGCGCAAGCTATAGAGGACGGCGTGACCTTGAGCGTGACGGCTGGGTGCAACAAACAATTTCAAACCTGTCGCGCGAAATTTACTAACGCGGCAAGGTTTCGCGGCTTCCCGCATATGCCCGGAAACGACTTCGCGCTCTCTTATCCGGTGCTCGGCCATAACAATGATGGGGGCAGCCAGGTATGACCGGTGACATCACGCCAGTTCAAATCGTTGATTGCGCGCGCCGCTGGATTGGTACGCCTTATCGCCATCAGGCAAGCAAATGTGGCGTGGGAGCCGACTGTCTTGGTCTTATCCGTGGTGTTTACCGGGACCTTTACGCGCAAGAGCCGGAGACACCACTAGCTTACACGCCCGACTGGGCAGAGGTGCCGGGTCTGGATGGCACGCGAACCGAGACAATGGCGGAGGCGGCCCGCACGCATCTTGTTGAGCTTGATAAAGCAGAGGCAGAACCCGGCGACGTGCTTTTGTTTCGCATGACACCCGGCGCGGTGGCCAAGCACGCTGCGGTCAAAAGTTTTGAGGGTCGGATGATCCATGCCTGTTCCGGACGTGCTGTCGCGGAGGTGCATATGGGTACTTGGTGGCCACGCCACCTCGCCTTTGCATTTCGATTTCCAGGAGAACTTGACTAGTGGCTTCCGTCCTCCTAAGCGCGGCAGGGTCCGCCGTCGGATCTGCAGCTCTGCCAGCAGGCGTGAATTTTCTCGGCGCGAATATTTCCGGCGCCGCAATTGGCAACGCTGTCGGCACAATCGTCGGGTCGTTGATTGATGATGAGCTCTTTGGCACATCTGTTACCCGAGACGGACCACGTCTGTCAGACCTTGATGTTCAGGCGTCCACCGAAGGAGCGGCCATCCCGCGGGTGTACGGGCGCGTGCGCCTGTCCGGTCAGGTGATTTGGTCGACAAAGTTCAAAGAGACAGCCACGACGACGTCAAACAATAGTGGCGGTGGCGGCGGCAAGGGCAGCCGCCGTGCAGGAAATACCGTAGAAACGACCACCTATACCTATTCTGTCTCCTGCGCGATCGCTCTTTGCGAAGGACCCATTACCCGTATTGGGGGCATCTGGGCTGATGGCAAGCTGCTGGACCTGTCTGGACTTTCTTATCGCACCTATCTTGGAACGGAAACGCAGATGCCCGACAGCACCATTGAGGCTGTTGAAGGTGCTGGCAATGTACCAGCCTATCAGGGCCTGGCTTACATTGTGTTTGATGATTTGCAGCTCGCCAATTTTGGTAACCGCTTGCCGCAGCTGTCAATCGAGGTGTATCGAGCGCTCAGTGATGTTGAGCAGGACATCAAAGCCGTCACGATCATCCCTGGTGCAACGGAGTTCGGTTACGACACACAAGCCTTTCGGCGGATCTTCGCCGACGGTGTCAGTGACGCTGAAAACACGAACAATCGCATAGGATTGACTGACTGGCAGGTGTCCCTGAATGACCTGCAGGCCACATGTCCGAATGTGAGCGCCGCAGCACTTGTCGTGAGTTGGTATGGTGATGACCTTCGCTGTGGGTCCTGTTCCTTGTCTCCAAAGGTGGACCGTCAGGACAAAGCGACCATCCCCGAAAACTGGCAAGTGGCAGGAGTAGGGCGCGGCACGGCAGGGGAGGTCAGCCGGGTCAGTGGACGTCCGGCCTTTGGTGGTACGCCGTCTGATGCTTCTGTCAGGCGCGCAATTGTAGATCTTAAAAACCGAGGTCTCTCGGTCTGCTTTTATCCGTTCATCCTGATGGATGTACCCTCAGACAATGGCCTGCCCGATCCCTATGGCTGCACTGAGCAGGCGGCTTACCCCTGGCGGGGGCGCATTTCGATTGACCCGGCGCCAGGCTTTGTAGGCTCTCCAGACAAGACGGCAGCTGTGGCAGCAGATGTTGCAGCTTTCTTCGGGACCGCGTCAGCGAGTGATTTTTCTGTGACAGCCACAGGCATCACCTATTCCGGTCCGCAGGAATGGTCTTACCGCCGGATGATCCTTCATAACGCAGCGTTGTGTGTCTGGGCCGGCGGCGTTGAATCCTTTCTCATCGGATCAGAAATGCGCGGCCTGACGCAGCTGCGCGATGGTGCTGCGACATACCCTGCAGTTGCTGAACTGAAAGCGCTTGCCAGTGAGGTGCGCGCATTGTTGGGGCCGACGACCAAGATTTCCTACGCTGCCGATTGGTCTGAATATTTTGGTCACCATCCCGCAGACGGAAGTGGCGATGTTTTCTTTCATCTCGACCCGCTTTGGTCTGATAGCAATATCGACTTTGTCGGCATCGACAATTACATGCCTCTTGCCGATTGGCGGGACGGCCACACGCATCTTGATGCGGACACAGGCGTCACAAATATTTATGAGCTCGACTATCTGAAGAGCAATGTGAACGGTGGCGAGGGCTATGACTGGTACTATGCCAGTGCCGCGGATCGCGATAACCAACACCGGACCCCCATCACAGATGGCGCACACGGGAAGCCGTGGGTCTATCGGTACAAGGATTTGCAGAACTGGTGGAGCAACACCCATGTTAATCGGCCAGGTGGTGTAGAAAGCGGCGGTGCCACAAATTGGGTGCCCAGGGCAAAGCCCATACGTTTCACAGAACTTGGCTGTCCTGCGGTCGATAAAGGCGCCAATCAACCCAATGTCTTTGTCGATCCAAAGTCGTCTGAGAGCAATCTGCCTTACCATTCAAATGGAATACGTGACGACTATATCCAACGCCGGTTTCTGGAAGCCCATCTGACCTCTTGGCAAGACGCTGATGTAAATCCCGTTTCGCCGATTTACGGCGGGCGCATGGTCGATACCAACCATCTCTACATCTGGACCTGGGATGCGCGCCCGTATCCTTCCTTCCCCTCTCTCACGTCGGTCTGGTCAGACGGGGATAACTGGCAACTCGGGCATTGGATTACCGGTCGATTAGGCGCGGTGCCTCTGGTTCTTCTTGTGCCTGAAATCGCAAAAGCGGGTGGGGACGTGCCCCTGGATGCAGGAAATCTCACGGGAACGGTCGACGGTTTCGTTATTGATCGCATCTTGTCCCCGCGCCAGGCAATTGAACCCCTGATGCTCGCGCATTTCTTTGATGCGGTGGAAAGCGAAGGTGTTGTTCAGTTTCATCATATGGGGAAGGCGTCTTCTCTTTCTTTGACAGCGGCTGATTTGGCGGTTGAGGAGGGATCGGCGCGTGCAGGCTTCACGCTCACCCGTGGTCAGGAAACCGAATTGCCGTTCGCCGCGAAGCTCACGTTTCTGGATGCTCAGGCAGCCTATCGACAGGCAGCGGTGGAAGCCCGTCGGGCAACAGTCTCATCGCAGCGTGTCTCTATGGCGGCTTTGCCCATGGTCCTTACCCAGGCTGACGCTCAGCGCATTGCCGAAATCTGGTTGCAGAACACCTGGGTGAAACGGGAACGTGCTTCTCTGGCGCTGCCGCCAAGTCGGCTGGCGCTTGACCCAGGCGACGTGGTGACACTCGATCTCGGGCACCGAATGGTGGACTACCACCTCACCGGTCTCTCTGATGAGGGAGCAATCGAGGCTGAGGCGGTGAAGACCGACGCAAGTGTGTTTGGCATTCTCGCAGCACCCGATCGTGTGCAACCCGCAGAGACCGTATCGAGTTTTGGGCCACCTGACGTGACCTTTCTCGATTTGCCATTGCTCAGTGGCGAGCAGGTGGCGCATGCGCCGTTCATTGCCGCAACTGCGGTGCCATGGCCGGACAGTGTCGCACTCTATCGAAGCGCAACCGGCTCCGGTTTTGCCCTCGACCGTGTGGTGGATGTGCCTGCTACCATGGGTCGAACGCTGACAGCGCTTCCTGCCGGTCCGGCAAGCCGATGGGACAGGGCAAATTCAGTTGAGGTGCGCCTGACGAGCGGCGAATTGCAATCTGTCTCCGAGCAGGCGCTTCTCAATGGGGCGAACCTCGCTGCACTGGAAACAGCGCCGGGTGTCTGGGAGGTGATCCAGTTCGGGCAAGCAGACCTGATTGACGTGAACACCTACCACCTGAGCCATTTGCTGCGCGGCCAGGCGGGCACAGAACAGGCGATGGCGGAAACGCTTGAGCCTGGTGCCCGGTTCGTCCTCTTAGATGAGGCCGTACAGCAGATTGGTTTGTCGTCCGCGGAGCGCGGCCTAGCCGTTCATTTCCGCTATGGGCCCGGCCAATATGGCATTGATCATGAGACATATGCGACAGAGGTACATGCCTTTGACGGTATTGGCCTGCGTCCACTATCGCCTGTTCATATCAAGGGAAGGCGGAATGAAACCGGTGACATTGACCTTTCCTGGGTGCGGCGGTCTCGCTTGGATGGCGACAGCTGGGCCGGGCTCGACGTGCCTTTAGGAGAAGAGATCGAAGCCTATGAGATTGATGTGCTCGAAGGGGGAAACGTGAAGCGCACTCTCGCGGCGTCAACCATGTCGACTGTTTACACCAGCGCCGATCAGATCGCTGATTTCGGCAGCGGCGATTTTCCAACCCTCGATCTTGAGATCAGCCAATTGAGCCAAGCGTTTGGCCGTGGCACCAGCAGAAAGGTCACTCTCCATGTCTGACACAACGCATCTTGCCTTATCTTTCGTGCAGGCGGCTCAGGCACAAAAGCATGTGACCGTGAATGAAGCGCTGAGCCGTTTGGACGCGCTGGTTCACTTAAGCGTCGAAAGTGCGACAGAGACAGCGCCACCAGGGTCACCCGCAGAGGGTGCCAGATGGATTGTCGCCGATGGGGCCTCGGATGGGTGGGGTGGAGAAGACGGGAAAGTCGCCGCCTATATCGATGGGGCCTGGATGTTTCTCACCCCCAAGGCCGGATGGCAGGCATGGGTCGCGGCGACCCGAACCATGCTGATCTACGACGGGGGTGCCTGGGTCGGCGGGCCTGCGGGCACAGTCGCAGCTCTTACCGGAAATGGGGCCGCAACCTGCATCGAGACCCTCGAAACCAACCACACAATTGTTGCAGGTACCACCAACGATACTGCGCTCATCATTCCAGACCGCGCCATTGTTTTAGGGGTGACGGGGAGGGTGCTGACCGACATCACAGGTCCTGCATCCTGGACTCTCGGGGTTGGCGTCGATCCAGCCCGGTATGGCAACACCATTGGCCTCCTCGCTGGCAGCACCGTGAATGGAGTAAGCGGAACCCCCACCGCCTATTATGGTGCAACGCCCGTCAGCGTGACCGGGACCGGTGGTGATTTCACCGGCGGCTCCCTCCGTCTCGCGCTTCACTATTTGGCGCTGGATGTACCCGCTACGTGACACGGCATTTTTGCCAAAAACAGAACTAGGAATAAAAACCTATATCGATTATGATCACGCTATGACCCAGTCCCTAACCTTGCCACTAGAGATGCTAAAGCCCTCAAGACCATTGAATCCCAAGAGAAATTTCAAACAGCCATCGGGAGAGTCGGTGATATGCGGCCGGGATCTGATCGTTCTGGGAGCCGCTGTGGCGCATTTCGGGCGTGGCCTGGACAACGATGTTCTGACGGCGATCAGCTGGGCGCTACTCAACCGGCGTACACAGTACACCCCAGACGCTGACGGATCAGTGCCCGTCGCCGAAAGCTGGGCTGCGACACTCTTGTCCGATCCGCTGGAACAGGAAACGGCGAAGGCGTTGGCCGCATTTACGCGGGTTCTAGCGGGCGGCGTCGCAGACCCGACCGATGGCGCTTGCCGCTTTCACTGCCATGACGAAACTCCCAAATGGGCAGACAAAATGGATATTCGCGCAATTGTCGGGCCCTATCTCTTCTATGCCCCTATATCGAAAGGCCTAGAAAAGTCTTGATAATTTATTTGTAAGTTGGAAGGAAGAATTTTTCTTTTGATTAGGCTTTCATCCGTATTCTGACGGTTCAGCACAACCAGTGCGAATAGGGATCGGTGCGATGGCACAGCGGATGATTTTCTTAAGAGAGAGACGACGGGCTTCAATGCGCCGCATGTCTTTTGTCGTCTTGCTGATGGCTGTCACGATGATGATCTTCCTGGCAGGTGTCCGCGTTGGCGTCCAATACGCCTCGCACATCAATGAACGCACACCGATCTTCGCGTCTCTTGAGCATTAGCGCACACAAGCGCCCAAATTCCCCCCTCCCAACTTTCCTGCTATGACTTTCCCAAACAAAACGGGGAAACCTCATGGATCTTCATCTCAGCGGCAAACGTGTGCTTGTTACCGGCTCCTATCGCGGCACAGGACAAGCCATTGCCAAACTCTTCGCAGATGAGGGCGCACACGTGCTGGTGCATGGCCTTGAAGCTGGTACAGCCGAACCCGTCGCAGAGGACATCAACGCGGCGGGCGGCAAGGCGGAACCCGTGACCGGCGATATCCGCACTGACGACGGGGCAGAGCAGTTGGCGATGGAAGTTGATGCGCTTGGGGGCCTCGACATTCTCATCAATAATTATGGCACGGCAGACCGCGCCAGCTGGGCGACCGCTGATAGCGATGCTTGGCACGAAGCCTATGATGTGAATGTTCTCTCGGCGGTGCGCATGGTCAGACACTTTATTGAGCCCATGAAGAAAGCAGGATGGGGACGCATCATCCAGCTCGGCACCATCGGGTCCACTACGCCTGCTGCCCGCATGCCGCATTATTATGCGTCCAAAGGTGCGCTTCACACGCTAACAGTCAGCCTGGCGAAGGAACTTGCCGGAACTGGTGTTACCTCCAACATTGTTTCGCCCGGTCTCATCAAAACCAAAGAAGTGGAGGCCTGGTTCATGACCCTCGCGAAAAAGAATGGCTGGGGTGTCGACTGGGATGAATTCGAAGCGAAGGCCATGGAGGAAGTGACTGGTGGCCTTACCGGACGCATCGCGCGGACGGAGGAGGTGGCAGCGCTCGTCGCTTTTGTTGCCAGCCCCCTTGCTGATTCCATCACCAGCACCAACTTCCGTATTGATGGCGGGTCTACCGCAATTGTGTCCTGACCTTTCGTTTCTGTGTATTTGATGTGCAATGCCGAACCCCTCACGTAGGGGCGGCAAGACAATTCGCAGCGAACAGGTGTTTTTCCGGAGATTCTGGCGGAAGAGCAGCTTGCTCAGCCCGATTTGATGCCTCAAGGTGCGGCCTCGAAAAACAAACCCGATAGTAGGTGGGAGGGTGCCAGACCCCATGCAAACGTTCCGATTTGATCCCTGCCGGTTGCCGCCGGAAGCCGAAGCGCTTCGAGGCGAGGTCCGCGCGTTCCTGAGCGATGCTCTGACGGACATTCCACCAGTGGTCCGTGCGCAGACCTGGAGCGGCTACGACCCGGAATTCTCCAAAAAACTCGGCGCCAAAGGCTGGATCGGCATGACCTGGCCAAAAAAATATGGCGGCCATGAACGCAACGCGTTGGAACGCTATGTGATGCTGGAAGAAATGCTGGCCGCTGGGGCCCCCGTTGGCGCGCATTGGATCGGGGACCGGCAAAGCGGACAATTGCTGCTGCGCTTCGGCACCGAAGAACAGCGCCAGATGATCCTGCCCAAAGCTGCAAAAGGCGAACTGCTTTTTTGTATTGGGATGAGTGAGCCAGACAGCGGGTCCGATCTTGCCGCCACGCGCACCAAAGCCGAAAAGACAGACGGCGGATGGATCGTCAACGGCACCAAACTCTGGACATCGAACGCCCACAATGCGCACTACATGATTGCGCTCTTCCGCACAAACTTCGATCCTGACAATAAACATGCGGGCCTCACCCAGTTCCTGGTGGACCTGACGACACCGGGCATCACCATTCGCCCGATCAAAGATCTCACCGGCAATGCCCACTTCAACGAAGTCGTCTTTGAAGATGTCTTTGTGCCGGACAATATGATGGTGGGCAGCGAGGGCAATGGCTGGACGCAAGTCACCGCCGAGCTCGCCTATGAACGAAGCGGCCCGGAACGCTATCTTTCGAGTTTCCTATTGTTGACAGAATTGATCCGCGAGCTCGGACGAACTGGGGATACGAGCGCTGACGCTGAGATAGGACGGCTGGTCGCCCACCTCGTCACGCTGCGCCAAATGTCAGTCTCAATTGCGGGGCTCTTGGAAGCTGGTGAAAACCCGATCCAGGAAGCTTCCGTGGTGAAGGACTTGGGCGCTCTTTATGAGCAGGAGCTTCCCGTGAAGGCCCACGAGCTTGCAGGTGTTGAACCGATGGTCGGCACCGGATCCGACTATGCACAAGTGTTGGGCTTCTTGACGCAGGCGAGTGTGTCTTTTTCTTTGCGCGGCGGCACCCGCGAAATTCTGCGGGGCATTATCGCCCGTGGCCTTGGACTGCGGTGAGGAGAGCATCATGAGCGAATTCAGAAACCTCCTTGGCGAAACCATTGACCGTCTTCTCGCCGATCACGTAACCAAAGAGACCGTGCAAGGTGCTGAAGAAGGCACGTGGCCGGAAGGCCTGTGGTCTGCGCTGGAAGAAAATGGCCTGACCCGGCTGATGGCAAGTGAAGCCCAGGGTGGGGCAGGCGGAAGCTGGGGCGACGCGTTGGTTTTGTTGCGCGCTCAAGGTCGTTACGCAGCACCTGTGCCGTTGGCGGAAACCATGGTCGCGGCGTGGCTCCTGTCTGAAGCGGGATTGGATGTTCCCGACGGGCCACTGACATTGCTCACCGGCGTCCCACTGAGTGACGATGGAACTCTCAGCGGCACTGCCCAACACGTACCCTGGGGGCGCAAAGCGGTCGTGGGGGTCGCGCTGGTTGAACGAACAGATGGAAAGCACCATGTGGTCTCGGCACCACTGAACGGTGTGACGATGACCGAGGAAGAAAATATCGCCCGTGAACCCCGAGACACCATTGCGTTTGACCAGCACGCCGTAACGTCCGCGCCTTGCGATCTGACAGAAGGTCTTGAGACCTGGGGCGCTCTCATGCGCTCAGGCCTCATGGCGGGGGGGCTTGATTACTTGCTCACCCAGTCGGTTGAATATGCCAATGACCGCAAGCAGTTTGGCCGACCCATCGGCAAGTTCCAGGCAGTGCAGCAACAATTGGCTGTTCTGGCAACCCAGGCCGCTGCCGCAGGCGCCATTGTAGCACATGCATGCGAGCGCGTCGGCGAGACAGACGACCCTGGCTTTGAAGTGGCGGTCGCAAAGACCCGCATCGATGAAGCGGTCAATCTTTCAACGTCGATTTCTCATCAGGTCCACGGTGCCATCGGCTTTACCTACGAGCACGGTCTTCATCTCGTCACCCGCCGCCTGTGGAGCTGGCGGGCCGAATATGGCAGCGGACGATCCTGGGCGGCGCGCCTTGGACGTCAGACAATTGAACGCGGTGCAGAAGCCCTTTGGGTAGATGTTACGGCACGATAGAATCTAATTCCCCCAATTCGAAACAGGGTCCCATCATGAAAGTCTCAGAAGCACTCGATACCCGCATTACCTGCCGCGCTTACACCGACCAGCCGGTGGAAGCGGAGAAAATCAATCGCATCTTGCAGAGTGCGGCGCGGTCCCCATCAGGCGGGAACCTGCAACCCTGGCATGTATGGGCCATCGGCGGTGAAAAGCTCGCTGAGTTTCGCTCCATTGTTCAATCGAAGATTGTCGACAACCCGTTTGGCGATGGCGCGACGGAATATGACATTTATCCAAAAGAACTGAGCGAGCCCTACAAGGCCCGCCGGGCAAAATGCGGCGAAGACATGTATGCGAGCATTAATGTGGCCCGGGAAGACAAAGAAGGCCGCCAGAAACACTTCAACCGCAATTTTGACCTCTTTGGAGCCCCAGCGGCCATGTTCTTTGCGATTGATCGGCAAATGGGCCTTGGCCAGTGGTCTGATCTCGGCATGTATATTCAAAGTATTATGCTGATGGCGCGGGAAGAAGGTCTCCATACAGCCCCACAGGAAGCATGGGCTCTCTGGTACAAGACCATCGGCGAATTTTTGGGTATTCCCGACAATCTGATGTTTTTCTGTGGCTTGGGCGTAGGCTATATGGATGAAAATGCGCCGATCAACACATTGAGAACTGACCGCGCCGACTTTAGCGAATATGCTCATATAGAAGGGTTCTGATCCTCTATAACGTGTGCCGGCTTCCTTAACGGACCTGAACGCCGACGTTCATGGCGGGTTCAGGCGATCTTGCGTACAACGAGGGTCATGAAACGCCAGTCCACCATATTTGCCACTGTGTTGGCCCTGACATGTCTCATCACTAGCGGTGGCATAGTCTCTGCGAATGATGATCCCTGGGGTCCCTTTGGCAGCACTTATGCAAGGTCCGATCAGGATGATGCCCGCGACGCTGTGCGCTCGGGTCAATACATCTCCATGGAGCAGGCCTTGTCCACGGTGCGGTCCCGCTATCCAGGGCGCCTCTTGGATGCGGCGTTCAATCGCCGGGCTGGTGTCTACAACATCAAAATGCTGTCGGAAGGGGAAGTTCTGCTGGTTGCAGTGGACGCCCGGTCTGGCAGCATCATGAATGTGCGCCGGGGTGGGCGGTAACGCCTGCGGGACGCACGAAGGAGATTTCCATGCGGTTGCTTGTAGTAGAAGATGATCCGGATTTGAGTCGCCAGATGCGCGAAGCGCTGTCAGACGCAGGCTACGTGGTTGATACCGCTGCCGATGGCGAAGAAGGTCACTTTTTAGGTGATACAGAACCTTATGATGCGGTGATACTGGATCTCGGTCTGCCGGAAATGGACGGCGTGACAGTGTTGGAAAAATGGCGTCGCGCGGGCAAGGACATGCCAGTCCTCATTCTAACCGCCCGCGACCGCTGGTCTGACAAAGTTGCAGGTTTTGACGCTGGTGCAGACGATTACGTCACCAAGCCGTTTTATACTGAAGAAGTCTTGGCGCGCGTCCGTGCGCTGCTTCGGCGCTCGGCCGGTCATGCAACCAGTGAGTTGGAACTCGGTGGCTTGCGGATTGATACAAGAAGCGCACGTGTAACGCTCGATGGCGAACCCATCAAACTCACATCTCTTGAATATCGTTTGCTTGCTTATTTGATGCACCATCAGGATAAGGTTGTGTCCCGGACCGAATTGGTCGAGCATCTCTATGATCAGGACTTTGACCGCGACTCAAACACGATCGAAGTCTTCGTAGGGCGTCTGCGTCGCAAGCTCGGCAAAGATATAATCGAAACGGTTCGGGGATTGGGGTACCGACTTGCAACTGCGGAAGATGCGGCTCGATAGTCTTGCATTCCGGCTCACTGCCGCGGCTGCAATCTGGCTTGCCATTGTATTGATCGCTGGGGGGCTCGCCCTGTCATCTGTCTTCCGCCAATCGGTGGAAGACACGTTCGACGCCAACCTTGATGCCATTCTTGATAGTCTGATTGCTGCCATTGAGGTAAGCGCTGACGGTGAACTGGCCCTCACCAGACAGTTGAGTGACCCACGTTTTCAGCGGGTCTATTCCGGATGGTATTGGCAGGTTCGGGTGATCGGCGATGGTAAACCTGAAGCGGTGGATGGCAAACAAACCCCCTTACGCTCTCGGTCTCTGTTTGATCAGGCGCTGCGCACGCCCAGCCGAGACCTGACCGGCAGTGATGCCCCTCAAGACAAACTCCTGACAGGTCGTAGTTTGGGGCCCGAAAACCAACCTTTGCGTGTGGTGGAGCGGGTCGTGCGATTGCCGGGTCTGGATGCACAAGTGTCTTTTGCAGTGGCCGGCAATATCTCCAAGTTGGACGAACAGATTGACGAATTCGGTGGCCTTCTGGCAGCTGCGCTTGGTGTTATCGGGGCGGGTATTCTGATCGCCCTCCTTATTCAGGTCCGATATGGCTTGCGCCCCTTAGATCGTGTGCGCCAAGGGCTTCATGACATTCGCACCGGCGATGAAACGCGCCTCAAGGGAGACTTTCCCTCAGAGATTGAACCGCTTGCAAACGAGCTGAACTCTCTTCTGGAATATGCAAACGATGTGTTGGAACGCGCTCGTACCCATGTGGGAAATCTTGCGCATGCATTGAAGACACCTTTAAGCGTGCTGGCGAATGAAGCCCGCGAAGATGACGGCCCGCTCTCACATACCGTCACCCATCAGACCGGACTGATGCGCCAGCAGATTGAACATCACCTCTCCCGTGCCCGTACCGCCGCTAATGCACGGGTGTTGGGCGCCTCTGCGCCGGTAGAATCTTTGCTCGCAGGCCTTACCCGAACACTGGAGCGCATCTATCAGGATCGTGCTGTCTCCGTTGCGATGTCGGTGGAGGAGGGGCTGAGCTTTAAGGGCGAAGCGCAGGACCTCGAAGAGATGGTCGGCAATCTGCTCGACAATGCCTGCAAGTGGGCGGAGAAGAATGTCTCGGTTACCGCGGTCGCAACCTCTGGAACCATCCCGATGCTGACCATTACCGTTGATGATGACGGTCCGGGCCTGCCACCTGAAAAGCGTGACCAGGTTTTGAAACGCGGCGAGCGCTTGGACGAGGCGGTACCGGGCTCAGGCCTGGGACTCAATATTGTCGGTGAAACAGCAGAGCTTTATGGCGGCGAATTGCGCCTGTCTGAAAGTGAACAAAACGGCCTTCGCGCCGAGATTACGCTCCCCCGAGTCTAATTTTTCCCTGGTTTCAGCCATTTTTACATGAACACCAGATGAACGGCATGTTCACGGGTGGATCAAACCAATGCGCGTATTCTTGATCCCACGCTAGAGCGTTACCAGGAAAAGTGCCCAATCACTTTTTGCGGTTTTCCGTCCGGGAACACGTCATCTAGAAAAGTTTTGATCAACCGAACAACGGGGTTCGTTATGAAAATCGCCAAGCTGGCCACGGTGGGCCTCATCGCCGTTTCTCTCACAGGCTGTTATGCCCATGGTGCAGGACCGCGCGAAGGTGCTGGGACCATCATCGGGGCTATTGCCGGCGGACTTGTGGGCTCCCAATTCGGGTCCGGCAGTGGTCGTTTGATCGCGACGGGCGTTGGCGCAGTCGCGGGTGCGGCTCTGGGCCAGGGCGTTGGCCGCAGCCTTGACGGTCGGGATCGTCAACAAATGTCCTATGCCTCGACCCGTGCGATGGAAACGGGCTACGAGCAAGACTGGTACAATGATGACAGCGGAAATTACGGTACCGTGTCTCCGGGTCGGTCCTATAAGTCCGCACAAGGATATTGCCGCGAATATCAGCAAACCGTTTACATCGGTGGCGAACCTCAACAGGCATACGGAACTGCCTGTCGCCAGCCTGATGGTCAATGGCAGGTTATGTAGTCTCCTCCTCGCAAAACATTTCTGCCAATCGGGCGCCGCTCAGACCTCAAAAGTCTGGGCGGCGTTTTTGTTTGCTCAATGTCAGATAGGAGAAAATATGGACAGACGCAGCTCCTGATGGCACGCTTTGGACATGAAAATAACCGCACGCCTTCTTTCCCTGCTTGTTGCCGTAATTCACGTGGCATTCCTTGTCCTGGAAATGTTCTATTTTGATCATCCCGTCGGGCGAGATATTTTTGGGACCACGCCGGAAGACTCCGCGACCATGGCTGTGCTGGCCGCCAATCAGGGGCTTTATAATGGCTTTTTGGCAGCAGGTCTCTTCTGGGGCGTGTTGGCAGGCAAGACAGATGTGATCATCTTCTTCCTGCTCTGCGTCATTGTCGCCGGGGTCTACGGCGCGGCGACGGCGAGCGAAACCATCCTCTTCGTTCAGGCGCTTCCGGCGGCATTGGCTTTGGTGACCACGTTTTTGGCGCTTCGAAAAAGTTAAGGTCCCGCAGACTCTTTCGCGATCAGGTCCGCAATCGTTGCTTCTTTCAAAACAGTGCTTTCAGCCTCAGTAAGGGATTGCAGAAGCGCGTCCACAGAGACATCGGAGCCAAGCGTGGTGTCGTCCGCAGCGCCGCGATGGTCGTCTGTCGCAATAATGCTGAGGACTTCTTTCACTTGGGTCATGTCAGCAGGTTTGGTTGGGACAAGACGCTTGTCTGCGCCTGCCCAGGCAACGAGACCCGCACGGCGTAGAGGGTCAGCGATCAGCTCCACCGTTTGAGGCGGAATGCCGAGCCGACGCGAGAGGCGTGCGCTGGTCCAGGATGTATCACCGGTGTGGAAGGAGCGGTGAATCACTGTGAGGAGGACAAGGCAGGTCCGCTTCACCTGATCAAGCGTCAGGCGCATGAGGCCCGACTCCGGCGACAGATGCGCCCGGTTCTGGAAATAGTAGGTGACCGAGCACCCGACCAGGACGATTAGCCAGGCCGCATAGAGCCAGATCATGAACAGGACGACACTGGCAAAAGCTGAATAGATAGCCGCGTAGCGAGCTGACGTCACAACGAAGGTCGCAAAAGCCCAGCCGGTTGCGACCCACATGAGGCCTGTAATCGCGCCGCCAACAAGTGCGGCTGACACTTTCACGCGTGTGTTAGGGACAACGAGGTAGAGAAACGCAAAAGCACTCATGGTCATGATGAAGGGAACAAGCTTGCTTGCTTCTTCAATCGCCACTCTGACGGGTCCGAACGCGCCCAGTGTGTCCATCAGAAACGAACTGGCGGTGGTAGCGATTACCCCGATCGCGAGGAACAGGACCAGCGGCCCGAGCAATCCAACACTCACATAGGCCGCCATCTGTTTCGCCAAAGAGCCATCAGCTGTGACCTGCCAGACTGAATTGAAAGCGGCCTGAATCTTCTGGATAAGAGAAATCAATGTGTAGATGAGAAAGACCAGACCGACGGAACCCAAGACGGAGATATTGACCTGCTGAACGAAGGCGATGGTCTTCTCTGTAATCTCTACACCCTGCGCACCCATCGGCGCCAGGAATTCAAGCATAAAGGTCTCAATCTGATCATCGACACCGAACGCTTTGAGGATAGCAAACATCAAAGCCAGCACCGGTACGATGGCGAGCAGCGTTGTGTAGACAAGGCTCATTGCCCTGAGATTAGCTTGGCCGGTCAAAAGATCACGAATGACGACCCACAAAATCTGAGCTGCAACCACAAGCGGGCGACGAAAAAACGGATCGTCCTCTTTCGGCTTTGCCCAGATCTCTCGTGTGAGCTGCGCTTGCAGGTCTGAAACTAAGCTACCGAACACATGTGCCTCCACGCCCGAAAGGGGTTTTCAATTGCGTCCAATGTACCTGTTTTGACAGATTTTGGCGAAAAACAGCCCATTCTTGTGGCACCCGGCCAAATTTTTTGGAGAACAGTCTTAAGGCGCCCCTGCGTCAATGAAAATGGCGGCTCGAGAGCGGTTGCGAGGGAGGCCGGAACGCATTATCCCAAACGTTCGTAATAAAAAACGTGCCAATCTGGTCTAAACAAAAAAGGGTGAGAAACATGGGCGAAGCATGGATTATCGACGCCTGCCGCACACCCCGCGGCATCGGCAAAGTAGGCAAGGGCGCGCTGGCGGAAATTCACCCGCAGCAGCTTGGAGCTACAGTCTTGAAGGCGCTTAAAGAGCGCAATGACATTAAGACCGAAGAAGTTGACGACATCGTCTGGGGTACAAGCTCGCAGAAGGGCCCGCAGTCTGGTGACTTGGGTCGTATGGCAGCATTGGATGCTGGCTACGACGTTCGGTCCAGCGGCATGACCCTCGACCGTTTCTGCGGCTCCGGCATCACGTCGGTAAACATTGCAGCAGCAAACATCATGTCTGGCATGGAAGACATGACGATTGCCGGTGGTACAGAAATGATGTCGCTCTTTGGCAGCATGAACAAAGGCGGTTCGCCTTTCATGGACAATGGCAATAAACGCCTGCGTCACGAGCATCCACAGCCACACCAGGGTGTGTGCGCCGACGCCATTGCAACGTTAGAGAACATTCCGCGCCAGGCGTTGGATGAGCTGGCGCTTGTCAGTCAGCAACGTGCGGATGCAGCGATCAAGGCCGGACACTTCGACAAGTCTCTTGTGGCTGTGCATCACGAAGACGGCACATTGGCTTTGGACAAGGAAGAATTCCCACGCCCGCAGACAACAATGGAAGGTCTTTCAAGCCTCGCGCCTTCTTTTGAAGCGATTGCCGATTTTGAGCTGGATGAAGACGGCACAACATTCCGGAAGCTCGTAACTGCGAAATATCCGGACCTGAAGATCAATCATGTCCACCATGCTGGTAACTCTTCTGGTGTTGTAGACGGCGCCGCAGCTCTTCTTCTGGCGTCACCTGAATATGCAAAAGCAAACGGCATGAAGCCACGCGCGCGCGTCGTTGCAATGGCCAATATGGGTGACAGCCCAACGCTGATGCTGAACGCACCTGTCCCTGCAGCGAAAAAAGTGCTTGCAAAGGCTGGTATGAAGCTGGAAGACATTGATCTCTTTGAAATCAATGAGGCGTTCTCTGTTGTGACCGAAAAGTTCATCCGCGATCTAGATCTCGACCGCGAAAAAGTGAACGTGAATGGCGGAGCGATGGCCCTTGGACATCCGATCGGTGCGACGGGCTCTATCCTGGTTGGCACGATGGTCGATGAACTTGAACGCCAGGACAAGCAGTTCGGTCTGGTCACCATGTGTGCCGCTGGCGGCATGGCTCCTGCGGTTATCATCGAGCGCATGCAGTAAAAACCTCACATCTGAATGATTTAGGCCGCAGAACCTTGATTCTGCGGCCTTTTTCGTGGGCGAGTCTTCGGTTTGTGAACAGATTGTTAAACATGACAACATAAAACTATGGTTCGGACGCTCCCGGTCCGGGCGCCCGTGCGGCTGCACAATGAAGCCGCGCGTGAAGGAGCGATTTGGAAGGTTGGTTGTGACGAAGACCGATGCACTCAGACAGTTTCTTTCGGACCTGCCGCCTCCGGCAGCCGTGAAGCTGATGGATGCCGTCGAAAGCGGAGCGCTTCCGGCGACTCATCTCGGTCTGCCAATTGAAGAAATTCGTGCTGCTCTCGGCCCTGCGCTTGCCAAGATGAAAGGCAAGCGTGATGGCGCGTTGACGGACCTGCGCCTCTTCACCGCCCCCTTCGAAGATTTCTTGTTTGATGGTGTCCGGAAAGAAAAGGAAGCGGGGCTGATCCCACGCAGTTCGGTCGAACCGATCTGGAACTGGATCACAAATGAGCTCATTCCAGACACCTTCCCTGCGATGGCGACTCGGGTCGAAAAACACATCGCAAGCGCCGACAAGGAAGCCTTGCATGCTGCGATGACGGTCTTATTGCAGGCGGCAGGGTCAGCCATGACGGCTGCAATAGAACGCTGTGACACTGATACAAAATATGCAAACGCGACGGCTTCCCGTTTGGGGGGGTACGATGTCGTCGCTGATGCGCGCGAAGTGGCAGATGTTTTTGTGATCCTTGATGAAATGCAGGAGATGCAGGAAAGCGTGCCACGCCACATCAGGGCATTTGATGATCGAATGGTCTCAGACGTACGTGACCTCTACAATGATCTGTATGAGCGGGACCCGGACCGCGCAATTTACCTCGCTCTCGCGGTGATGGGGCGCCTAGATTGTCCGTGGCAGATCCTGCGTCTCGCGCGCAAGGTTGCACAGAAGAATGACGACACGATGATCTCCAGGACGGATTTTTCGATCCTCGGGGAGCGTCTTATTCGTCGCCTGGAGATGATTGCCTCCTATTTTGAGAATTTGCGACCTGGTCTGTCTGACCTTGAAGAATTGCACCTGCAGATCATTGAGTTTTCCGAACTCTCCAAAGGGATCACGCGGGAAATCGAGTTGCTGAGGATTGGCAATTGGGGACAACGCTTGTTGAAAGCGCGCAATGTTATATCCACAGCCATCAGTGATGAATTTGCCCACTATCCAAAAGACTTAGGCGCAGCACTTCCGCTGCAGAGAATTGGCGGGTTTGGGCGCTCCGGGCCGCGACGCGTCGACATATCTCACATGCCGGACGACGAGAAACTCTCGCGTATCCGTCGCGAACTTAAGTTTGTGCTGAAGACCAAGGATCTGGCGCAATCTATTGGTGCACAGGCGGCCTTTGACAAACTACTGCCTGAGCTTGAGGCCTTTATGGTCACGTATGAGGATGCCATCCTTGAAGAGATGCGCCATTGCGAGGCAGACACGGCAGAGCATGCCGAAGCCTATTTGGAATTCGCTGCAGAGGTCGCTGAGCAGCTGACAGGTCGGGCAGGTGCTGCGACCTTGCTCAAGCGCGGACGTGTTGCACTCCAAGCATCAGCCTGACGTTTTGTGCATCGAGTGGTGTATTATTTAGATCTGAATTCTGCTGGATAGGCGAAGAGGCCTGGCATACCTCCTGTATGCAGAAAGACGATTGTTTCGGTCTCGCCAATTTCTCCATTCAGGATTGCAGCAATCATGCCCGCCATAGCTTTTCCTGTATAGACAGGGTCGAGCAGAATGCCTTCAGTGCGTGCGACCAACTCGACTGCTGAGACCATCCCCTCAGTCGGAAGGCCGTATCCGTCGCCAAGGTGCCGAAAATCCACGTGCACGTCTTCGTCGCTGACAGGGCCGCCGCCAATGCGCTCCGACGTCTGGTTCGCGATGTCCAGGAGTTCCCCGAGCAGTGCTTCCCGGGTTGGTTTGGACACACTCACCGCATCCACTTTCGAGCCGCCGTTTGCCAGCGCCCGGCCTGCAAGAAGGCCCGCCTGCGTTCCCAGGCTCCCATTTGCATGGAAGATGCGATCTACCTGTATCCCGGCGGCTTTCGCCTGGTCTTGGATCTCCAGAAAAACCCGCGCATAAGCGGTCGACCCTATAGCGTTTGAGCCCCCAACGGGAATGAGATAGGGCGTGCCACCTGCAGAGCGGATTTTTTCTGTGACCTCTTCAAACACGGCCCGTGCATCCGCGTCTTTTGCCTGCCGATGAATTTCAGCCCCGAGGATATTGTCTAGCAGCAGATTGCCAGAGGTGCTGTAGGCAGGGTCGCCGTAAGGCACTGTTTCAAACAGAATGAGATGTGCCGCGAGGCCCATTTTGGCCGCGGCCGCCGCGGTTTGGCGCGCATGATTGGACTGCAGCGCACCGGCCGTTATGACTGTGTCTGCGCCTTTTTCAAGCGCATCCCCGATGAGGTACTCAAGTTTCCGGGTTTTGTTACCACCACCGGCGAGGCCCGTAAGGTCATCCCGTTTGACATAGAGACGTGGGCAGGCGTGTCCGTCGGACATGAGCGCTTCCCGCAAACGTGGCATCTCTTGTAATGGCGTCACGCCATCCATCAGAGAGACGTGGGGCAGATTATCGGGCAACTGCATTGGTTTGTCCTCCCGTCAAGGTTCGTCAGATCACACCCTGGGCACGCAACTCATCTATTGCAGCGCTGCTATAGCCCAGGTCGGTAAGGATGGCGTCTGTATGCTCCCCCAGCAACGGCGCTCGGTGTCTGATACCGCCAGGTGTATCGGAGAGTTTGATGGGGGTTTCCATCACGGGGGCTGGATGGGGAAGTCCCGGAAAATCAACCGGGGTCATGTATTTCATCGCCTGAATATGAGGGTCTTCAAGCGCTTGCGCCGGAGAATAGACGGGCCCTGCGGGGATGCGGGCGTCCCCCAGAATGTTCAGTGCTTCTTCCATCGTGTATTGAGCGGCCCAGTCTGCTGTGCGTTGGCTGAGGATTTCGCCGTGTTCGCCCCGCTTCAAATCATCAGCAAACCGCGGGTCTGATAGCCACGTGTCTTCCCCCATCAGTTTCGCCCATCGTTTGAAGAGCGGGTCGCCGATCACCTGGACGAAGATCCATCCGTCTTTGGTTTGCACACAATCTGCCGGACCTGCATAGGGACTGCGATTGCCGATGGCTGTTCGGTTGGTGCCGCGCAGATCCTGTTCGATCAGATGGAAGTTGAAAAAGTTAAGCGCCGTGGCGAGCAACGCGCCTTCGACCATTTGGCCTTTGCCCGTTTGTTGTCGCGCCATCAGGGCGGCCATTGTTCCGTAGGCAGAAAGAACAGCCGTGCCGAAATCAACCCAGGGCGCATAGCTCTTGGTGGGTTCATCAGCCCGCCCGGTGAGATAGGCCGCGCCACTCATGGCCTGCGCGACCCCGTCAAAACCCACCCGATTGGAATAGGGACCACCATGTCCAAAGGCAGAGACCGTTGTCAGGATGACTTTGGGATTGGTGGCCGAGAGCGTTTCATAATCAAGACCCATGGCAGCCAGTGTTTGAGGCGGAAGGTTCGCCACCACCACATCGGCTTCAGCGACAAGTTGCGCGACAATTTCCCGACCCTTGTCGCACATCGGGTCCAGCGTCATGCCGCGCTTGTTTCGGTTGAGCTGAAGGAACATGGTCCCTTCACCTCCCTCGCCAGGAGCGGCATCGGGCACCACTGGTTGGACAAACCGGTCCTCACTCCCGTCGCGTTTTTCGATGCGGATGACGTCAGCACCCATGTCAGCGAGCAAGGTCGCGCAATAGGGACCAGCAATATAGCGCCCAAAATCCAGAACTTTTATCCCGTCTAATACCCCTGACACGTCATCACTCCCTGTGGAAACCGCGGGGAATCGCGGTCCGTATCGTTAACAGAAGCTCACTATAGCGCTCCCGATCGCCCTCGCGCAGATCGACCGTTTTTTATTGAAAATTGTTCTTTCGCCATAACCAAATCTTTTCGGTCCTGCAGGTACTCTCGACAAACGCTGGGATAGCGGGGGTTTAGTGAAGGCCTTGAGCCTGCATTGGGTTGAGTGAGCACCATGTCGACAACAAAAATTACACAACCGGTCGACACAAATTCGGACCAGCCTGTTTACCGCTGGGATGGGGAATTTGAAGACCGGACGCTGGAAGCGCGCTTTGTGAAAGACACCTGGGGTGAGGTTGTTGCCAGAAGCCGAGCCATCATGTTGGCCGGGCTCGTTTTCATGGTGGCTGCCGGTGTTGACTATATCACGCTTGGGTTGTCGCAAGCCTTTCTCCAGCTCGTTGCTTTGCGTTTGCTGACACTGATCGTCGCTTTTGTACCTGTTGTCCTGTTCTCTGACGGCAGAGATCCCAAAGCGTTCTACGCAAGCGTGACTTTTACGCAGATTTACCTCTTCACTGTTTTTCTTATGTCCTCGGTTATTGGCACATCGCCTGTCCGCGATATGGCGGTGGCGACAATCGTCATCTTGTTCGCCTACTACATTGCTGTCCCAAACCGGTTGCATTTGAACGCATTGGTCGGTGTCGTCAGTAGCATTGCCCTTGTTGTGACCATTGGCATGACACCAGACATCTCGCTCTATGGTGTAGCAGTCTTGTCTGTTATGTGCATTACGGTCAATTTTGTTGGCATCCAGTTGGGGAGGTTGTGGGGACGTTTGCGTCGGACCGAATATCTGTCCATGGAACACCACAAGACCATGGCTGGGCGGTTGGCCGAGGAAATAGCTGAGCGTCAGGTGGCTGAGACGGAAGCGCGGGCGAATGAGCGCAGTTTCGAAGGCGTGTTCCGCGCCGCGCCTTTGCCACTGGTTCTTGTCCACCCGGGTGAAACAAAAATTCAACTGGGAAACAGGGCAGCTTGTGATCTGCTTGGCGTCGGTCGGGATGAAATGAAGACGCTGGACCTTCAAAAGGTTATCAAAGCGCGCATGGTGGAAAACCAGTTTAAAGACATGAAGACGTTCTTGAGCGCGCGGGAACCAGCAGAGATCGCAATTGAATCCGCAGATGGTCGACATCTTTGGGTAAACGTAACGAGCTCCGCCATGCGCTATCGCGGCGCGCCGACAATCCTAATTGCGCTCCATGACATCACCCATCGTCGCGAAGAGGAGGAGCGCCTGCGAGATGCCCGCGATGTGGCAGATTCGGCAAACCGCTCTAAAACGGAATTCCTAGCCAATATGAGCCATGAGTTGCGCACACCATTGAACGCAATTATCGGTTTCTCCGAAGCGCTGGATCGTGAGATTTATGGCGAGCTGGGCAATGAGCGATACAAGGAATATGCACAGGACATTCATAGCTCCGGCATCCATCTCCTGAATATCATCAATGATATTCTCGACCTGTCTAAGATTGAGGCCGACAAGTTTGAGTTAGCGGAAGAAATCGTGAGCATTGAAGACACGATTGATACCGTAATGCGGATCGTAGCGACCCGAGCTGATCAGGCAGGCGTGAAACTCGAACGGTCGGTTGCAGATGGTCTTGGGGTGCGCTGCGACGAGCGCGCGCTCAAACAGATCTTGATCAACCTCCTATCCAATGCGGTTAAATTTTCCCGTGAGAAAACCACCGTCCGTGTTGATGTGACGGAGACGGAAACCGCGTTGCGGATCGCGGTGATCGACCAGGGTATTGGCATGGCACCGGAAGACATTCCAGAAGCGCTGGAGCCCTTCCGTCAGATTGATGGCACGCTGACCCGCACCTATGAAGGCACAGGTCTGGGCCTCCCGCTGGCCCGACGCCTGACGGAACTTCATGGCGGGAAACTGATGATCGAAAGCGCTAGGGGCGAAGGCACAAGCGTCCTGATTGATCTTCCCCTGGAGCGAATTGACGCACCGGCTGATCAAAATGAGCCTGAAACAGTGAGTGCCTGAGCACGCAGCGTTAACTCGTAACAGGCGGCAACGATTTCTGAGGCCGGCCATAGGGTGACGCGAGCGGATTGACCCTCTATACAATCGACACCACGGTTCTGAAAAACATTCTGTGCTGGAGATTGTCGGTGCCCCTAAGCTCCCAAGAGATGCTGCTTTGGCTTCTGTTTGCAGCCGTTACCGCTGCGACAATCGCATATATTCTCCGAACTGTGCTTGGCGAAGGAAAGTTGCATGGTGATCGCGAAGCAGGCATCGCCGTCTATCAGGACCAGTTGGAAGAACTCGACAGGGATGTTGAGAAAGGGGTCTTGCCGGAAGCGGAGGCGACCTCTGCGCGGATCGAAATATCGCGCCGCCTGCTAGCTGCCGCTGACAGCGGCAGGGACGAACCGCCGAGTGTCGATCCTGGACGGGGCAGGGTGCTTTTGGTGGCCATCGCAGGCGTGCTGCCCCTATGCGTACTGGCGACCTATCTTGCAATGGGGTCGCCCGGACTGCCCGGACAGCCATACACAGAACGGTTGGAACAACCCCTCGATCAGCTGCCAGTTGAAGGTCTGGTCGCCCGCCTAGAGGAACAACTCAAGCAAGAACCCGATGATGCAACCGGTTGGCGGCTAATTGCGCCGGTCTACATGCAGCTTGGTCGATATAGCGATGCGATCAACGCCTTCGGGACGATTATGCAGCTGGAAGGCAGGGATGCCGACGCGCTTGCCGGTCTTGGCGAAGCGCTTACCCTGTCAGGCGATGGCATGGTGCCGCCGCCCGCGCGACAGGCATTCGAGGCAGCGCTGCGTGAAGACCCAGCGCATGCACGGGCGCGTTTCTATCTGGCGCTTGCTAAAGCACAACGCGGCGATATTGCGGACGCACTGTCGGACTGGCAGGCCTTGCTGGCGGAGGCACCTGAGGGAGCACCCTGGGCTGAGGCCGTTGAGGCACAGGTCCGGGCCGCAGAAAACATCCTGGCGACACAAAACGCACCTAACGCTGACGAGTAAAGCGCGCAAACGGTTCGGAAAAGACTTCGTCCAGATCTGCATTCACCAGGAATGCACGAAGACCAATGCTGTCGGATGTGATCCGGATTGCCTGAAGACCGACAGAGCTTGAAATGGTGCCCTCAAGTGCGCCCCGATTGAGAAGCTCAACCATAACGCGATCATCAAGGGTCGTAACGGACATGTCGTCTCCGGCCATCAGAACCCGAAACAGGTAGTATCCCTCTTCGTCCGCCTCGGTAGGCTTGCCATCAAGGCGCTTCAGGAGAGCGGAAAGAAAAACCTCTCCCCGGATTTCCGTGGCCTCCGCCTCAAACTCAAGCCAGCCTTCATTGATTGAAGGTTTCCCCTCTCTGTGACGAATGATGAGTCCCGTAAACCGCGGGGAGGGGGCTGCGTCTTCTGCGCCTTCCATAAAAATGAGGGTCGCCTTACCATCGCCGAGACCTCCGTCCCAAATGCCTGAGAAGATGTCGGGAGCTTCGCTCTCACCACTCAGTGCGATGGGGTGCTCAGATGTGGGGAAGCAGGCCGCCAGAGAAAGCGCAAGAAGTCCGGTGAGGACGATGCGTGCCAGGGCACCCCATCCAAACAGTAATCGTGACAAATTCATTCTATCCCCTATCCTCATACCGCCCCTATTCTGCGGTATGAAGTCACAAATTGCGGGTTCTGGTCAACTAGGTGAGGGCTAAGGAGCGGACATGCCGATGAACGACATAGAAAAGAAAGCCGCGCAGGCGGTTGTCAATATCTTCGAAACAGGAGCGGTCCTGGGAGACTATGGAAAGGTCACTCTGCTACCGGGCGACACCGGACATCTGACCTATGGTCGCGCACAGACCACGCTGGCATCGGGCAATCTGCATCTACTTATTAAGCGTTACGTGACCGCGGCAGGGGCGGCCTTCGGGCATCATCTTGAACCTTATCTCCAACGGCTCAGCGACATGGACGTCAGTCTCGATTTTGATGCGACGCTGAAAGGCCTGCTGGAGGCGGCGGGCAATGACCCGGTTATGCAGGAAGAGCAGGATCGGTTTTTTGATGACGCTTATTGGGCCCCAGCGGCGCGTGCGGCAGACGCATTGGGCCTGACCGACCCCCTCGCCATTGCCGTGGTTTATGACAGCCACATCCATGGCTCGTGGCGGTTCATCAAAAACCGCACTTTGGAGAAACATGGGCACCCCAGTGAGACGAATGCACGCTCCTGGATTAAGCATTATGTCAGCGAACGCAGGGACTGGTTGGCCTCCCATCGAAACCGCCTCCTGCAAAAAACCGTCTACCGTATGGATACTTTTTTGGCGCTGATGGACGCGGGCAATTGGGCCCTTGATCTGCCCTTTACGGCGCGGGGCGTGCGCATCGACCGCGATGCGTTGGATGTGGCGCCACCTGTCCGCGTAACAGCAGAGGATGCTGGTCTTAGGACCCTAAAACTCACAGACCCACCGATGAGTGGGGCAGATGTCCGGACGCTCGAAGAAGCCCTGATCAAAGCGGGATATGCCATCAATGTGGATGGGATCTTTGATGCGAGCCTGGAGCGGGTCGTGCGGGAGCGACAGCAGGAGCTGGGGCTTGGCGTTGACGGGATTGTGGGGCCAATAACCCGTGCAGCGCTAGGGTTTTGAACACCTCATGCGCGGCGATTTGCCGGTTTGCGACCAGCCTGACCGACGGTATACCTGAAGCAAAGAACGGAGGGCGTCCTGGTCGCCATCCCGATATGTGTGAGGAACCATGACGCGTAAGCAGCGCCGCGCCACCCTGATTGGCACCAGCCTCGGTATTCTGGGCCTGGCCGTTGGTCTCGTGCTCTATGCCCTGAGCGATAATATTGTCTTCTTCTACAGTCCTGCCGACATTGTGGAGCAGAATGTGGAACAGGGAACGCGTATGCGCATCGGCGGATTGGTTGTTGAAGATAGTATTGTGCGCGGCGAGGGGACCTTCGTCCGCTTTCAGGTCACCGATTTCTCCCAAACCCTTTTTGTGACCTATGACGGCATCCTGCCGGATCTCTTTCGAGAGGGTCAAGGCGTGGTGGCCGAAGGTGTTTTACAAGCAGACCTGAAATTTGACGCCGACACCGTCCTCGCCAAGCATGATGAAAACTACATGCCGCCAGAAGTCGCGGATGCGCTGAAGCGGAACGGCAATTGGCAGGGCGACGGGGCAGAAGCACCCCACAGTGAGACTTACGGGCAGGGGGCCTATCCATGATTGCGGAGTTCGGCCACTTTGTCCTGGTCTTGGCACTAGGCGTCGCCCTGGTGCAGGCCTTCGGTCCGCTCCTCGGCATGCCGTTTAACGCAACCTTTGGGCGGCTTGCGGTGCCGGCAGCGCGGGCGCAGTTCGTTTTGCTGACACTCGCATTTGCTGCTCTTGTCTATGCCTTTGCTGTGTCAGACTTTTCCTTGTCCCTCGTGACCGCGAACTCCCACAGCGCCAAACCGCTGATCTATAAGCTCACCGGCGCCTGGGGAAACCATGAAGGCTCCATGTTGCTGTGGACGCTGATCCTCGCAACATTCGGCGCCGCAGTTGCCTTCTTCGGCGACAATCTGCCCGATGGGTTACGGGCCCGCGTGCTGGGTGTCCAGGGGCTGATCGGCGCCGCCTTCCTCATGTTTCTCCTGTTTACGTCAAACCCGTTCCTGCGCCTTGACCCGGCACCGTTTGATGGAAATGGCCTTAATCCTATTTTGCAGGACCCTGCGCTCGCCTTTCATCCACCCTTCCTTTATGCGGGTTATGTGGGCTTCTCGATAGCCTTCTCCTTTGCTGTGGCAGCTTTGCTGGAAGGCAAGGTTGATCCTGCCTGGGCTCGTTGGGTGCGGCCCTGGACGCTGGCCGCCTGGTGCGCACTGACTCTTGGTATCGCCATGGGCTCCTGGTGGGCTTACTACGAACTCGGCTGGGGCGGCTGGTGGTTCTGGGACCCAGTTGAGAACGCGTCACTCATGCCCTGGCTGCTTGGCACGGCTCTTCTTCACTCGGCGATTGTTGTGGAGAAACGCGGTGCGTTGAAACGCTGGACCTTGTTGCTGGCGATCTTCACCTTCGCACTGAGTCTCATTGGGACATTCCTGGTGCGCTCCGGCGTGCTCACGTCCGTTCATGCCTTCGCGGTTGATCCGGCCCGCGGTGTGGTGATCCTGGGTATTCTCGTCTTCTTCGTCGGTGGGGCGTTGATACTCTATGCGCTACGTGCACCTGCGCTTAAGGTCGAAGGCCTGTTCGCACCCTTAAGTCGGGAAGCGGCACTCATCGTCAACAATCTGCTGCTCACTGCCGCGACGGTTGCGGTTTTTGTCGGTACGCTCTACCCGCTGGCGCTTGATGCCTTTGACGGAAGCAAAATTTCTGTTGGGGCACCGTTCTACAATCTCACCTTTGTGCCCATCGTTATCCCACTTCTGCTGCTGGTTCCCTTTGGGCCGATGCTGGGCTGGAAGAGGGCGGACGTGCTGGGGGCTACTCAGCGGCTTGGCGTGGCTGCTGCCGTGAGCACTGTCGGCCTTGCCGCCGCATGGATGTGGCAGAATGACGGTCCCTGGGGCGCGCCTTTCGGGATTGCGCTGGGTGTCTGGTTGATCGCCGGGGCTTTCTCAGAGATCGGTTATCGCGTGCGCCTGTTCCGTGGAGCGACCCTGGTGGAAGCCTTCGGCAAGGCCCGGCGTTTGCCACGCTCAGCCTGGGGTACGGCGCTGGCCCACGCCGGTGTCGGCGTGATGGTGATTGGCATTGTCGGAATTACCTCCTGGCGGGTGGAGGTCATCGAAGCCTTGGCACCGGGTTCGACCTTTGAGGTGGGCAGCTATTCGGTCACGTTCCAGAATGTGGAATCCTATCAGGGGCCAAACTTCCGCGCCGACAGAGGATCTTTCCTTGTCGAACGCAATGGCAAAGAGATTGCGACCCTCACGCCCGAGAAACGCGTCTATCCGGTCTCTGAAATGCCCACTACCGAAGCCGCGATTTATACGATCTGGGTGGCGGACCTTTATGTGGTGCTAGGCGATCCGACCGGCACTGGTGCGTGGACAGTGCGTGCCTATGTGAACCCGCTTGTGCCCTGGGTTTGGATCGGCGCTGTGATTATGGTCCTGGGCGGTATGATCTCGTTGAGTGATCGACGCTACCGCGTGGGCGCACCAGTGCGCGCCCGTAATGCTAAACCTGGTGTTCTGGCATGATGCGGCTGGCAGCGCTGTTGGTTCTGCTCGTGGTTGCAAGTCCTGCCGCCGCAGTGGACCCTGGCGAACGCCTGGATGATCCCCTTTTGGAAGAACGGGCACGAGGTCTGTCGCAGGAACTTCGTTGTTTGGTGTGTCAGAACCAGTCGATTGATGACAGCGACGCGCCATTGGCAAAAGACCTTCGCGTTCTTGTGCGCGATCGTCTAAAGGCGGGTGACACGGATGCGGAAGTCCTGTCCTACATTGTTGACCGCTACGGTGAGTTTGTCCTGCTGCGTCCGCCGCTCCGTGCAGGAACGGTGCTTCTGTGGCTGGCACCCTTCATAGTCCTTCTCATCGGAATTGCCTCGGTCCTGGTGTATGTGCGCAGCCGTCGTCCGGAGGCGGTGGGGGCACCTGTACCCTTGTCAGACGCGGAAAAGGCCAAGCTTGAGGAAATTGTGATCGCTCGTGATCCTCGGAACGATTGAGGCTTACTGCCCATATCGCCATATGAATGCTAGTTTAAGTTAAGACGGTACTCGAACAGAGCCCCGTCTGATCTTATTGGCAAGCACCCTGGGAGGGCTCCATGGCGACCGGTTCTGTACGCTCAGAAAAAATCACGTTCTCAGGCTCTCAAGGGGACACGCTTGCAGCGCGCCTTGACCGTCCCATCGGTCCAATCCGTGCCTATGCGCTCTTTGCTCATTGTTTCACTTGTTCAAAAGACATATTCGCCGCCTCGCGGATAGCGGGTGCTCTGGCAGAGCGCGGCATCGCGGTGCTGAGGTTTGATTTTACCGGGCTTGGCATGAGTGAAGGCGACTTCGCCAACACGAATTTCTCATCAAACGTCGCAGATCTTGTGGCGGCCGCAGATTATTTACGCGCGGAGCACGAAGCACCCCGCATTCTGGTTGGACATTCGTTGGGGGGAGCCGCCGTACTTGCAGCTGCTGGTGATGTTCCAGAAGCAGTTGCTGTGGCGACCATTGGGGCACCCTCAACAGCACATCATGTCGCAGACTCCTTCGCCAACGACATTGAAATGATCGAACGCGACGGTGAAGCGGAGGTCACGCTGGCGGGCCGTCCGTTCAAGATCAAAAAGCAGTTTCTGGAAGACATCGCGGAAACCACTCTCCAGGACAAAATTGCGACGCTGAAAAAGGCCCTGATCGTTTTTCATGCACCCCTTGATGCGCAGGTGAGTGTCGACAATGCAGCTGACATCTTCACAACCGCGAAGCACCCGAAGAGTTTCGTTTCCCTTGATGATGCCGACCATCTGCTCACGCGCAAACAGGATGCAATCTACGTCGCAGACGTCCTATCTGCTTGGGCCTCCCGCTACCTTCCTGAACCAGCTGCATCGAACCTACTTCCTCTTCAGAAGGGAAAAGTGACCGTTGAAGAAACAGGTGCGGGCAAGTTCCAGCACCTTGTGCGCATTGGCAACCACGAGACCTTTGCAGATGAGCCCAAAAAAGTAGGTGGTGATGATACAGGCCTTGCGCCCTATGATCTGCTGCTCGCTGGCCTTGGTGCCTGTACATCCATGACGATGCGCATGTATGCAGCGCGGAAGGGCATCAACGCTACTAAGCTCGGCGTAACTCTCTCCCATGACAAAGTGCATGCGGATGATTGTGAAGAATGTGCAGCAGAAGGGAATCAGAAGATTGATGTGATGCGGCGCGAGCTCTCGATTGAGGGAGACATGAGCGAGGAAGAGCGCGCGAAACTTGTCGAGATCGCGAATAAGTGTCCAGTCCACCGAACGCTTGAAGCCGACATTGAAGTCGTCACAAGCCTGAAAGCCTAGAGAAACCGCCGATACGATTTCAATTGTGGCAAGAAGGCGGCGCTGCGCTAAACGAAAAGTAATGGGCCGTTCAGGTGACGGTAAGACAGGCATCCCCATGTTTATGAGGAACAATTTTTACGGAGTTCCCTCAACATGCCTCGATCCGATGACACCAACAATAAGAGCTTCTTCTGCAACAAAGGCACGTTCATTGCCGCTGTCGGCGCAGCTGCCATTATCGGCTTCGGCGTCGCATCACTTGATCGCCCGGTCTCTGCTGAGAGCAGCGTAAGGGCGCTCCAAACCGGATCTTCCCCAGGTTTGCCGATGGCAGGGTTCGCCGACATGGTGGAACAAGTCAGCCCCGCCGTTGTGAGCATTCAGGTCGTGCAGCAGGTGCCCGCGGCGGCATCAGGTCCGCGGCAAGGCTTCCCGCCGGGACATCCCTTTGAGCGCTTTTTCCGCGAAGGCCCCGGTGAGCAAGGCGGTGATGAGGGTGCCCCGCGTCGCGGACCGCGTCCACAGGCTCAAGGGTCTGGCTTTGTGATTTCTGAAGATGGCTACATCGTCACCAACCATCACGTGGTCGACAAGGGTGTTGAAGTCTCCGTCGTGTTCAAAGACGGCACCGAGGTCAAGGCAGAGATTGTGGGCACAGATGAAAAGACAGATTTGGCACTCCTCAAAATCGAGACCGACGAAGACCTTCCTTTCGTGTCTTTCAAGGAAACCGATGACCTTCGTGTAGGGGATTGGGTTGTCGCCGTGGGCAATCCCTTCGGCCTTGGTGGCACAGTCACATCCGGTATTGTGTCGGCCCGCGGGCGCGACATTGGCGCAGGTCCTTATGATGATTTCATTCAAATCGACGCATCCATCAACCAGGGAAACTCCGGCGGACCAACCTTTGACTTGAGTGGCAATGTGGTCGGTGTGAATACAGCCATCTTCTCTCCAACCGGCGGCAATGTCGGCATTGGCTTTGCCATCCCCGCAAATGTCGCTTCAGACGTGATTGCGGATCTTCGTGAGAACGGCCGGGTCGAACGGGGGTGGTTGGGCGTTGCGATCCAGCCGGTCGGCCCGGAGATTGCTGAGACGCTCGGTCTATCCGAAGACGAAGGGGCGCTGATTGCGCAGGTAGTGGCGGGAAGTCCTGCCGAAGCGGGCGGCCTTGAGCCCGGTGATGTTATCTATTCCATCGATGGCACCGTTATGGAAACGCCCAAGGATGTCAGCAAAGCGGTTGCCGCCCTTAAGGCAGGCCATACAGCGCAGTTCAATCTGTGGCGCGACGGTGATCGCCAGGCCGTCGACGTGGAAATCGGTGCCTATCCAGAAGAACGCCAATCAGCGGCGCTGAGCGAGCCAGCCGAAGATGGCCTCCTTGATGGACTGGGATTGGCGCTGGCCGAAAGTCCAGAAGGTGTCGTGATCCGGGCTGTGAAACCGGCAAGCCAGGCTGCAGAAAAGGGTCTGCGTCCCGGAGATATTATCGTTGAGGTGGCAGGTGAGCCTGTGGAGCACCTGTCAGATGTCAGAAACGACATTGCAAATGCAAAAGAGCAGGATCGGAAATCTGTCTTGCTCTTGGTTCGGTCTGATGCGGGGCAGCGCTTCGTGGCGCTGCGCCTACAGGAAACCTGAATCCATACCGGTTTCGATCCGCACCCGCGGGTCGAGCAATCATCAGGTGAGGGAACCTGATTGGTCACGGCGGCACCCTTTGTCCCCTGCAGAACGCCGTCGTGACCACAATTTTTGGAGATAAGCCATGTCTGTTTCATCCACCACACTCGCCAGCCAGCCCACTTCCGCGTTACACTTGGGCGAGCCGCCCAAAAACGTGGACAACGCGGAAACAGAGGCGGAGGGGAGCGAGAACATGCGGGTACTGGTCATTGAGGACGATGTTGAGGCAGCGGCCTATCTCGTTAAAGGCCTGAAAGAAAGCGGCCACACAGTGGACCATGCTGCTGATGGAGATGACGGACTGACGCTCGCCATGTCGGCGCCTTATGACGTGCTGGTCGTTGACCGTATGTTGCCCAAACGTGATGGCCTGAGCGTCGTCTCCACGATCCGTGAACAAGGCAATGAAACACCTGTCCTGTTTTTAAGCGCACTCGGTGAAGTGGATGACCGGATCAAGGGCTTGAAGGCAGGCGGAGATGACTATCTCACCAAGCCCTATGCCTTCGCGGAACTGCTCGCCCGCATAGAAGTTCTGGTGCGCCGCTCAAACCCGGATCAGGTGAAAACCAAGCTCCAGGTGGGCGATCTCGAGATTGACCTGCTTGCCCGTAAAGTGATCAGGGCAGGCACAGAAATCGATCTTCAACCCCGCGAATTCCGCTTACTTGAATATCTCATGAAAAATGCAGACAGGGTCGTCACCCGGACCATGCTGCTGGAGAATGTCTGGGAATATCATTTTGACCCCCAAACCAATGTGATCGACGTGCATATTTCTCGGCTTCGGTCGAAAATAGATAAGAATTTCGACGTTCCCCTCTTGCATACGATCCGAGGTGCCGGATACTCGCTACGTGCAGCAGGGTAATCTTCTAAATACGACCACCTTCAGGTTGGCGCTGATCTATCTCGCGCTTTTCGCAACCTCTGCGATTGCGCTTCTGGGGTATGTGTACTGGAACACCGCAGGTTTCTTGGCACGCCAGTCCGACGAAGCGGTACAGGCAGAGATCACAGGTCTTGCGGAGCAATATGCCCAGGGTGGCCTTGCCCAGCTCGTGCATATCGTCATTCAGCGGAGCCGCGACCCACGGCAGAGCCTCTATCTGCTGGTTGATGCCAAGGGCAGCGTACTGGCAGGCAATCTGGGCCGCCGGCCAGGTGTTGACCCTGGTCCGGATGGTTGGATGGACTTTCAGTACAATCGGCTCACCATGGAAGGCTCTGAAGTTCATTCCGCGCGCGCGCGCGCCTTCCCGCTGCCTGATGGGTCCTTCCTCCTGGTAGGGCGTGATGTGCAGGAGCTGCGTAGCATCGAAAACCTCATTACCTCATCCCTTGCCTGGGCAATTGCGCTCACCGTAGCGCTAGGGCTCGTTGGGGGCGTCATTATCAGTCGCAACATGTTGGCCCGCGTTGACGAGATCAATCAAACCAGCCGTAACATTATTCGCGGTGATCTCTCCCAGCGTGTCTCCGTTGCAGGTTCAGGGGATGAGTTCGATCAGCTTGCTGAAAACCTGAATGAGATGCTGGAGCAGATTGAAAGTCTGATGACTGGCATGCGTGAAGTGACCGACAATGTGGCTCATGATCTCAGAAGCCCGCTAAACCGCCTCAGAACGCGTCTTGAAATGGCGATGATGCAGGAGGGCTCGTCAGAAGATGTGCGGACAGAGCTGGAGCGGTCCATTGCTGATGCGGATCATCTCCTGTCGACCTTCAATTCACTGCTCGCCATTGCCCGTGCGGAGACAGGGTCCATGCGCGATACGATGACAAGCTTTGATTTGGGTGAGCTCGTGCACGATGCGGTGGAGCTTTACGAACCGGTCGCCGAAGATGCTGGGATCGCCTGCATCGTGGAAACGGATGAAGAGCTCGAAATCTTTGGCAATCGGGAACTACTGGCACAAGCCATTGCCAATCTACTCGACAACGCAATCAAGCATGGCAGCAAGGCGACTTGCGGCGTGCCCGAGATCCAGGTCGCGGCGCGACGTGAGCGTGGTGCGGTGACGGTGAGCGTCTCTGATAATGGACCAGGGATTGCCACTGAAGATTGTGAGCGTGTCTTAGGCCGTTTCGTCCGCCTGGAAGAAAGCCGCAATACGCCTGGCAGCGGACTTGGGCTTTCGCTCGTGTCTGCCGCAGCACAATTGCATGGCGGCAAACTCAAGCTCAGTGATGCTGAGCCCGGGTTGAAGGCAGTTTTGCGGTTGCCGGTGAGAGCCACTTAACGGTCTTGGGGGAGTGCCGCCTGACAGGCATTTGTATAGAGGGCGACAACATCGCTTAAGGGAGTGCTGAAATCCGCCGTCTCCCGTGTTGCGTCAGCCAGAGGCGTGGCAGCTGCGGCTTCAAACACTTGAGCGGCTGCTTCATGGAAACCTGCTGGCAAGCGTGCCTGTCGAAAGGTGGCCGCGATTTCATGCATCTCACCGACCCACCTGCCGGAATCCGGTGCAATGAAGGGCGTCGTAAACTGCATGCGTTGCCAGGCATCACTCTGGCTGAGCTCCAGCTCGGCGGAGAGCGGCTCAAACAGATCGAGTGCGTGGGCAAGCATCAGAACAGCTGCGTGAAGCGTCATCTGTCCTTTGGTGAGCGCTGCATAGCACATCTTGATACCGGACGCCTGGCCTATCGTTGCTCCGGCATGCTTGATGTCTACCCCGTGGCCGTCCAGAGGTGCGAGCACATCAAGGTTACTCCCGCTGACATAGAGGCTCGGGCGTAAACCATTTTGCGGTGGCATCCCGATAATGCCACCATCAATAAATATGGCGCCTGACTTTTCAAGGGTCTCTCCGATGCACGTAGCGGTCTCCGGGGAGACTGCATTGCAATCGACGAAAACGGGAAATGAGTTTGCTATGTGACACGCGAAGGCGATGTCAGCGGCAAAGCCAGGGGCATGTTCAGGGGGGAGGATGGACAGAATGATCTCAGCATCACGCACCAACGCTTCCAGGTTATCTACATCGCGAACCTGGGCGTCTTCGGCCCGCCTCCGCGAAAGGGGCGCGCGACTTTCCAGACAGGTGAGGACATCATGCCCTGCCGCTTTCAATTCAGCCGCGATCCGGTGGCCCATACCACCCATGCCCAAAACACCAATCTTGGTCATTCGCTCTCTACCTGCTTGTTTCAACGCACTTTGCGAATACTAGAGCAAGGTCGTTGGTTGGATCATCAGCACTTTGAAATCCATTTGGACCACAGCCCGCCGAATCAACGCGATCAATTCATCAAAAACTGATTCGAAAAATGCGCTCTGACCCGCATTCCCAAGCCGGATTCTTGCAGCTATGAGGCCAAGTGCGCGCCAATTTGCATCATTTCCGCCTCTGTTTGGCGTTTATCCCCGAAAAAATGCGTCCTTAAGCGAAAACAGCGCGAATTTTCGTAGCGGCAGTTTTTGTCATTTGTTACTGCTCGTTACGACGGGGGCACCCGGAGGCCAATTTAGGAGAGTGGACTTATGAGCAAAGCAGACTTTATTGAACGCGTTGCAGACGCTGGCGATCTGAGCAAAGCAGAAGCAAAGCGTGCTGTGGAACTGGTATTCGGTCAAATCGAAGCCGGTCTCAAAGCATCTAAGAAAGAAGGCAAATACACGATCGGTACGTTCGGAACATTTTCTGTTTCTAAGCGTAAAGCCCGCATGGGTCGTAACCCACGCACTGGCGAAGCGATCAAGATCAAAGCATCGAAGACATTGCGTTTCCGCCCGTCTTCACAGCTGAAAGAGTCAGCTGGCTGCTGATCTTATTTCAGCAATGCTGTAGGAATAGGCCTGTCGGTTTCCGGCGGGCCTTTTTCTTTGGCTAAAGGGGAGTGAGAAGAGCAATGACAGAAGTGTCACATAGGTCCTTGCTTCAGGTTACCAACGTCCTGCCGAAGGGAGCTGACAAGGCCCGTGGACAAGAGGTACTTGCCGATTTGAGAGCAGCTCTAGTTGGGAGCGATTGGCGGGATGTGGCTGACACGGAAACCTTCGGCACTCTAACAGCCGCTCTGGCAGGAAACTCCCCCTTCATTGCCCGGACCTGCCTGCGATATCCGGAGCTGTTGCCCTCGATTGCCAGCCGGCCACCGAGCGACGCTTTTGAAGCATCTTTAAAGGAAACCGCTGCTGTCGCAGCCGATGCCACAACTTTAGACGAACTGATGGCCATCGTTCGCCGGGCAAAATCGGAGATGGCAGTGCGCACCGCCGCCGCAGATGTCAGCGGCCTTTGGTCGCTGGAGGAGGTGACAGGCAACCTCACCCGGTTCGCGGATACGATTTTGGAGGCAGGGTTCGCCTGGGCACTGCACCGGGCACGAGAGAAGGGCGACATTGTTGGTGAAGAAGTTTCCACGGTGACCAGCGGCCTCGTGGTTCTGGCCATGGGGAAATATGGGTCCGGCGAACTCAACTATTCCAGCGACATTGATATTGTCGTCTTCTATGAGCCTGGCACCTTGTCGCTGAAAGAGGGGCTCGACGAGAGCACTTTTTTTGTACGCCTGACCAAAGACATTGTGAAGCTCATGCAAGAGAGAACAGCGGACGGCTATGTCTTCCGCACGGATTTGCGCCTGCGTCCGGACCCGGGCGGCACGCGGGTGGCTGTGTCGCTTCCTGCGGCAGAACAATATTACGAAAGTCGGGGTCAGAACTGGGAACGCGCTGCCTATATTAAGGCGCGCCCCGCTGCTTGTGATCTTGAAGCGGGAAAGCGCTTTCTCTCGATGTTGTCCCCCTTCATCTGGCGCAAATATCTCGATTATGCCGCGATCGAAGATGTCCATTCCATGAAGCGTCAGATACACGCTGTTGGAGGGCACAGCACCATTGCCGTTGAAGGTCACAACATCAAACTGGGCCGGGGTGGTATCCGCGAGATTGAGTTTTTTGTTCAGACTCAGCAATTGATCGCGGGCGGACGGGATGAAGAGCTGCGTGGCATGCAAACCGTTCCCATGTTGGACAAACTGGTCGAGAAGGAATGGATTGAAAAACTCGTCGCTGAGGAAATGAAAGCAGCCTATCGCTTCCTGCGCACACTGGAACATCGATTGCAGATGATCGATGATGAGCAGACCCATTCTTTGCCATCGACCGCTGAAGGTATCGAACATGTTGCCTGCTTCATGGGGTATGCAGACCGAGATGCTTTTGAGAAAGATTTGCTGCACCACCTCTCGCGGGTCCAGACACACTATATGGCGCTCTTTGAGACCGCGCCGCCGTTGGGCGAAGAAGGCGGGAGCCTCGTGTTTACCGGGACCGACGACGACCCGGAGACGCTAACCACGCTCAGCGAGTTGGGCTTTGCAAATGTCACAGACATGTCAGCCACCATTCGAGGTTGGCACACAGGCCGATTTGCGGCGACAAGGAGTCCGCGGTCGAGAGAAAGACTGACGGCGCTGATGCCGGAGCTGCTCCGGACTTTATCCAGAACAGCTGAGCCGGACATTGCCTTTCTCCGTTTTGACCAGTTTCTGAGTGGCCTGCCTGCTGGCGTACAACTTTTCTCCCTGCTCTATGCAAACCCAAGTCTCCTGAGTTTGATTGCCGAGATCTGCGGCACGGCGCCACGCCTAGCGACCTATCTCAGTCAGAATGCGGGCGTTTTGGATGCGGTTCTCTCGCCGAGCTTTTTCTCTGCCCTTCCAGATGACACTGCGCTGGAAGCAGAGCTGGAAGATGCACTGAGTGCAGCTGGGTATTTTGAGGACGTATTGGATTTTGCCCGTATCTGGGCACGCGAGCAGCGGTTTCGTTTGGGTGTGCGTGTCTTGTCGGCGAGTGCGAACGCCAGAGAAGCAGGCCCCGCTTATAGTGCGGTGGCGACCGCCCTGATCAGACAGATGCAAACCCATGTTGCAAGGCAAGTCGAAGGCAAGCATGGGGCTATACCAAGTGGTGAGATGGCGGTGATTGCCATGGGCAAACTGGGAAGTCGGGAGATGAGCGCCGCCTCGGATCTGGACATCATCACGATCTATGACCTCGAAGAAGGCGTCGACGCCTCAGACGGCAAGAAGCCTTTGGTGGCCTCTCAATACTACGCAAGGTTAACCCAGCAACTGGTGAGCGCGCTGACCGCTCCTACTGCAGAGGGTAAGCTCTATGAGGTGGATCTCAGACTTCGACCCTCTGGCAATGCCGGTCCTGTGGCCTCGCATCTCGCATCGTTTGAGGCTTACCAGGCGGGGAGCGCCTGGACCTGGGAGCATATGGCATTGACCCGCGCCCGGGTTGTGAGCGGCCCGCCCACCATCGTTGCCAAGGTTGAGGCAATCATTAGGGAGACGCTTATCCAAGAGCGCGATGCTGCTAAAACCGCGACCGATGTGCAGGAGATGAGAGAGCGCATTGAGAAAGAGTTCGGGACGAAAGACCCCTGGTCTTTCAAGCAGGTTCGCGGAGGTCTCATTGATCTGGAATTCATCGCCCAATATTTGCAGCTGGTCCACGCGTCCGCTCACCCTGATATTCTAACGCCGGACACGCGGACCGTATTTACGAATGCTGCCCGCCTGAGCCTGTTGAGTCAGAGCACGGTTGAGCGGCTGCAGGCTGCCTTTGATTTGCAACATGACCTCACCCATATCTTGCGCATATGTGTGACCGGGAACTTAGCGCCGGACACAGCAACCGAGAGCCTCAAAATGCGCTTGGCCCAGGCGGGCAATGCGCCGGACTTCGCAGTCCTTGAAGCATCACTTATTGAAGCTCAGGCAGATGTTATGGACGCCTATGCAGAGATAATCGGCCACCCCGCCTGGTAAAACGTGGGTCGTCATAGTTTGGCTAAACATTTGCAGTTCAGTGGAGGCCCCAGTCTGTCTTGTGTGGTGTCGGGTTCATGGTGCGATCGGTAATCGCCGGAACTCTGCAAAAAACAAGGTTAACCGGGTCGCTGGATCCACGCGCGACGTCCCACTAAGGGGCAGAGCTGGCGGTGAAGGCTAGACGAGATTGAATTTTTGTCTCTATCTGAGACAGGACATGATGTTGGAGTGGACCGATCAATGGATCGTGTAGACGCAGTGGTAATCGGAGCGGGGCTGAACGGCCTCACTGCGGCTGCGCGTCTAGGCGGAGCGGGCCTTTCGGTTTTGATTGTCGAACGCTCGGCCCAGGTTGGTGGTGGCGCGGCCCATGGGCAATTGGCACCTGGCTACTCAACACCGCCCATTGGTTTCTCCCACGGTTACGTGCCGCCTGAACTGATCCGCGAATTTGATTTGGCCCGCGAAGGTCTTCAGCTCATCCGGCGCGAGGGGGGAATTTCACTCTTCGACGACGGCTCGCACATTGCCAACTATGCAAATGAAAATGTCATGCGCCGCGAGCTGGCCCGTCATTCGCGGCGGGACGCCGATGCGTGGCCCCGATTTGTTCGCGATATGAAACGTCAGGCTGAACTCATTCGTCAGTCCTTGCTGAAGGCACAGGAAGACCCAGGTGAATGGTCGCTCCCAGCGCTCAAGCAAATGATGTCGCGCACGAAGTCCGTCCTGCAGATGGAACCGGAAGCACTTTACGATCTCACTCGGTTCTGGTCTCTCTCTCTGGATGATTTTCTGGAAGGCTATTTTGAAAGCCCGGAAATTCGTGCGCACTTGGCAGCGCCTGCTTTGATTGGCCGGGCTCTCGGCCCATCTGACCCAACAGGCGCAGCCTTCTTGCCTGCACAATGGATGACGGGAACCAAAGGAGGCGCACCTTGGCGGATGAGCCCCAAGGGTGGCACGCAAGCGTTGGCGGATTGTTTGGCTGGTGTGCTGCGTGCTCGGGGCGGCGATATTCGCTTCAACGCGGAAGTCACCGACATCAAGATGGTAGACAAGAAAGCAGCCGGGGTTGTTCTCGCCGATGGTGAAGAAATCGACGCAGGGATTGTTCTCTCCGACCTCGACATCAAGCGCAGTTTCCTCAGTCTCTTTCAATGGTCCGGATTGCCAGAAGGGTTTGCCAGAGATGTCGCAAATGTGCGCATGGAAGGTATTGTCGCCCGGATCAACTTTGCGCTGAAAGGCTTGCCAGACATCAATGGGGTTGCTCCGGATGATCCTTCCTTAAGCGGCGGGCTGATGATTGGGGGCGGACTGGACTCTATGGAGCGCGCCTATGAGGATTGGCTTGATGAGCGGCCACCCACGGCGCCGCTTCTCGAGATTGCTATTCCAACGCTCGAAGACCCTGGTCTGGCACCAGAGGGAGGACACATCTTCGCTGTGTCCGCGCAATACATTCCGACAGAGCTGCACGATGGGGTTTGGTCCGATGCGCGGCGAGACGCGCTTATGCGGACAGTGAAAGACATGATCTCCCGTCACGCGCCGGCATTTGAAAATCATATCGTGGCTGAGGAGTTGCGGTTGCCTTCAGATATAGAAGACCAGGCAGGCTACACGCGGGGCGATCCTTTCTTGGGGCAGATGTCACTGGACCAGATGTTCTTCAACCGACCTGTGCCAGGTTTCAGTGGCTATGAAAGCCCCATCAAAAACTTCTATGTCTGTTCGGCAAGCGGCCATCCAGCCGGCCTGGCGCTCGGTGCAGCCGGTGCAAATGCCGCCCAAAGTATCCTGGGCTCATTGAAGGGGAGGCGCTCATGAGTGATGACGCCCTTCAATATGATGCCATCGTCATTGGTGCCGGGCATAACGGCCTCGTTGCAGCGGGCTACCTCGCGAAAGCCGGGAAGAGCGTTGTGGTGTTGGACGCAGCAGAGGCCGTGGGAGGTGCTGCGCAGACGGCTGAAATTTCCCCCGACTATCAAGTCTCCACAGCGGCGCATTTGGTTTCCGGCTTCCCGCGCCAAATTGAGAAAGATCTGAAACTCTCAAAGCATGGCCTTTCCTGGGCCACTAAAGACATGGCAACCGTCGCGCTTGATCGTGACGGTAAGCACATCGTGCTTTCATCTGACCGAAAGTTAGACACGGAGACGATCGCCGCACATGCGTCACAAGATGGTGACGCGTGGAAGACCTTCGAGGGCCGCGTCGAGAAATATGTGAAGCTGCTGAAACCGGTTCTGGATAGACGTTTGCCGAATATTTCGGGTGACGGCGCGACAAAGGCAGCCGCCATGTTGGCATTGCGGCTGGAGAAGATGGGGCCCGCTGACTTGAGGGCATTCTTGCAGTTGGTGCCGTCCAGTGTTGCAGCTTTGTTGGACCGAAGCTTTGAAGGCGACCTGATCAAAGGCGCGCTGTCGCTTGAGGCAACGCTCGGTGCCCATGCTGGTCCACACACGCCTGGGACAGCGTTTTCCCTGATCTACAAAAAAACGCAGGAGGCGATCGGGCAGGGCATGGGCTATCCTGTAGGGGGCACCGGCTCACTGACTGAAGCCTTGGCAAATGCTGCAGAAGCGTTGGGAGTTCGCATTCGTCTTGAAAGTCCGGTGACGGAGATCATCATTGGCGAAGGACGGACAAAAGGTGTGCGTCTGGCAGATGGCACGATCTTCGAAGCGCCCATTGTTCTGAGCAGTGTTGACCCAAAAACGACTTGTTTGGGCCTTGTGGGTGCGCGTCACTTTGAACAGCCAGCCGTGAGCAATGTGAGCCGCATCAAGATGAAGGGGGCGACTGCCAAGATCAATCTGGCTCTGGAGGGGCTACCCACTTTCGAGAATTTCTCTGATCGGGAGTATGGCGGACGACTTCTGATCGCGCCAGATATGGGAACTGTCGAACGTTCCTTTACCGCCGCGAAGCGGGGTGAGCTCACTCTGGAGCCGGTAATGGAATTGGTTATCCCGTCCTATCATGATCCACGGCTTGCGCCGATGGGACACCATGTCATGTCAATCATTGTGCCCAACGTGCCTTTCGACGTGAAAGGGGGCTGGGACGCACAGAAAGAACCCTTCGTGAAGCGGGTGATTGATACAATCTCTGACTATGCGCCCGACCTGAGTGATAAAATCATCGCAGGTGAAGTGCTAACGCCACCGGAACTGGAAGAACGGTTTGGATGGGGAAATCGTGGCTGGCATCAGGGTAATATGACCTTTGATCAGTTGCTCGCCTTCCGTCCGGCACCCGGCATGGCTAACCATGAGGCAGGTGTCAGCGGTCTTTATCTCTGTGGGGTTGGAACTCATCCTGGTGGCGGCCTAAATGGTCTGCCCGGGAAATTGTCTGCGGAAGCAGCTTTAGCTGCGGAGAAAGCGTCATGACGGAAGAAATGACTGAGCAAGGCATGTCAGAAGAAACGATGGATGTATCCCGGGGCAGTCCGCTTAATGGACCAGGTGTTGCGCCAGACCCTGCGTGGTTTGAGCAGGCGGCAGACGAGCCACCATATGCCCGCCATGTGCTTACGACGCCATTGCACCTTGAAGCAGCTGATGAAAGCCGGACAAATAGCTGGACTGAGTGGGCGGGCTACACCGTTGCAAACGTCTATACCAGCATAGAACAGGAATATGATGCCTTGCGGACCCGCGCAGGCGTATCGGATATTTCGCCTCTTGTGAAAATCCGCTTGTCCGGGCGAGAAGTGAGTGCATATCTGGACCGTTTGCTGACACGGCCTGTTGGAGCGCTAGAGATAAACCACTCCATGCGCGCCGTTTTGTGCGACGGGAACGGGTGCGTGATTGCCGAGGCTGTGCTGTTCCGTCTGGATGATGAAGAGTTTCGCCTGGTTCTGCGCTCATCCCATATGGATTGGCTGATGCAATCCGCGCAGGGTTTTGATGTACAGTTGGAAGATGTCTCAGGGACCATAGCAGGCCTGTCCCTGGCAGGACCTTTGTCAGACAGCGTGCTTACATTAGCTGGCGTGGAAAAATCTGGAGCCCTTGCCAAACACCAGGGGGGCTGGGTGGAACTGGGTGGCATGCCCGTTTATCTGAGCCGCACAGGCATGATGGGCGGGCTCGAATATGAACTTTGGTGCGACCCGGCAGATGCGTCAGTGATTTGGCGGCGCCTGCTGACTGTCGGGCAGGCTGTTGGCCTTCGACCCGTGGGCGCCGCGGTTCGAGACATTGCTCGCCTTGAAAATGGTATCGCGCTGGAAGGTATCGACTATCGATCAGCGTTCACTGCCATTGACGCCTCAGAAGCGCTCTCACCCTATGACCTCTGCTTGGGCGGGTGCGTTGACTTGGAGCGATCTGTTTTCAATGGGCAATCAGCATTGAGAAAAATTGCAGATAGCGGGAGCACGAATGCGCTCGTGGGTTTCGAGCTTGATCTGGCTGACATCGCAGTCGTGGGGCCTATTTGCAATGGAGATAAGCAGGTAGGGCACATCACGTCTCACGCCTGGTCGCCGACACTTCAGTGCACCATTGCGCTAGGGCTGGTTGAAGCATCCGCGCTTGGCGCATCCGCTGGTTTCAGCATTAAGGCGCAGGCCGGGGAAAATGTTCCGGCAAAGCTCACAAAACGGCCCTTTTTGCGTTTTCCCTGAAAAAATTGAGATCGACCGACGGAACTAAAGCCTTCATGCGTTCTATTGACTGAATGCAGAAGGCGACGCTTTTCCGGTTTGGGATTTTCGGACCATGAATTTCTGCCAGATGTGTTCATGCGGCAGGCACGGTCCCCCACCCCTTGCGTGTCTGCCGCTCCTAATTTAATGGGCCCGGCTGGTTCCGAGGTCCTTCATTGGAGATGAGCAATGCGTAAAAACAAACTGATACTGTCCTCAACCCTTGCAGGTCTTCTGCTGACGTCGGCAGGTGTTGCTGTTGCCGCAAAAGGGCCCGGTGGTGGTCCGCCAAGCCCTGATCATATGTTCGAAATGCTCGATCTGAACAAAGACGGCGAAATCACACGGGAAGAAGCAGAGACAGCCCGTGAGCAGCGCTTCCAGTCGGCAGACACGAACGGCGACGGCTTGCTTTCCCGCGATGAAATGAGCGCCGCACGAGAGGCACGGGCAGCGGACCGTCAGGAAAAGCGGTTTACGAAACTTGATACGAACGAAGATGGTCTCTTGAGTCCAGAGGAAATGGCGGCTGGTCCACGTGGCGAAAGACGCGCAGGCATGTTTGACCGCGTCGATGAAAACGGTGATGGCAAAATCACGCGCGCGGAAGCCGACGCAATGCACCAGAGAATGCAAGAGCGTCGCGGCGAGCGGTGAATCAGTGAGGGCCGCGCCGAGACCATCTGTTTCCAGACCAGGTGACTTGCGCGCGGCACCTCGCTATAGAAGTACCAGAGCCCCAAGACGATCGAGGAAAGGGCAGGGAGTCATTCCTCTGACAACGGAAACCAACAAGCCTGATGGCTCATCTCAGGATGATGCATTGATGGCCGCGCTCGCTGGCGGCGACCCAAATGCGGGGCGCACCCTGGTGGACGCCCACCTGTCTCACGTGCTCGCCGTTGCCCGGCGCATGTTGGGCGATCAGGCAGAGGCGGAGGATGTCGCACAGGACACATTTATGCGGGCCTGGAAAGCAGCCGCCCGCTGGGAGCCGGGAAGAGCGAAAGTCTCGACCTGGCTGCACCGCATCGCGATGAACCAGTGTCTGGACAGGCTCCGAAAGAAGAAGCCGGAACCTCTGGCACCCGATTTCGATGCGCCAAGTGATCGCCCAGATCCTGAGGCCGAGCTGTACCAACAGCAATTGGGTCGACGTATTGACGGGGCGATCCAGGCCTTGCCGGAGAGGCAGCGTGCGGCGATCGTGCTGTCTCACTATCAGCACCTCTCAAACAAAGAGGCCTCTGAGGTAATGGGTATAAGCGTAGAGGCGCTGGAATCTCTCCTGTCGCGCGGGCGGCGGGCGTTAAAACAATCACTGAGACCGGAATGGTCTGAACTACAAGGAGAGGGCGATCCTGTATCACCCGACCCAAGCATGAGCGTGAAACCATGACAGACGCATCAGATTTTGAAAAAGCAAAAGCCCGAGCACGAGAAGTGCTGGATGCCTATGGGGCGGACGAAGTCCGATGGCCTGAGGCGGATCGCAAAGCGGTCCGAAAGGCGATTTCGATGGACCCGCTTCTTGCAAAGCGACAGGCAGAAGAAGCAGAGCTGGACAGCTTGCTCGCTTTGGCTCCCGTTGAGGCTCCGAGCTATGCGTTGCAGAGCCGCATTCTATCCACTCAAAAAGAAGAAGGCATTGGCGGGCTTGGGCTTGTGAAACAGATACTCGATCTGCTTTGGCCCTACGGATCATCCGCGATCCCGGCTGGCGCCCTGGCGGCTTCCATTGTCTTGGGTGTGACGTCCGGCGCTGTCACAACGATCGCGACAGATAGCTGGAGCGATGAACAATCCTATGATGTCCTTGCGCTGGCGCTCGGTGACACGACATTGACGGAGGAATGGCAATGAGCAGTGAAACGCCGAGTACCGCCCGGCCCGTCAGAAAATGGCTGGGGCCAGTATTACTGGTCTCCTTGGTGGTCAACCTGTTTCTGGTCGCCGCTATTACGGCAGGGATCGTCCGCAATATGGATCGCAACAGCCGCGGACACGCATCTCCGCTGGGCTTGCCGCATCACATAATTGCGCGACAATTGTCAGGTGAGGAGCGCGAAAAGCTCAAAGCGGCCATGAGGGAGAACAGGGCGGAGCTCCGTCACCTGTTTAGAGATATGCGGCAGGCGCGCGAGGCACTCAGTGAGGCCATTGCTGCCGACCCATATGATCCAGAAGCGGCCAGAACAGCCTTTGCCGAGCTCCGTGCCGGAATGGATGCGATGGCGACCCGATCCCAAGACATTCTGGTGCAGGCATTTGCTGATCTAACGCCGGAATCTCGGGAAAAAATAGCCGAAGCAATGCGTCGTGGTCGTCCCGGCGAACGTGCCCGAGATCAGGAGCGGGACCGGAACGCAGCGCCGTCAAATCCCGAGTGATGAAAATATAGAACAGCTTAGGAGCTCACGGCTGGTACCTGTTAAGGTCTCTCGCTTATGATTGGCAAAGATCGAAGCGACGAAGAGATGGCTATGAGCAATCGAGAAAAGCCTGCCTCGGCAGGAAGAGCGACCTTGGCGGATTGGAAAGCATTTTGTGCGGCACATCCTGAAGTCGCCTATCTGAATGCTGTCTTCACCGATCAATGCGGCACAGTGCGCGGAAAGCGCATACCATTGGCTGATGCGAGTAAGGTCTTCACGGATGGTCTAGAGCTTCCCATGTCGGTCTATTTTCTGGATGTCACCGGCGAGAATGAAGACATTCACGGGCGCGGCTTTTCTGACGGCGATCCCGATGGCACGGCACATCCAATTCCAGGCACCCTAGCGGTGGTTCCCTGGGCACCAGATCAGGCTCAGGTGATGATGACCATGGACATGCCTGAAGGGGGCGTCTGCGAGTTTGAACCGCGGAATGTGCTGGCGCGGGTCGCAGAACGTCTCAGCGCTCGCGGCCTGACACCGGTGTCGGCGGTGGAATTTGAGTTCTATCTTCTTGATCAAAAGTCGGATGCCGATGGGCGCCCGTTGGCGCCGATCAATCCTAGCACCGGTGATCGCGAACGAAGCAATCAGGTCTATGGCCTCTCCGAGCTGGATGGATTCAGCGATCTGATGAGGGACATCAGTGTTTTTGCCTCGGACCTGTCGGTCCCAGCGTCAGCGGCGGTCGCAGAGTTTGCACCCGGGCAATATGAGATCAATCTAAAGCATGGGCCTGATCCTTTGCGGTCCGCCGATCACGGCATTTTGCTGCGCTATCTGATTGGTGCGGCGGCACGAGCCCATGGGTTCCGGGCAAGCTTTATGGCCAAACCCTTTGTCGATCAGGTGGGCAACGGGTGTCATGTTCACACAAGTCTGTTGGACGCAGAGGGCAACAACATCTTCGACGATGGGGGAGAGAAGGGCACGGACAAAATCCGACATGCCATTGGAGGACTGCAGCGTACACTCCCGGCGGCGATGGCGCTCTTGGCACCCAATCTCAATGCTTATCGGCGGTTTGCGCCAAACCTCTTCGTACCTGTGAATGGTGCCTGGGGGTACAATAACCGCTCGGTCGCCTTTCGCCTGCCCACAGGGTCACCGAAGGCACGACGCATTGAGCACCGCGTCGCCGGCGCAGATGCCAATCCCTATCTCGTCTTGGCGGCGATCCTGGCAGGCATTGACTACGGACTTGAAAACAAAATTGACCCAGGTGAACCGACGCAGGTGAATGCCTGCGACCGTGTCGATCCGGACTTGCCGCTTACGCTGCCGCGCGCTTTGGATACCTTCGTGGCGTCGCCAGTGTTACGCGACTATTTCGGGGATCTGTTTGTCGACATTTATGCCGAGACCAAGCGGTTGGAATTTGAGAAGTTCAATAAAATCATCTCGACCCGCGAACTGGAATGGTATCTCTAGGACCCAGGCTCAGTGCGTTGCCGCAAGCGGAAGGGTGAAGGACACCGTCGTGCCGACACCTTCTTCACTCTCAATGGTAAGACCACCTTCATGCATTTCAACCAGCGAGCGTGACAGCGCAAGGCCAAGCCCCGTGCCTTTGTGTTTTTTGCTGTGTTGAGATTCAACCTGCTCAAACGGCTTGCCAAGTTTGGAGAGATGCGCCGCTGGAATGCCGATACCTGTATCTGCCACCGCAACCTTGAGCCATCCGTCTGAAACTTCTGCGGTGATCTTCACCTCACCGCCGGTTTCTGTGAACTTTACTGCATTTGAAAGCAGGTTGAGCAGCACTTGTTTTACTGCCCGCTTGTCGGCGAGAACGGGGGGCTGGACGCCAATCTCATTGTTGAGACGAACCTGCGCAATGTCAGCGCGTCCGGCAACCAACCGCAACGCATCCCGAACCGCATCCGCAATGTCCAGCTGTTCAAGTTCAAGAGTGAGGCGCCCGGCCTCAATCTTGGACATGTCGAGAATATCATTGATCACATCCAGCAGATGTTCGCCGCTTGCTTTGATATCAGTCGCATATTCATCATATTTCGGCGCACCAAGCGGGCCGAACAGCTGGGTCTCCATCATCTGAGAGAAACCGATAATGGCATTGAGCGGCGTCCTGAGTTCATGGCTCATATTGGCCAGGAATTCAGACTTGGACCGGTTCGCCGCTTCTGCGCGGGATTTCTCGGCCGCATATTTCTCAGCAAGCTCGACAAGCTGACCTGCCTGATCTTGTAGCTTGGATTTCGACATTTCCAGATCAGTCACAGTCGATTGCAACTGATCCTGGTGGTTGGTCAGCGCTTCTTCCTGCGCTTTGATCGCGGAAATGTCCGTGCCGACACTCACATGCCCCCCATCGGCAGTCGAGCGGGTGCTGATCTGCAGCCAGCGACCGCTGGGCAGCCTGATTTCCGTCGCCGACGCTTCCGGGTCTGATGGCCAGGCGTCCGCAACGCCCGTATCTTCAAAGAGCGCTGCCCGCGTCGTCCCTGCAACAGCCCGTTCTATGTCGATTTCAAGAAATTCCTGAAACTTGTCATTGCAGGCCAGAAGCGTGTCATCCTTGTCGAAGAGGACAAAGGCTTCGCCAATGCTGTCAATGGCATCGCTCAGGCGGTCGGTGGCAAGCTGTGCAGAAGCTTCTGCGTTGCGCTGTTCGGATATATCGATCGTCAGGCCAATTACCCGGTCGCCTGTATTTCGGGGTCCGCTCCAGACCTGACCTTTGGCGTGAACCCAGATCCAGCTGCCATCTTCGTGCAGCAGACGAAAGCTCGTGTCATAAGACCGCGATGCTTTTTCTGGCGCGGCTATGATTTCGTCGATGGCGGCAACATCTTCCGGGTGGGTGAGGGCCTTGATTTCAGCAGGCGTCATTCGTGTCGCAGGTTGCCTGCGCCCCAACATGTCGAACATGGCTTTGGACCAGTAGACACGGTTTTGCGTAATGTCCCAGTCCCAGATGCCACAGCGTGCACCAGCAAAGGCCATATCAAAGCGCTGCTGATTGTCAGCAGCTCGAGCTTGGGCTTCTGATTTTCTCTCGTTGGAGCGGATAAGTGCATATCCGAGCCCCAGGCAGGCGGCACTGGCCAATGCCGCCAGCATCAGAGGCCGTGAAAGACCTTCCTGCCACCAAAGCGCACCGTTCACCGCTGCGAGCGCGACAGTTGACACGCCAAGCGTCAGCTTCTGCGCCCAGGTCGTGGGTTCTGTGGTCTTTGCGGGTAGGTCTGCGCCGTCTGTTTCACGCGACATAGCACCAGGCATCTTTTCTCTAAACGTGGCCACAAGGTTCATGCTCTTCCGCCCCCTCTTGGCTAGGTCCATCCTAGACCTCCAAATAGCGCCCGCCAATCCCACAGAACAAGTGAGTTTCTGCCCATGTGATTCGCTTTTTCGATGATTCAAGTGCGCGGCGCGCTTGTCCAGATCAGGCTTGGAGCAGAGCGTACAATCCGGATCGAGCGGTGCATTTATGACTCACTTTTGTATCAACCATCTAGCCGAGCGATTTGCTCGCAATTTCATAAACATCCTGCGAAATCCCAGGGGCGTTAACCACCTTCTGCAGAGCATCGCGGATGAGTGACTGACGGTCTGGGTCAAACTGACGCCAGGACCGGAAGGCGCCGAGCATGCGCGCGGCAACTTGCGGGTTGATCTTATCGAGCTCCAGGACCTTGTCGCTGATATAGGCGTACCCAGCGCCATCTGCTGCATGAAAGCGCACCTGGTTGGCTGAGGCGAAGCTGCCGATTAAAGCGCGTACCTTGTTTGGATTGGACATCGAAAATGTCGCGTGACCGGTCAGCCGCTTGATATCATTCAAGGCTTCCGGGCGGGTAGATGTCGCTTGCAGCGCAAACCATTTGTCGATGACGATGTGATCCTCGGCCCAGCGATCATGAAAAGCTTGGAGCGCGTCATCGCGTTCCGGGCCGTCATGGTCCACCAGAAGGCCAAGGGCTGCGATCTGGTCAGTCATATTATTGGCTGTCCTGAACTGCTGCACAGCAAGGGCCCGTCCTTCGGGCGCAGACGCGGCCACGAGATAGGAGAGGCAAACATTGCGCAAGGTGCGGCGCCCCGCACTTTCTGCATCAGGCGAATAGGGACCACTCATCTCAAACCGGTCATACGCTGCTCTGAATTCATCCCATAACGTGTCCGCAAGGGAGGCTTTCAAGTTTTCCCGAGCTTCATGGATCGCATCCACATCAACATTGGTGGCGATCGTCTGTGCGAGCGTTTGTTCGGCAGGGAGCGTAATGATCTGCGCCACAAACTCTGGCTCAAGCTCAGCGTCGGCAAGAAGGTTTTTGATGATGTCTGCAAAGGCATTGCCTTGGCGCTCTTTTTGCCCCTGCTGAAGGGCTTCAACATTGCCAACGAGAATGGCTGAGGCATATTTCTGCCCTGCCTCCCATCTGTTGAACGGGTCTGTGTCATGCGCCATTAGGAACGTCCAGTCGCGCTCACTTTGATTGGCATTGAGTTTGACCGGTGCCGTGAACCCGCGGAGCAAGGAAGGTACCGGCTGCTCCGGCACGTTCTGGAAGCGGAAAATCTGTTCCCGTTTGTTAAGCGTGATGACCCGGGAAGTGCCGTTTGGCGCATCCTCTCCTTCAAGCTGCAGGTCGATTTCGCGACCTTTACTGTCTAGCAGACCGAGCGCAATGGGAATGGGCAGAGCTTCTTTCGTCGGTTGTCCCTGTGTCGGTGCAGTGACCTGGCTTGCATTGAGCGTGTAGGTCTTGGTAGCAGCGTCCCACTTGCCCGCTATCAGAACTTCAGGCGTGCCCGCTTGAGCATACCAGCGCTTGAACGCAGTGAGGTCTTCGTCTCCGCCATCGGCGAGCGATGACAGGAAGTCTTCTACCGTTGCGGCCTCTCCATCATGACGCTCGAAATAGAGGTCCATACCCTTGCGGAACCGCTCGGCTCCCAAAAGCGTATGGATCATGCGGACAAGCTCTGCACCTTTTTCGTAGACCGTCGCCGTATAGAAATTATTGATCTCAATATAGGTGTTGGGTCGCACAGGGTGGGCGAGTGGCCCCCCATCTTCTGGAAACTGATGCGTCCTGAGCAGGCGTACATCTGCGATCCGCTTCACAGGACGGGACCGCTGGTCACCGGTGAACTCCTGATCGCGAAAGACAGTCAGCCCTTCTTTCAGACAGAGTTGGAACCAATCGCGGCAGGTAATGCGATTGCCGGTCCAATTGTGGAAATATTCATGCGCGATGATGGATTCAATCGCAGCATAGTCCGCGTCCGTCGCCGTATCTGGTCGCGCCAACACATATTTGTCGTTGAAGACATTGAGACCTTTGTTTTCCATGGCACCCATATTGAAGGCGCTGACGGCAACAATCATAAAGATGTCGAGATCATATTCCCGGCCAAAGACGTCTTCGTCCCATTTCATGGAGCGCTTGAGCGCGTCCATCGCGTAGTCGCACCGGTCTTCATTGCCTGGTTCGACAAAGATCCGAAGTGTCACGTCGCGGCCCGATTGGGTACGGAATGTGTCTTCCACCATGGCAAGGTCGCCTGCCACCAGAGCAAACAGATAGGCGGGTTTTTTGAACGGGTCATGCCATTCAGCATAGTGGCGCCCGTCTTCCGTCTCTCCTTGATCGACGCAATTGCCATTTGAGAGCAGAACCGGCGCAAGCTCTTTGGGGGAGACAATACGGGTGCGAAATTCGGCCATCACATCTGGACGGTCGAGATAATAGGTGATCCGGCGGAAGCCCTCTGCTTCACACTGGGTACAAAAAATGCCGTTCGATTGATAAAGGCCCGTAAGCGCCGTGTTGGACGCAGGCGAGCAGGTGGTCAGTGTCGACAGTGTGAAGCTGTCCGGCAGCTCTGCAATGGTCAACGACGTGTCATCGACCTGATACTGGTTTTCACCCAGTCGCTCATCATTCACTCGCACTTCCTTGAGTGTCAGATGCTCTCCGTCCAGGATCAGAGGGCCAATGCCATCCGCATCTGGGTTCCGCCGCATCTGAAGAACAGAGCGCACCTCTGTTTTCTCTGGGTCAAGGGAGACGTCCAAGGAAACACTGTCCACAAGAAAAGCTGGCGGACGATATTCTTTAAGGAGAACGGGACGCGGTTCTTCCGTTTTCATGGGCACGACATTCTTTTGGGCAAGCGGGGGGCGCGAGCGAAGCGATTTGCAGATTGTGCCGAATGTATGCCTTTAAACTGCTGCCGCCAACAGTGAGGGCAGAATTTTAGAGTTTTCTTCTGAACCGGGCGAGCCCAGGGGTGTCTTCATCGTCGGCTCTACCTTTCACCCGCTCCAGACCACGCTTAATGAGCACGCCAGCGTCGTCCATCAGCGTATAGGCAGCGGGGACGACCAAAAGCGTGAGGAAGGTGGAAGAGGCGAGACCACCGATCACCAGAAAGCCCATGGCATTGCGGAATTCCGCTCCCTGGCTGTCAGAGAAGGCAACGGGGATCATGCCGCAAATGGTGGAAAAGGCGGTCATCAGGACCGGACGCAGGCGCACCGGCCCAGCATTCAGCATGGCTTCGCGTGATGAGCCGGTCTCCTCTTTCAAATGGTTGGCATAGTCCACAAGCAGAATGCCGTTTTTCATCACCAGCCCCATGAGCGCAAGCAATCCGATCTGGGCAAACATCGTGAGCTCAAGACCCGATAGCTTGAGTGCAATGAAAGCCCCCACGAAAGAGAGGGGGGCTGTGAGCATGATGATGACCGGCTGAACGAAGCTGTTGAACTGGCTCGCGAGGATCATATAGAGCGCCGCCAGTGCCACCATGAAGGCAAAGCCGATGGCCTGCTGGTTCTCCTTCATGCGCTTGGCTTCACCCTCCGCACTCCAGATATACCCGGCAGGAAGGTCAACTTGCGCGATGATCTCCTCAAGCTTGTCCGTTGCAGGGCCAAGAGACACACCTTCCGGTGTATTGGCCATGATCATAATGCTGCGCGACCGGTTTTGCCGCGTGATCTGGGCCGGACCTGCATCAATGTCGAACTGGGCGAGGTTAGCAATATCGATCAAGCGCCCATCGGCTGCACGGATCTGAATCATTTCCAGCTTAGTGACATCATTGCGCTGATTTTCTTCAAGCCGCACCCGCACATCATAGCGTGAGCCAAACTCCTCATAAGTTGTGACGTCCGTGCCGCCCACAAGCGCGCGAACCGACTCCGCAAGCGTGCGCATGCTGACGCCAAGGTCGGCTGCTCGGCGGCGGTCAATAGCAACTTGAACTTCCGGTTTGCCAGCCTCAAAACTTGATTGAACATCCGCGAACATGCCACTCGCCCGCATGCGCGCAAGGATCGCGTCTGTGCGTTGCTGGAGGACGCCAAGATCAGCCCCGCTAATGGCGTAGTTGATGCCAAAGTTGGAACTGCCGCCGCCGGAAATCCAGGGGACTTCCGTCACCGACACTTTTTGTGCCTCCGGTGCTGAAGTCTTCATCTCAGCGCGGACTGCATCCATCAGCGTGACAATGCCCACATCACGATCGGCTTTAGGCGTGACAGCGATATAGAATTCCGCCTCGTTGACACGCTCTTGCGCGTCGGCCCCGATTGTATAGAAAACCGTGGTGACGTGATCGAGACCGCTCAGGCGCTGCGCCACACGGCTTGCAATGGTACGCATCTGATCGATGCCGGTACCAAAGGGCAGGTCAACATTTGCCAGGAACTCAGATCGGTCAGAGCTACTGTCAAAGGCGATGGGGAGGGTGCGAGCGACCATGACGCCGAGGATAACGGTGCCAACAGCGCCCAGCATCACGATCCAGCGATAGGAGAGGGCGAGGCCGAGCAGGCTTCGGTAGGTCTGCTCCAGCTTCACATAGCCATCGTCAAAGAAACGCGCGACCCGGCCCATATTTTCGCGCTTGTCGGCTGCCTCGGAGAGGAGCCGCGAGCAAAGCATTGGTGTGAGCGTGATGGACGTAAGTAGTGACACGAGCACCGAGAAGGTAATCGCCATGCCGTACTGGAAGAAAAAGCGGCCCACCATGCCTTCCATAAAGGCGATGGGCACGAAGACGGCGCAAACCGACGCTGTTCCCGCAAAGACGGCTAGGCCCACCTGCTTCACGCCGAGGGAGGCCGCTTCCATAGGTGGATGGCCTTCGTCGAGCTTCCGGTAAATGCTTTCCAACACTACGATGGCATCATCAACCAACAGGCCAACAGAAATGGAAAGCGCCATCAGCGTCATCATATTGATGGTGAAGTCCATTACATAGAAGGCAAAGAAACTCGAGATCAGCGCCGTCGGCATCGCCATGGCCACAATGAGTGTGGCCCGGAAGCTGAGCAGGAAAGCGAGCGTCACGATAATAACGAGGATCACGCCGAGGATGATGTCGTCAAACACATCATTGGCGGCGGCTTCGATGAATTTGGATGTATCACGAGCCGATACAATCCTAACGCCGGGAGGGGCGAGCGCCCGAATGCCATCAAGCTCCGTGCGGATGGCTTGTGCGACTTCAACCGTGTTCCGACCGGATTGACGACGGACTTCCAGTGAGATGCCGGGCTTGCCATCGAGCTCCGCATAGGAACGGCGGTCTTCCATCCCATCTTCAACACGGGCAACATCACGAATGCGCGTGGGCAGGCCGTCGTCTCTGAAGTTGATGACAATGTCGCCGAACTCGGCAACGGATGTGACCTCACCCATGGTCTTCACAGAGAATTCGGATTGCAGACCTGCCGTTTCCAGCCTGCCTCCAGGGATCTCCGCATGTTCACGGCGGAGCGCACTGATCACATCATCTGCCGTCACCGCATAGGAGCGAAGCTTCACTGCATCGAGCCAAACGCGAACTTCTCTATCGCGGCCACCGACAACGCGGATGGAGCCCACGCCTGAGATACGTTGCAGATGTTCTTTCACCGTTTTGTCAGCAAAACGGGTGAGGTCACGGATCGGCATGTCACCGGCAATCATGATCGACATAATGGGCTGCGAGTCCGGATCGATCTTTTGAACGATGGACTGTTCTGCATCGTTCGGCATTTCACCCTGGGCAAGCGCAACCTTGTCGCGGGCGTCTTGCGCTTTCGCGTCGGCATCTTCATCCAATTCAAACTGGATAACGACGGAGCTGCGGCCTTCGGAGCTGGTGGATGAGAGTGTCTCAATGCCCGAGATCGTATTGACCTGTTCTTCAATCGCGTCGCTAAGCTCACTTTCGACTGTTTGTGGCGAAGCGCCCTCTAGGCGCGTCTCAACGGAGACGACGGGAAACTCCACCTTGGGGAAAAGATCGACACCCAGCCGATCAAGAGAAATCCACCCAAGTGCAACGAGCGCGCCGATCAGCATCACAGCAAAGACTGGGCGTTTAATGGAAACGTCGGAAATCCACATGGGACTATTGCCCCCCGGTGGTGGAGAGAGAGGGGGCAAGCGCTGCTGAAGGAGGACCATCTGTGGTTGAGTTTTCAATCCGAACCGGCATGCCTTCAACGAGCGAGCTGACCGTAGGACCTATAAGAACTTCTGCGCCCGCTGTGAGCCCTTCCAGAACCTCAACGCGTTCCGCATCAATCTGTGAGACCCGAACTGGCATCTGTTTGGCGCGTCCGGCAGCATCTTCGATGAAGACGTAGTGATTGCCCTCAATTCCAAGAACGGCCTTGCGGTTCAGCGTTAGTGCTTCGCGCGGTGGTGGAAAAAACTCCGCGCGGGTGAACATGCCCGGTTTGATGAGATAGTCGGGGTTGCGCAATCCCACACGGACTTCCGCAGACCGCGTAGTGTGGTCGACGCGGTCGTTGAAGATATGTATCTCGCTGTCATAGACCGCGTTGATCCCATCCACATAGACACGCGCTTTAGTGCCGAGGCCAATTTGGCCGACATGGACTTCGGGCACATTGATGATGGCACCGACTATGTCGATCTTGAGGACTTGAACCACACCTGACGGTCCGCCCATGCTCCCGCCGCCTCCACGGGTAGACATGAACTTACCTTCATAAATGTCCTGGGAGGTGACCACCCCATCAAACGGTGCTGTGACGGTCGCATCTTTGAGAGCCTGCTTCGCCGCATCGAGGCGTGCTCGGGCAACACTGAGACGTGCGGAAGCGATGTCCGCTTTTGTCTGCACATTATCGAGCTGGCCAACGGAGGCAACACCCTTGCCGTGCAGCTCTTTGATGCGATCAAGTTCGCGGCGCGAGTTGCGGGATTCTGCTTCAGCAAGACGGTGTTGAGCTTCCAGCTCCTGCACCCGAAGGCGGAATTCAACGTCCCGCGTTTTAAAAAGCGGGTCTCCTTCTGCGACCCGGTCGCCGACACGCACAAACACTTCTTCGATAATTCCGTCGACAAGAGGCCCGACGTCGGTCGTTTTCTGAGCAGCGATGGTTCCCGTACCTGTGATGGGTTTGACCAGTTCTTCGCGCTGAACCTGCGTCGAGAAAACGCTGACGGCTGCGATCGGAGCCGCCTCGACGTCGGACTGAGCCGCTTCATCTTCACCACATGCCGCAAGGGAAAAAGCCACTCCTGCGATTAGTGCTGCCTGCACCGCTGATTTCATCCGTACACGAAAGGAAAGTGAACGCTTTTGGGGGATAGAGAACATTGGCGGCACCTTTGATCTCGGTCTTGTGAAACCGGATGTTGAATTTTTGTTGCTCTAATTATAGTAACTATGGATATTATATCCAGCGTTCCTTTTTTTGATTTCTGGGAGCGTGTTTGAGGATAAGCGAGCCAAACGAGGCGGGGATAATTTCCGAATGCCAAAGGCAGAAAACGGCGACGATTTTGAGTTTGAGCGCACATTTGCCTGGGCTATGCATGATGTGCAGCGCCTGATCCGGCGGAACTGGGCCCGGACCTTCAAAGCTTCTGGCTCAGACCTTTCCGAGCCACAGGCCCGTGTTTTGGCCAATCTTGAGCGCCAGGAAGGTGGCCTGACACAGACTCAACTGGCCAACGAGTTAGAGATGGAAAAGGCGCCGCTTGGACGCTTGCTCGACCGGATGGAGGAGAGCGGATACGTCACCCGGCAGCAGGACCCGGAAGATCGCCGTGCGCGTCGGGTGTTCATTAATGACCAGGGCATGGCGGCAATGCCGGGCATGCGCGACGCCGCTAGGACCGTGTTCGCCGTTGCCCTGAAAGACGTGCCGGGCAAAAAAATCGACACCATGTTGGACGTTCTGGCGACCATTAAAACGAATCTGAGTTCTCTCGATTTGGACGAGATGGCCGCTGAGCGGCAGCAGGGATCCAATGCCGCTGAATAGGGCTTCCTGCTTGACCCTGCGTCAAAGCTGATCCGTATTTCCCGGTTCCCCTACGCGAATTGGCTAAACCCAAAAAACCTTTGATTTCTGGGCGTTTGGAGCAAGAATACGCGCCGACTTGACTATTGCTAATCGCGGGGCCAGCCCTAGTTTCTCGAGCAGAGAACAAGAGCCCTGGCCGCTCATAAAACGGTTGGGCAAAGCACCCGATCGGGACACTTGGGAGACGATATGAATTTCGATTTTTCTGACGACCAGAAGCTCTTGAAAGAGTCGGTCAAGAAAATGCTTGGCGACAAATGTGATTTAGGCCGCGTACGTAAGGTCCTGGACGGCGATGAGCCTTTCGCGAAAGACGTTTGGGATGGCCTTGTGGAGATGGGGGTCACCGGGACTGCAATCCCGGAAGAATATGGAGGGCTCGGTCTCGGCGCACTGGAACTTTGCGTTGTGGCTGAAGAACTTGGCCGCTCGGCAGCGCCTGTTCCCTTCTCAAGCTCCGTCTACCTTGCAACCGAAGCCCTTCTTGTCGCCGGGACGGAAGAACAGAAACAGGCCTGGTTGCCAAAGCTCGCGGCAGGCGAAGTCATTGGCACGTTTGCTATGGCTGAAGGCTTTACGGCCGCAAGCCCACGCACAGTTGAGGTGTCCTTCAGTGGTGGCAAATTGAACGGGACCAAGGTTGCTGTTCCCGACGGCGATATTGCTGACGTCGCAGTCGTGCTGGCAAACACAGGTGGTTCCGGCGACCGCGCGCTTTCACTCGTTGTTGTCGACCTGAAAGCAAGCGGCGTTTCCATCGAGACGGTGAAAACCATCGACCCGACACGTTCGCATGCCAACATCACTTTCAAGGATGCGCCAGCAGAACTGATGGGAACGGAAGGCGAAGGCTGGGCAAACACCAGCACTGTCTTCGACTCAGCTGCGGTGCTGATGGCGTTTGAACAGATTGGTGGCGCCGAGGCCGCCATGTGGATGGCCAGGGACTACGCACTGGAGCGCTATGCTTTCGGACGTCTGATTGGGTCTTATCAGGCCATCAAGCACAAGATCGCTGACATGTATGTGAAGCTCGAACTGGCACGCTCCAACTGCTATTTCGGCGCCATGATGCTGAACGACAAGGGCGCGGAATTGCCGGAAGCAGCTGCCGCGGCGCGTATCTCAGCGACCGAAGCCTATCGCTACGCTGCACAGGAGAACATCCAGGTGCATGGTGGCATTGGCTACACATGGGAAGCTGACACCCAATTCTATTTCCGTCGCTCAAAGCTTTTGGCTTTGGCGCTTGGCAGTGCCCTTGAGTGGAAAGACAAGCTGGTCGCGCGTCTGGAAACCCGCAACGCCGCCTGAACCTTTTCCGATTTATTGAATTCACTCTGATGGAGACGATCCATGGATTTTAACGACACAAAAGAAGAAGCCGAATACCGCGCGAAAGTCCGCGCGTGGCTTGACCAGAACGCTGAGCGTAAAAAGAGCAGCAAAGATGCCCTGCCAAATCTCGGGCTGGAAGAAGCGCTGGAGCGTGCACGCAAATGGCAGGCAACAAAAGCCGAAGGCGGCTTTGCCTGCATAACCTGGCCGAAGGAATATGGCGGCCAAGGTGGGTCTTCGATCCACAACGTGATCTATAGCCAGGAAGAGTCGAACTATCTCGTCCCCGGCGGCTTCTACGCCATTGGCCTGGGCATGTGCGTGCCAACGGTTCTCGCCTGGGGCACGGAGGAGCATAAAGAGCGCTATGTGGCGCCCGCTATCCATGGTGATGAAATCTGGTGTCAGCTCTTCTCTGAACCGGCGGGCGGCTCTGACGTTGCCGGGCTTCGCACGAAGGCGGAAAAAGATGGTGATGAGTGGGTGATCAACGGCCAGAAAGTCTGGACGTCGGGCGCACATTATTGCGACTACGGCATCGTCGTGGTTCGGACAGATCCGAATGTGCCGAAACACAAGGGCCTCACCATGTTCATCATCGACATGAAATCGGAAGGTGTCGATGTTCGTCCGATTAAACAGATGTCGGGTGAGAGCGAGTTCAACGAAGTCTTTTTCACCAATGTACGCGTGCCGGACTCCAACCGTCTCGGCAATCCAGGCGATGGCTGGAAGGTTGCACTCACCACATTGATGAATGAACGCCTCGCAGTTGGCGGCGGCGGCGGCGCGGACTGGGAAGAGCTTATGTCGCTTGGCCGTGAAAGCGAGCTTGAGCAGATGGCTGCCATGTCGAACGGCGCTGTGCGTGAACGCGTTGCTGATTGGTATGTGCAGACACAAGGGTTGAAATACACTCGCTTTCGCACGCTGACGGCGCTTTCCAAAGGTCAGACACCAGGACCGGAAAGCAGCATCTCTAAAGTTGTCTCGGCCGCGAAAATGCAGGACCTGGGGTCCTTTGCCATGGACCTGCAGGGTCAGGCAGGCATCATTCGTGATCGCGCCGTCTCGCCTCAGGGGGCAATCTTCCAAAACCAATGGATGGGTGGCGCAGGCTACCGAATTGCCGGTGGCACAGATGAAATCCTCCGCAACATTGTCGCCGAGCGTGTTCTCGGGATGCCGCAGGACATCCGGGTTGATAAGGACAAGCCTTACAACGAATTGCCGAAGTAAGACGCAGGTTCGTTGCCAGATTGAAAGCCCGCGGGGACATCCTCGCGGGCTTTTTTGCGGAGGGTTTGCCAAAGCACTTTCTGCAGAAGTTGCAGACTTTTGCTGGTCAAAAAATGCGACAAATAGAAGGCGAGGGCCCGGTTTTGATTCCGTCCAAACCGAAAAGGCCCTAAGCTCTATCGGCATTCTGAAAGCAGGAGAAGTGCGCTGAGTGACGGTAAAAACAGGCGACGTCCGAACGCGAAGCTGTTCGACAAACCACATCTCCCCTATCTCATCATTGCTCTGTTGGTGCTGGCTGGCCTCTATCTCTCATTAAGTGATTGGGGGTTGGACGCCTCCCTTGCCGCGATTGAGGAAGAAGGGCGCATTGTCGTGGTCACGCGCAATTCACCAACCACCTATTATCTCGGGCGCGATGGCACGGAAGAAGGCTTTGAAGTTGATCTTGTACACTCCTTCGCAGCGACCCTGGGGCAGGGAGTTGGTGTTGAGTTTTTGGTGGTTGATACCGTTCCTGAAATTTTCGAGGCAGTCACTGACGGAAGCGCTCATATCGCCGCTGCGGGGCTCACAGTAACGCCGGAACGCAATAAGGCTTATCGCTTCGCACCCTCCTACGATCGTGTGCGCCAGATCGTTGTCTGCCGAAAAGACGAAGGAGCGCCAAAAAGCGCCGCAGATCTTGTTGGCAGGTCTATAGCGGTGACAGCGGGCAGTTCGCATGTGGCCGCGCTTGAGGCCTTGGCGCGCGACGTCGAAGGCCTGGAATGGACGGCGCTCGAAAGTGGGCCAGAAACACTGATGCGAGGGGTGTGGGAGAGGGAGTACGACTGCACTGTCGCCGATGATCCGGTTTTTAACGTAACCAGGCGCCACTACCCAGAACTGATAAAGGCCTTTTCTCTGACGGATGAGGAGCCGCTTGCCTGGGTCATTGCACCTGGGGCAGACGAACTGGCAGACGCGGTGGATGCCTGGTTTGCGCGAGAAAGCACAGCGAAAGAACTTGATCGTCTGACGGCATCCCATTTCGGGTTTTTCCCGAAGTTTGACTATTTGGATATGGTCCGGTTTCGCAAGGACATCAAAGAGGTCTTGCCGGAATATGAGCGCGATTTTCGCACTAGCGCGAGACGCAATGAGCTTCCCTGGATGCTTCTAGCGGCAAAGGCCTATCAGGAGTCGAGGTGGGACCCGGACGCGGTTAGCCCGACCGGTGTGCGCGGCATTATGATGCTGACGAGGTCGACTGCCGAGCGCGTCGGCGTTTCAGACCGTACAGATGCGCGAGAAAGCATTTGGGGAGGCGCACGCTATTTTGCAGATTTGCTGACTCGTGTGCCTGAGGAAGTAGAAGGCGATGACCGATATTGGTTTGCGCTTGCCGCGTACAATATGGGGCTAGGCCATGTGTATGACGCACGGGCACTCGCTGAGCGGCGGGGGCTTAATAAAAACATATGGGTTGATGTAAAGAAGGTCCTCAGCCTGCTGTCCGACGAGAAGGTCTATCCTTCGCTTAGGTATGGATACGCGCGAGGCTATGAAGCCCGCCGCCATGTGGAGCAGGTGCGCACCTATTGGCACGTCTTGAAAGAACAGCGATAAATCCGACATGTATGAAGCGACAGATCCAATTGGAGAATAACTGATGCGGTTACCAGTCATTGTAAGTATGGGCGGGGTGAATGCCGCAGGCCGGACGTCCGGGTTTCAAAGCTTTCGCCGGATGGTGATTGATCTTTTGCCTGAAGCCGAACAGCAGCAGACGCTTGCTGCTTTGGCCGTGATGATGGGTCTTGTGACCGCTGAGGACGATACGCATTTTGTGCCGACTGCAGAGGATGCGCCGCGCGATCCTCTTACCGCTGCGCAGGTTGCCGAGCGCTATCGAAAGCAGGTGTTGAACGGCACCCTGGTCCGCAGGGTTGAAGAGTCAGTTTTTGATGTTGATGCCTTGCATTGGCAGTCGTCTGCCTCTCTGCGCGCGACGTCGGGAGAAAACGAGGAGCCTCTGCAGTTTGTCTTGGCGACAGACCAGCTCCCATCACGCCTTCCGGAAGGTTGGACAGTTGAGCCGGGCGATGAAGGCCCCGGCGGCAAGACAGTGCAGGTAACTGTTGCCGGTGGCCTTGACGTCAAACTGGACAATTTCCGGGATTTTCCCATTAAGGCTGCGGGACAATTGCCAACCGGTTTTGAGATCGCTGATCTTTACAATTCTCGCTTTCAGCCCCGTGGTCTTCAAATGGCTTTGTTCGGGGCGACAGACGCTCTGCGCGCCATGGGCATTGAATGGGACATGGTTCTTGAGAATATCGGACCGGATGAAGTTGGAGTCTATTCCAGCAGTGGCTTCGGTCAGATGGACAAAGAAGGCTATGGGGGAATGCATCAAGCCCGCATGAAGGGCGAACGGGTCACAACCAAGTCTCTGGTCATGGGCGTCAACTCCATGCCAACCGACTTCATCAATGCCTATGTGCTCGCAAATGTCGGGATTGCGAGCAGTTCGGTGGCCGCTTGTGCGACATTCCTGTCCAACCTACGCCATGCGGTTTCAGACATCAGATCAGGCAAGGTCAGGGTCGCTATGGTGGGCAACAGCGAAGCGCCGATTGGCCCGGAACTTATGGACGGGTTTGGGACAATGGGTGCACTGGCAACCGATGCCAACATGATGAAGCTCTATGGCACTGACGAGGTCGACCATCGTCGCGCAAGCCGCCCGTTTGGCGAGAATTGTGGATTCACGATCGGTGAGTCGAGCCAATATTTCATCTTGATGGATGATGCGCTTGCAATCGAATTGGGGGCACCATGCCTCGGCTCCGTTACCGACGTGTTTGTCGACGCAGATGGCACGAAAAAGTCTATCAGTGCGCCGGGTCCCGGAAATCATATAAGCATGGCAAAAGCAGTGGCTGCAGCATCGGCCGTTGCTGGCAAGGAAGCGGTGCAGGAAAAAAGCTTTGTCCTCGCGCATGGGTCAAGCACGCCGCAAAACCGGGTGTCAGAGTCTCAGATATTTGATCAGGTTGCTGAGGCCTTCAACATCAGCCAGTGGCCCGTGGTTGCGGTCAAAGCATATTTGGGCCACACGATTGCGCCCGCGAGCGCCGATCAATTGGCCGCGGCACTGGGTAGTTTCAAATACGGCATTCTTCCGGGGATACCGACCATCGACGCAGTGGCAGATGATGTTTATCAGGAACGCTTGAAGCTTGGGCCAGATCATCTTCAGACGTCGCCAGAAAATCTCGAAGTGGCAATTCTGAATTCGAAAGGCTTCGGCGGAAACAACGCGTCGGCAGTTGTCCTGTCTCCTGAACGTACTGAAGGGATGCTGCGTAAACGCCATGGTGCCGAGGCGATGACTGCTTACACGAAGAAGCGCGAAACGAGTTTAGAGGCATCTGACCGTTACCTCAATGCTGCCGACCGGGGTGAGTATGCGCCCATCTATCGGTTTGGTGAGGACATGATCGAAGAAGCCGACATTGAAATCAGCGAGACCCGTGTGTCGATCAAAGGGTTTGCCAACGACATTTCGCTGCCGACGGAGAACCCTTATCAGGACATGACCGACTAATTTTCAGTGGTAAGACTATGCTGCGGTGATGATCGGTTCTGTATTGCCGAAACCCTTCATGACGCCAGCGACAATTGGATGAACCTCCGGACGGGAATAAAGGTTGAGCCAGAGCCTCAATAGGAGGCGTTTCTTTGCTGGGTCAGGATCATCCTGAAATGCTGAGCGCTTGTGCATCAAAGAGAGGTTGTTGACGATCATCAGTTCGCCGGGCCCAAGACGAAAGTCAAACTTGAGCGTGTCTTGCTCAGCGACCTCTTCAATTATTCTGAGCGCCGCCATATCGCTATCGGAGAACGGACTGTCTGATAGGGAACTGGCAAGTTCTGCCAGCTTCAAATTCACCCAGGCGGTTATCCGCCCATCTTTTTCAGAGATACTTGGAATGCGCCGCTCCTGAACTTTACCCAGTCGGGTGTCATTTCCTTCTTTGCGCATGTAAATTGGGAACCCTCGATAGAGGCTCTCTAGATGTTCAGGATGCTTTTCCAGAATATCATTGTAGACGCTCAACAAACTAACAATGGAGTTGACGCCGCCAGTAGGGGCCTGCCGCACACAGAAGAGCGCGGAAACCTCGCCGCCGTCGCAATGGAAGCGCAGCTCATCACTACTGGTATAGCCACGGTCATTGTCGCCGCGCGGTGCACCAGCAATCTTGTCGGTCACATATCCAATCAGCTCGCCCTTGGCATTTTGCGTGATCACATTGCCGAGCAGAACGGCGATAATCCAATAGGTCCTGTGCAGCATGTCTAAGTCATAGGCGGAAATGTCGAGACCGGAGATTTTGGCAAAACCAAATCCGTCTTCGATTTCATTAGATGCGCATTGTAGTTTCGCAGAGAGCTGAGGTGCCTGCACGTCGTCCCGGCTCATCTGCACCCAAACACTCAGGTCGTCTGGCAGGGAGCGTGCGCACTTTTCGAGCTCGTCGATTTCAGTTGCGCCAAGAACCAGGTTCCAGCCATCGTCTGCGTCCAAGTCTGCCCGCGTCCATGCCCGTTTGCCCAGGACAGGTTCCCCTAAAACATCACGCATCTGTCTCTCCCCTGTTTTGCGTCAGCCTATGAATTGACACGAAAGGTGTCAATTGGAGTGGTGATTGTTAAGGGCGATATGGCTCCTCAAGCAGCAAATGAGCGACCAGAAGCTTGAGAAGAAGAAAGCTCGTGAACCAGGGGAGCTCGGAGGATGTGCCCCAGCCATAAATCTCAAGCAACAGTCCAAGCGCAAACAGGAAGAGGGCGATAGGACGTTGTAGATAGAGCGGGAAAGCGAGAACCAGTGCGGCTGCGCTCAAGAGAAAGGCGGACAGGGCCAGTCCGTACACCCAGTCGAAGTCGCGAAAGACAATGGCGACCAGCGCTATATGGAAGAGGTGGAGCACAATAAACCCAAGATGGTTGCGCCGGGTCTGTGTTGCGCGGTGGAACCATCGTTTGGCAGACGATGTGGCATTGGTGACAATCCCGCCGACCATGTCGAACGCCAGGAAACAGAAGAGCAGGAGCTTCCACCAGGGCCAGTCTGGAAATACTGTTTGTGCATAGAGATATGCTGCAAGCGTGGCCGCGCCCGGCAGAAGGAGCTGCAGTAGAACTTCTGCCGCAGTGGCACCCGGTCCCGCACCCTTGTCAAAAAAACCAGAAATCCCGCGGCGTACTGCAGGGTAGTCCCAGTCGATTATTTTGTCGGTCATGTCGCCCACATATTTAAAAAGTCCAATTGGACGAAAATAAAATATGATACAGGGAAGAGTCAACTCATGAAGGGAAGGACACCAGACACCGATGCCAAAAATTGTGGATCACCAAAAATACCGGCGTGAGATTGTGGAGAAAGCGACACCGGTTTTCTCTGAACATGGTTTCAGCGGCTTGGGTATGCGCCAGATTGCAAAAGAACTCGGCATCTCAAAAAGTGCGCTCTATCACTATTTCCCCTCAAAGGAGATACTGTTCGCGGCTTGTACAGAATACGTGGTTGAGCGAGACGGAGAACTATTTTCCGAACCCTTGCAAGGAGCAACGGTGGAGCAAAAAATATCAGTGCTCATGTCGGTATTCAAAGGGATTGAAGAGGGCTTCCAAGGGGAAGCTTTCCTCCTCTTAGACTATATGCGGGGCATGTCGCATCGAGATGTTGCTCGCGATAAGAACATGAAGCTTGCCAACAAGCGGTATCTGGAAATGACGACAGCGATTGTTGGAAAAGAGGCTGCGCAAAAAGTGCTTGTGTTTCTGTTGGGCGCGCTCTTGCAAAGGCTGCTGAACGGCAGAGGCACGTCTCTTGAGGACATAAAATACTGGCTGCGGGAGGTCATCTCTGAGCAGCCGCGGGAAACGGAATGAACCAATGATTGAGCACCTTCAGGCCATCAACGCCCAGGCTGACCTGCACCACCAATACCTGCTGGGCCTCGAACTGATGGTCTCAACCAGGGAGGGGCCAGACGTGGTAGGTGAATGGATGTTCAGGCTCTTTCGCCGCCAACACGAAGAGAAATTTCTCTCAAGTTTCAGAAAGCTGGGGCTGGATGGCCTGCCTGATGCGGTGGCCTGTGCCAAATACCATGTGCTCTCCAATTCCATGGGCGGTGTTGCTGTTGAATTCATGCCGGAGTCAGACAGGAAAGCCTGGGTGCGGTTTCGCTATCCCCGCTGGATGTATGACGGGGCCGTTGTCTGCGGTATTCCTGTTGAAGCAAGCCGAGGATTTCTGAAAGGCTGGTATGGGCAGAACGGTGTGTCGCTCGGCAACCCGCGTCTGGGATTTGTCTGCGTTTCTGAAGATATGACAGGCCAGTTTGGCTTCTGTGGATACTTTAAGGAATATGACCACGACCTAAGCGAGGATGAGCGCGTCGCCTTTGCCCCGGATGAACGGCCACCGGCCTATGATGAAGCTGAGCAGCCAGCGCCACCTGACTCCGAGTGGTCAGAGGAGCGGTTGGCCAAAGCGAACCGCAATTATGCGATTGAGTATATTCGCAATGGGGTGAGGGAACTGGTCGGCGTCCTCGGTGCTGATCGTGCGTTGGAACTGGGCCAGTTGTCCGCTCGACTGACAGGCCTCCATCACTACAAAAAAATGGCTGCTGCTGTTGGCGTTGAAGAGGGTGGGCCGGAAAGGGCTGCCAATTTTCTCTCCACCCTGTTTCAAGGAATGGGCGACCATGCGCAGGTTGAAGCGCTTCAGGGTGAAGCCGGATTTGCTGTTCATCAAACGGGCTTGCGCATCGCGCGCGGCCTCGGCGGTGTGGAGCGGGAACACCTTCTTTCCTGCTGGATTCAAATTTGGAAGGGCGCAGTGAGCGCTCATAGGACCTTTATGAGCGTGGACATGACGCATTCAGATGACGGCCTGACTTGGTTGATCGCACCAGAATAGTTCTCAATGCGCATGACCGTGTTTCGGGTCTCTACGTCGGCATCATTAGGGAGAACTTCTCGAAACCAAAGTCCGCCCCGTTAATGCGCAGCGACAGACCCTGCTTACCCGCATAGTACTTGCGCGTTGTGATGGGTTTGATGGGGTGCGTCTTCTCGATCATCACCCGCTCACCTGGCGCAAGCATGAGCTTCTTCCACTTGAAGACCTTGCCGACGCGCTCCCCATTCGCCTTTTTGAAATGGACAAGATAGTCAATCACCAGCGATTGCGGCTTCTTGGAGGTAGAGAGCAGGGTGGTTGAAAACTGAAGAGTGTCACCATACCGGACAGTCTTCGTGTCGATGATGATCTTCGGTTCTGCGATCTGAGGAACGCCCAATCCAAATGCCTCAAGCGTTGGCTTATGTCCTTGCTTGATGAGAGAGCGGCAGGCGTGGCGGACGAGTTTTTCGCGCGCAGGGCTTGCGCCTTTCAGCCATCTCTTCGCGGTCTTTGCAACAAGGTTCGGATGGTCTTTGGCAATGTCATTGAGATGGTTGGCGACCGAGCGGCGTACATATTCTTCCGGGTCATCTCGAAGCGCCTCGAGCAGAGGTAGCATAGGCGATGGGTCATGGATGAGACGCCGCAGCTGCATGCCCCAGGGAAGACGCGGTCGGGTGCCTTCAGACAAAAGTCGCCGGACATGAAAGTTCGGATGATCAACCCAGCCGCCCATGATCGCGAGCGCGCGTTCCTGATCCTCAATCAGAAAATAGCGCACATCAAACTCGGAAGAGAAGTGGCCGGTCATGTCTTTTAGAAGCTCAAGTGAGCTTTCGAAGTCCGCCAGCCCATACTGGCCTACAACCATGCCAAGCGGAAACATGCCCCAACCGGTGATCCCTTCTGCGTCACTCTGTTGGCCCTTCTCGGTCCCGCGCGGGTGGAGCATGGCACGAATGATTTGCGCGCGTTTTTTTGTCGCAGGGGGCAAGGCTTGATGAAGGTGATCGGCAATCAGCTGCGCCCGTTCTTTCAGCTCCAGGTTTTCCAGCTCTTTCAGGATGGCCCGTTCAAAACGTTTAGGGTCAAAGCCGGTTATGTGAACCTGCAACTGAGTGCTGATGTGTCGAACAAGGTCAGCCGAGATTCTGTTCTTAAACGGTTCCATAGACTTCCGGTGTAGTGGCGATAGGTACTTGGGTGGATCTGTTTAATCAGGGACTGCTGCCAACAGTCTGTCAGTAGGTTTCAGTTTATCTTTCTTTAAGGTCAGGCGACCTAGGTTCGGGCGTCAAGTTTCAGGTGACTTTTCGATTTTGTTCTAGGGGCAATTTGAAATGTCGGTCGGTCCGAAACCGTTGGCGAAGTATCTTTAGTACGGACGGGCAATGCACGATATGTCGGAAAATTTTCTTACAGGAAACGAAGTGTCTTTTGGCAATGACGAGATCATTGTGAGCAAGACTAATCTGAAGGGTCACATTACCTATTGCAATGATGTCTTTCTGCGAGTGAGCGGGTACACCGAAAAAGAGCTTCTGGGCCAACCCCATAGCATTATTCGTCATCCAGACATGCCACGGTCTGTCTTCAAACTACTGTGGGACACGCTTGCAGGCGGATCTGAGATTTTTGCCTACGTCAACAATCGCACAAAGAAGGGCGACAGCTACTGGGTGCTCGCTCATGTAACACCAAGCTGGGATGCTCGCCGAAACATCATCGGATATCACTCCAACCGCCGTGTGCCCGATCGCTCTCTCATCGAGCAGACGATTGCGCCTCTCTACGCGAAGCTTTTGGCGGAAGAGAAGAGCCATGCAAACCGTAAAACAGGTATGCAGGCTGCCTATCAAACTTTGGTTGAAGTTCTGAAAGACGCAGGCATGGAATATGACGAGTTCATTGCCACACTGCGTGCCGCCTAAAACAAACAAGACAACCGTAAAGGTCAGTGAGATGAGACGGAATTCAAACCCAAGTGCCAAAGCGTTGGCGGTTTGCGAGGCTGTTGCCGATGGCGACTTTGAACAGCGAATTATTGGGATCGACCCACAGGATAAGCACGCAGATCTCTATAACGCGATCAATCGCATGATTGACCGCACCGACGCATACGTCCGGGAGTCAACTGCCTGTCTGGACTATGTTGCCGAGAGAAAATATTTCAGACGCATTGCCGAAAGAGGCATGGTGGGCGGGTATGCCACGGCGACCAAGTCATTCAACAATGCCTTGCAGATTATGCAAGACCAGGTTGTTGGTTTCTCTGAAACCGTCAATGAGTTCAAGGCGTCGATGGATAGTGTTGTGAAGACAGTCACCTCAGCCGCCACCGAGCTTGAAGTGTCGGCAGGCTCAATGCAGCAGACAGCAAAATCCACGAGCGATAAGGCCACCAATGTCACGAACGCTGTTGGAAATGCGTCTGAAAATGTACAAACAATGGCTTCTGCAGCGACCCAGCTTGCGGTTTCGGTTGAGGAAATCGAAAGGCAGGTCGACCAATCGACGGACGTTGTCACAAGCGCTGCAAGCCAAGTTGCCAAAACAAGTGAAGAAGCAGAACGCCTTGCCGATGCATCGCAGAAGATCGGCGAGGTGGTTCAGCTGATATCAGACGTAACCGCTCAGACGAACCTTCTGGCGCTCAACGCAACGATCGAAGCAGCGCGTGCCGGAGAAGCGGGCAAAGGCTTCTCTGTTGTTGCTTCGGAGGTTAAGAGCCTGGCGAGCCAAACAGCGCAGGCAGCGGAAGAAATTCGCGAGCAGGTAGATGGACTGAGTGATGTGACCAAACTGGTGGTCACGGCGGTCGAAGGTATAGGCACAACAATGGGAGCGGTGACGGAAGCTTCAGCCTCGATTTCCTCCGCTGTAAAAGAACAGGAAACGGCAACGACCGAAATTGGTCGAAGTGCAGCGCAGGCGGCGACGCAAACTGCCGAGGTTAACCTGAACATTAAGCAGGTGGATGAAGGGGTGGAACAGTCCGTCGTCGCTGCAAATGAGGTGTTTGGGGCCGCGCGTGAATTGGGTGCCCAAGCCCATGTTCTACAAAGCCAGATCGAAGGCTTCCTGACAGAGGTGAAGAAGGTGGTCTAGAAAGCAGGCGTGTCGAAGCTCCGTGGGGGCCACAGATTTTTGCGAGTCTCATGCCAAAGGTCTCAATATGCGTCCGTTCACCTAGCCAACGCCTGAAGCCACTTTGTCTGACAACGTCTTGAGAAGGGCATCCAAATCGTCTTTTTGTTTGGCGGACAAACCACTCAACAATCGGTGTTGCGTTTGCACATGTTCCGTGACGGCTTGGTTGATGATGTCGAACCCTTCATCGGTGAGCCGAATGAGAAAACCCCGCTTGTCATCGGTGTTCTGCACCCGTGTCACCAGACCAGCCTTTACAAGCTGATCGATACGGTTGGTCATTGTCCCTGAAGTCACCATCGTCAACTCAAGAAGCTCACCCGGCGACAAGCCTTCCGGTTTCCCTGAACGCAGGAGCGTCGCAAGCACATCAAAGCTTGCAGTGTTCAGGCCAAACGTCTTCCAGGTCTTTTCCATCTCGCTGCGCAGCAGGGTGTTCAGTCGCAAGAGCCGTCCAATCGGTGCCATGGGGCCAACATCAAGGTCAGGCCTCTGGCTGTTCCACTGAGCAATAACGCGGTCCACATGATCCATATCTGAATGATTATCAAAATAAATCTTGACGTCAAGATTTATCGTATTATCTTGATGTCAAGATAAATGGAGAGGCTGGATGGCAAAACCGATAGACATAGCGCTTACCGCAGTCGCACCGGCGGTGTGGGGAAGTACCTATTTTGTGACGACGGAGTTCCTGCCAGCAGATCACCCCTTAACGATGGCTGCATTCCGTATTCTGCCAGCTGGGTGTTTGCTGTTGCTCCTCACGCCTCAACTACCGCGGGGCAGGTGGTGGGGACGGATCTTCCTACTTGGCATTCTCAACTTTACGCTTTTCACGTCATTGCTTTTTGTTGCTGCCTACAGACTTCCAGGAGGTGTGGCAGCAACCGTTGGGGCGGTTCAACCCTTGATGGTCGTTTTTCTCGCGGCGTTGGTTCTGGGGTCGTCGATCAAAGTGCCAGCGGTCTTTGCAGCGGTGATGGGAATAGCAGGTGTCGGACTTCTGGTCCTCGGCGCAGGAATTGCTCTGGACCCCATTGGATTATTAGCCGGTGTAGGTGGCGCTGCTGCCATGGCAGCAGGCACCGTCCTGACGCGCAAGTGGCAGCCGGATGTGTCACTGCTAACCTTCACAGCATGGCAAATGACAGCAGGTGGTCTGTGCCTTGTGCCCCTTGCTGTTCTGTTTGAGCCTATGCTGCCACCTCTTCAGCTGCCTCACATTGTGGGCATCACCTACCTGGCGCTCGTCGGCGGCGCGCTTACCTACCTGCTCTGGTTCAGAGGCATATCCCGGATTGAGCCAAGTGCTGTGTCTGCTCTCGGTTTTCTGAGCCCAGTGTCTGCCGTGTTGATTGGCTGGGCTTTGTTGGATCAAGCGCTAACCATGGCGCAAATCGGCGGTGCGGCCATGGTTCTGGCAGCCGTGTCCCTCGGACAGTTCGTGGGCTTGGCACCCAGGCAAGCCCTTCCATATCAATCAGTACGGTCCCCCGTTTAAAGGAGAAAATCCATGAAGATAATCGTATTTGGTGCAACTGGTGACGTCGGGTCGCGTGTGGTCAAGGAAGCACTTTCTCGCCAGCATGAAGTTACTGCCGTGGTGAGGAATGAAGCGGGACTAAAAAAGCTGCCCAGCGCGGTCGCAAGCATAATCGCCGACGCGAATGATCCCGCTGCGGTCGCATCCGCAATGGAAGGGCAGGACCTCGCAATCAGCGCTGTGCGTCCTCCAGCTGGACAAGAAGGGGAGATCGTTGCGCTCACACGGTGCATTCTGGCAGGCGCTTCACAGGCAAAGGTCCGCGTAATCATTGTTGGTGGTGCGGCGCGACTTCGATTGCCAGGCGGCAGCCCGCATACTGTGTTGTCTGATCCCAACTTCCTGCCCGAGAATATCGTCCCCATTGCACGCGCCTCGTTTGCGCAATCAGAACTCTGCACAAGCGATACAGAGGCAGACTGGACCTATGCGAGCCCGTCCGCTCTGCTGCAACCGGGTCAAAGGCATGGTGAATTCAGAATGGGAACTGATACGCTCTTGGTCGACGCCGAGGGGAATTCCGAAATCTCAATGGAGGATTTTGCGGTTGCGCTGGTCGATGAGGCGCAAAGTGCACGGTTCGTGCGGGCCTCTTTTACCGCCGGCTATTAATGTTGATGCGGTTGGAGGCCGGGCAGACGGCTCAGGCCTTAGGCGATAGGCTTCTTGCGGTGAGGCCTGCACTTAAGGCATAGATGGCTTCATGAGCAGCAAGCCAGAGCCCAACCGCCGTTTTTCCGTGGCGCCAATGATGGAATGGACCGATCGTCACGATCGGTTCTTCCTACGGCTCATCTCGCAGCATGCTCTTCTCTACACCGAGATGGTGACAGCCCCCGCGATCATTCATGGGAAACGGGACTATCTGCTGGGCTTTGATGATGCAGAACACCCTGTCGCAGTGCAGTTGGGTGGCAGCGATCAAAGCGAACTGACCGAAGCCGCACGGATCTCAGAAGACTATGGGTATGAGGAGATCAATCTGAACGTCGGCTGCCCATCGGATCGCGTGCAATCCGGCCGTTTCGGGGCCTGTCTCATGAAAGAACCGGATCTGGTCGCTGACTGCGTCGCGGCAATGGTATCAGCCGTGAAAGTCCCCGTGACCGTGAAATGCCGGATTGGCGTGGACGATCAGGACCCGCGAGTGGCATTGCCAACACTTATCGAAAAAGTACGAGACGCCGGGTGTCGCACAGTGATCGTCCATGCCCGCAAGGCCTGGCTGGAAGGTCTATCGCCAAAGGAAAATCGGACTGTGCCGCCGCTTGATTATGATCTTGTCTACGAGATGAAGCGGGCCTATCCCGACCTGGAAATCTGCATCAATGGCGGTGTGACGACTCTCGACGAAACAGAAGAACACTTGGCTCACGTTGATGGCGTGATGATGGGGCGCATGGCTTACGAACGGCCGTATGTATTGGCAGACGTGGATCAGCGATTGTTTGAGAGCGTGAACCCCGCGCCAACGCGCCATGAGGTGATTGAGGCTTTTCTGCCTTATATGGCGCGACGTCTCGAAGAAGGCGTGACACTTCACGCAATGACGCGTCATATATTGGGTCTGTTCCAGGGCATGCCGGGCGCGCGTGCCTGGCGCAGGCACATCAGCGAGAATGCATATAAGAAGGGTGCGGACATTTCCGTTGTCACGGAAGCGCTATCCAAAATCCAATCAAAAGCGATAGCAGACCCATCAGGCGATGCTGAACGGGTGGGGGCATAAGGCATGGAATTTATGGGGCTGGAGCTCGGCGAGCTTATCTTGTTCGCCGGAGCGCTACTCGTGACCGGGGTTGTCGCAGGCATTCTGGCAGGGCTTCTAGGAGTCGGCGGTGGCATCGTCATTGTGCCCGTGCTCTTTCATATGTTCACGCTGATTGGGATTGACGAAAGCGTACGGATGCATCTCGCTGTGGGCACCTCCCTTGGCACAATCATCCCCACATCCATTCGGTCGGTGCGCGCTCATCATAAAAAGGGGGCTGTTGATGTCGACCTGTTGAAGCTGTGGGCTTTACCCATGCTGATCGGCGTCGCCATCGGGACCGTTGTCGCAGCTTACGTGAACGGTGCGGCACTGACAGCCGTCTTTGCCACAGTTGCCCTGCTGGTCGCGTTCAATATGGCCTTCGGTAAAGAAGAATGGCGTCTGGGTGATGAGCTGCCGGGATCAGCCGGCCAGGGAAGCATCGCGGCCTCAATTGGCGGTGTCTCGGCTATGATGGGCATTGGCGGTGGCACCTTCGGTGTCACCATCATGACGCTCTTTGGGAAGCCCATTCATCAGGCCGTGGCGACGTCTGCAGGTCTGGGGCTCTTGATCTCGGTGCCGGGCGCTATTGGCTTCATGATTTCAGGCCTGGGCGTTGAGGCACGGCCCCCTTTGAGTGTGGGCTATGTCAATCTGATCGGATTGGCGCTCATCGTCCCGGCGACCGTCCTGGCCGCTCCCTGGGGAGCAAACTTGGCGCATGCCATCAGCCGCAAAGCACTTGCACGCGCCTTCGCATTCTTTCTGCTGCTGACATCGCTCCGGATGTTCTATGGGTTGCTGAACGGTGTTTAGAGTGGCTCAAGCGCCGCTGATGATCGCCCAGGCACCACTCGCGGTCATGATCAGTTTCTCCTCAGCGAACAGGTCAGCGCGAACAAAGCAGACCTTGCGACCCTGACGAAGAAGTTTGGCGCGGCCTTCTATCCACACACCAGATTTCGCGGCTGCCAAAAATTCCGTGTTGAGGGATATGGTAGCACAGGGCGCGCCGTCAATCGCATGAAAAACCAGGCTTCCCATCATGGTGTCAGCGAGCGCAACAGCCATGCCGCCATGGAGCATGCCATATGGGTTGCAATGATGTGGTTCGGCGCGAAAACCCCAAACGGCTTCACCGTCGGGGACATCGGTTTGGCGAAATATCGGTCCGACATGGGTCTCAAAAGAAACGCCTCCGTCATTCAAGACGGGCTCGAAACCTTCTGGCGGAAAGTCAGGCATGGGCTTCAGATCTTCTGATCATATTCGCCGACGTCGGGCTCTTCCGCGAGAATGGCATCGAGCGCGCCGAACATGGCTTTCTTGTTTTTATCCGACGTTGGGCTTTCCACCACAACGACGAGGCCCGGTTTATTGGACGATGCTCGGATAAGGCCCCATGTACCGTCTTCCACGGTCACACGAACACCATTCACCGTCACAACGCTCCGAATGGCCTGACCTATCAACTGATCGCCTTTGTCTGCCATGGCCTGAATGCGTGCGATGATGCGATCCACAACACCGTACTTCTTATCGTCCGGGCAGTGGGGCGACATGGTGGGCGACCCCCAGGTTTTGGGAAGCGCGCGTTTGAGGTCGGCCATACTTTGGTCCGGTGCGCGGTCCAGCATGCCGCAAATCGCGATCGCAGAAACGAGCCCATCGTCATACCCCCGGCCAATGGGCGGGTTGAAGAAATAATGGCCACTCTTTTCAAAGCCCACCAATGCGTCCAGCTCATGCGCGCGACGCTTGATGTAGGAGTGACCTGTTTTCCAATAATCCGTCTTGGCCCCATTCTCAATCAGCACCGGATCGGTGAGGAAAAGGCCTGTTGATTTCACATCAACCACAAATTGTGCATTCGGTTGAGTGGTCGACAAGTCGCGGGCCAGCATCACACCAACCTTGTCGGCGAATATTTCTTCGCCCTCATTGTCAACCACGCCGCAGCGATCGCCGTCACCGTCAAAGGCAAGGCCCACATCGGCACCCGTCTCCAACACCTTGTCCCGCATGGCATGGAGCATTTCCATGTCTTCCGGGTTCGGATTGTAGCGGGGGAAGGTGTGGTCGAGCTCACAATCAAGCGGGATCACCTCAACGCCAATGCCCGCAAGAACAGCCGGTGCAAAGATGCCGGCAGTCCCATTGCCACACGCTGCAACCACTTTCAGTTTGCGCTTGATCTTGGGGCGATCCACAAGGTCGGCGACATAGCGTTCCCGCATATCATTCACATAGGTGTAGCTGCCGCCGGGGCGTGCCTGATAGGTGCCGTTCAGAACAATTTCGCGGAGCGCACTCATCTCGTCGGGCCCGAAAGTGAGAGGACGCGCAGCGCCCATTTTCACACCGGTCCACCCGTTTTCATTGTGACTTGCCGTGACCATAGCAACCGCAGGCACATCGAGCGCGAACTGAGAGAAATAGGCAGTAGGCGAGAGGGCCAGGCCAATGTCGAACACTTCTGCACCGGCAGCCATCAAGCCATTCATTAGAGCTTGTTGGATTGAACCGGAATAGGACCGGTAATCATGCCCAACAGAGATACGGGGATCGACCTTTAGATCGTGGAGCAATGTCCCAAGGCCCATGCCCAGTGCCTGAATGCCCCGCAGATTGATCTCATCTGGAAAGAGCCAGCGGGCGTCATACTCGCGAAACCCCTGAGGGGCGACGAGCGGAGCCGTTTCAAACTCTTCCGAGTTCGGCGCGATAGAAGGGCTGGGCTTAGGCAACATGCGAACTTGTCCTTTGCATTCTGCAATTCCCGCTCAAAACGGGAGCGGCGCAGGTCTTATACAGGCATTTGTGTAAAGGGTCTGCGAAATTGAGACCACAATGCTGGACGTCGCGCTTATTCCCGCAGCATCAATCTGTCCCCTGAAAGCTCTACCGCACTCAGTTTGCTGAGAAAGCTCATCCCCAGAAGCGACTGGGAAAGGCCTCCCTGAGAGACAGATGCCCGAACACCTCGCACTGAGATGGAGCCGACGGAGACTTCATCAAGTGTGACCAGCGCTGCGTAGGCTGTGCCGTTCGCAGTTTGATAGGGAACGCGATACTCAAGCTCATTCACATCAAGGCCAAGCCGCTGAGCATCAAACGGAGTGAGCGCAACATGGCTCGCGCCAGTATCAACCAGGAAACGCACATGGGTTCCGTCCACATTGGCGTCGGCAAAAAAATGTCCATTGCCTGCGCCCCCGAGGCTCACTACGCCTGGTTGGGAGCGGACGGCGGGCTTTGCCAAAAGCTGTGTATCAGTAAGTGTGAGGACGCTGGTCAGATTGTGCCGATAGCCATAGCCGATCACCAGGGTCAGCGCGATGGCAACCCAGCTCATGGCCTGCCGCAGCGCCAGACCGGCATTCGCCCGCCAGCCGACGAGCACACTAAGCGCAACTAAGCCAAGCAGGCTGAGACCCGGGAGCAGGCTTGATTGACCCTCCAGCGGTGCGATGAGCCGTGGTTGTGTCTGCAATGCAGCAAACAGAAAGGCGGTAAGCGTAAGCCCGGCCAGTCCGACCCATGTCCATGTGTTTCTTCGCATGGGCCGATTATGGGCACCGGTCTTTGCTGGAGAGTGAACAATAAACGGCAAATTCTAAGGGTTTTAAGTTTACCAAAGGGCCGATTTTGGTTGTTTTCCCCCTGAAACCGCCGCATTCATAGATTTCCGCTTGATAGCGCCTGTTTGGCATCCTATTTACGTGTTTCAAGCGGATAAATATTAGTTTTACTTTTTAGAAGCGTAAAATGAGCGGAACGGACAAAATTGTGCCTCTTGCGGGCGTGCGAGACAAAGCGACATCAAACACAGTCGCGGGTCTTGAGCTGCCCACGTTTCAGTCTGGTTGGGTCTGGCTCGCGGGCGCGGGGCCAGGCGATCCCGGCCTGCTTACGCTGCATACAGTCAATGCGCTCCAGCAGGCGGATGTGATTGTGCATGATGCCTTGGTGAGCGACGAAATTCTTTCCCTCGCCTCGCCAGCGACAGAAAAGTTCTATGCAGGCAAGCGCGGCGGCAAGCCCAGTGCAAAGCAGCGAGATATCTCCGCAAAACTCATTGAGCTTGCACGGCAAGGTAAGCGGGTGTTGCGCCTTAAAGGCGGAGATCCCTTCGTCTTTGGACGCGGTGGGGAAGAAGCGTTGAGCCTCGTTGAAGCGGGTATTCCCTTCCGGGTGATCCCGGGCGTCACCGCAGGTATTGGCGGCCTCGCCTATGCGGGCATTCCGGCAACCCATCGCGACACCAACCATGCGGTGACCTTTGTGACTGGCCACATGGCAGGCGGCGATGTGCCCGAGAACCTGGATTGGGCGGCAATCGCAAAAGGCTCGCCAGCCATCGTGCTCTATATGGCGCTCTCCCATCTCGAAGCGATTGTGCAGCTGCTCCTTGAGAATGGCCGTCTCCCCGGCGAGCCCATTGCCTTTGTGCGGAACGCAAGCCTGCCTGATCAGGAAGTGTTGGAAGCAACGCTCGGTGCGGCTGTTGCTGAAGTCAAACGCACCGGGTTCAAAGGCCCGGCCATTATTGCCATCGGTGAGATTGTTCGGATGCGACAAAGCCTTGATTGGCTGGGAGCGCTCAACGGCAAAGTGTTGAAGACAGATCCGCTCGGAACCCGCTCAGTCGAAGATACAGCCTGAAACTAGTCAGGTGCGACCAGCCCCACATCTGCAAAACGACCCGCCAGCTCATCCATAATCACATCGCGCTCTTCGTGACTATACTGGCTCCAACCACCGATCTCTTTCAGCGTGCGCCCGCATCCACGACAGAAACCCAACCGACCGTCGACGGCGCAGAGCCGCTTACAGGGACTTCTAATGGGGTCGGTGGACATAGCGCTCACTTTCTTCTCTGATCGGCGACCATACAAGCCACATCGCGATTTGGCCATCGGTGGCTGAACGCTCTATATAGCCTCACAAAAGTAAAAGTCAGGAGCCTTCTATGGACCGTGCCGCAACCGGCCTGCCGTTTGATGACATTCGCCGATTGATTGAGGGGCCGCCGCTTCCCGACAATGAAGCTGCCGACAGCGTGCGTGCCCAGAGCGAGCCTGGGCTTGGCGAGCTTCAAGAACTGGGTGAATGGTTGGCCGCCTGGCAGGGGCGGCCGAACCCGGCCATTACCCAGCCGTTGGTCGCGGTTTTTGCCGCAAACCACAACATTCTCGATCAAGGCGTTGCCGAAGACCCTATGTCAGCGACCCAGGACCGTGTGGAACTGATCGCCGCTGGCGGCGCTGCCGTGTCGCGCGCAGCCCTTCAGAGTAATGTTGGTTTGAAAGTCTTTGACTTGGCGCTCGATCTGCCAACTCCCGATATCACCCTTGAAGATGCACTGGACGAAGCAGCATGCGCGGCCACCATGGCATTTGGCATGGAAGCCATCGCTGGGGGGGCGGATCTACTCTGTGTGACCGATATTGGTGTCGGGAATCGCACCGTCGCCGCAGCCGTTGCATTGGCACTTTTTGGCGGAGCCGCGGAAGATTGGCTCGTCGGGGAGCCAGCGGACAAAAAGGAGCAGAGCCAAAAACAGGCCGTGGAGAGCGCCGTCTCGCGCCTTGGAGGCGAAGCCAGCGACCCATTGGAAGTTCTGCGTCGGGTTGGGGGGCGCGAATTTGCCGCAATTGCTGGCGCCATCTTGGCGGCGCGCTATCAGAAAATCCCTGTCCTCCTGGACGGACCAGTTTCCGTCGCGGCAGCTGCTGTTCTAAGGGCCTTGAACCCGGCGACGATTGCGCATTGTCGCGCAACCCATGTTGATGCGGACAGCGGTCATAAACGCCTCTTGACGGAACTGGGGTTAGAGCCACTTCTTGATCTCGGACTGCAGGGCAGCAGTGGGTTAGGCTCTGTTCTGGCCGTCGATCTGTGCAGATCTGCTGCCATTGCTGTTCAGAAACCGGGCGCTTAGTTTCCTTGCAGATTGACAGTTTGTCAGTAAAATCCCGCCAAACCTAATCGCCGGAGACCCCCCTTCGGCATTTAGCCAGAATACCCAGGAGGTACTTCCTATGGACATGAGTTTCTCGTCAGAAGACCTGGCGTTTCGCGATGAAGTGCGCACTTTCATCGAAGAAAACTATCCATGCATTACCAACACACGTTCCCGTGGCGACATGAGCCGAGACGACATGCTCGCCTGGCACAAGATCCTCGCCAAAAAAGGGTGGGTCGCACCACATTGGCCAGCGGAGCATGGCGGTTCAGGCTGGACCATCACGCAACGGTATATCTGGAATGAAGAATGCGCGCGGGCTGAAACCACGCCGCTGCTTCCCTTCGGTCTCTCTATGGTCGGACCTGTGATCTACACCTACGGGAATGAAGAGCAGAAAAAACGCTTCCTGCCAGGTATCTACAATGGCGAAGACTGGTGGTGTCAGGGCTATTCAGAGCCAGGTGCGGGATCTGACCTTGCTTCACTGAAGACCAAAGCGGTCCGTGAAGGCGATCACTACGTCATTAACGGTCAGAAAACCTGGACAACCTTGGCGCAGTTCGCGGACTGGATGTTCTGCCTGGCGCGCACCGATCCCGATGCAAAAATGCAGGAAAGCATCTCCTTCTTCCTGATCGACATGAAGACACCAGGCATTGAAGTGCGTCCCATCATCACGATGGATGGGGCTCATGAGGTGAATGAGGTTTACCTCGACAATGTCAAAGTGCCCGCTGAGAACATGATCGGCGAGGAGAACAAAGGCTGGACCTACGCCAAATTCCTGCTCGGCAATGAGCGCTCTGGGATTGCCGGTGTGGCCCGCTCGAAAAAGGCCGTTGAACGGCTGAAAAACATCGCGGGCAGTGAACTGCTTGATGGTGAGCCGCTCATCAAGGATGGCGAATTCGGCCGGAAGATAGCAGAAGTCGAGATCGACCTCTCTGCACTGGAAGTGACTGAATTGCGGACCTTGGCGGCTGAAAGCCGGGGGCAGGGGCCAGGGCCTGAAAGCTCCATCCTCAAGATCAAGGGGACGGAAATCCAGCAGCGGATTACAGAGCTTGCTCTAGAGGCCGTAGGGAATTACGCGCATGTTTATGCCCCACATGGGAAGGAAGAGGGCGACAATGCCTTCACACCCGGACCGGAATACTCCATCGGAGTTGCGCAGAACTACCAGAACATGCGGAAAACGTCGATCTATGGCGGATCGAACGAAATTCAGCATAACATTATTGCCAAAATGGTGTTGGGCCTCTAACACATAGGCCAATGGTCATTAAAAGGGTGCTGTCCGTGGATCTATCTGCGGGCAGTTACCTCAAAAAAACATAGCAAAGCGACTACCGCAGGGAAGAACCATCATGGACTTTTCATTTACTGAAGAACAAACATTGCTGCGCAACACCGTGCAGAGCTTCCTTCAGGACAAATATGACTTCGACACACGCCGCAAGATTTCTGCGAGCGCTGATGGATGGAGCAAGGAAATCTGGGGCCAATTCGCTGAACTCGGCCTTCTGGCAGCTCCTTTCTCTGAAGAACAGGGCGGCCTTGGTGGCGGTCCCATCGAAACCATGATCCTTATGGAAGAATTCGGTCGCAACCTTGTGATTGAGCCCTTCATGGAAACAGTCGTGATTTGCGGTGGTTTCCTCCGTGAAGCAGGCACAGCTGCACAGCAGGAAGCGCACGTTCCAGGCATCATTGGTGGCGAGAATGTTTGGGCATTCGGTTATGCGGAACCACAGGGTCGCTACAATCTGGCAGACCTCGTGACCACAGCGAAAGCCGATGGCGACGGCTATGTCCTCAACGGATACAAAGCGGTTGTTCTGGGTGCGCCTTGGGCAGACAAGCTCATCATCTCAGCCCGCACGAGCGGTGGTCAGCGCGATACAGACGGTGTCTCGCTCTTCATCGTTGATAAGTCAGCCGCTGGTGTATCTACCCGCGACTACCCAACAGTTGACGGGCGCCGTGCTTCTGAAATCACACTGGAAAATGTGAAGGTCGGTGCAGACGCTGTGATCGGCGAAGTTGGCAAAGCACTGCCGCTCATCGAAAAAGTCACAGATCAGGCAATTGCAGCGCTCAGCGCTGAAGCTGCTGGCGGCATGAAAGAGCTGAACGATGCGACGGTCGAATATTGTAAGACCCGCAAGCAGTTCGGTGTGCCAATTGGCAAGTTCCAGGTACTGCAGCACCGCATGGTCGACATGTTCATGGCATATGAGCAGTCCGTTTCTATGACCTATATGGTGACCTTGAAGCTGGGTGAGGGCGAAGAAGAACGTCTCAAAGCAGCATCAGGCGCGAAGGTTCAGATCGGCAAAGCAGGACGTTTTGTTGGTCAGCAGGCTGTTCAGCTGCATGGCGGCATGGGCATGACTGATGAACTCAATGTTGGTCATTACTTCAAGCGTTTGACAATGATCGACACCCAGTTCGGCAATGTAGATCATCATCTGACCCGCTATTCGTCAGCTGCATAACGCGTCTGACAGGTAGATTTAGAAAGCCGCGGGACCCAGGTCTCGCGGCTTTTTCTATGCCCATTCTATGCGGGCTTTATGGATAGGCTTTTGATAGCCGGTTGATTGAGTCTGGATTCGCCGGCAGCACTCGGTCGCGCGGGAAAGCGACACTGGCTCGTGTGCCGACACCCAGCTCGCTCTCAAGAGTGAATAGGCCGCCATGGGCTTCGGCAAGGCCTTTGACGATACTTAGACCAAGTCCGGTGCCTGAACCTGGGCGGGAAACGCCTTCTTTGCCCTGGCCGAATGTTTCGAGAACCTTTTCTAACTCATCTTCAGCAATGCCCGGCCCCTCGTCGTGGACACCGATGTAGAAGCCGCCATCAGATTGGTAGTCAGCAACGATATGAACCCGGCTGCCGCTTGGGGCAAATTTCACAGCGTTCGTGAGAAGGTTCAGCCATATCTGCCGTACCGCGCGTTTGTCCGCATGCAGATCTGGTAGCGAACGGCTGAACCGTCTTTCTATCTTGATATCATTGACGCTAGCCCGAAGATCCAGAAGCTTATGGCAATCGTCAGCGATACCGGACAGGTCGACTCGCTCTTCAAAGATTGAATATTGGCCAGATTCGATCTTAGAGAGATCGAGAATGTCGTTGATGAGTGCGAGCAGATGGTGACCGCTTGAGTGTATGTCGCCGGTATATTGAAGATATTTTTCATTCTCCAGCGGTCCAAAAACTTCTCGGCTGATAATTTCAGAAAACCCGATAATGGCGTTGAGCGGCGTGCGGAGTTCGTGGCTCATATTGGCCAGGAATTGGGATTTTGCGCGGCTCGCATCCTCTGCATTTGCGCGGGCTTTATCTGAACTCTGTTTTGCCTGGGACAGGGCTTCAATTAACTCGCTCTTTTCAATCGACATCTCGATCATTTTTTGCGCAGCACGGTTGATGCGAATTGCATGTCCGGTCATCGACGCGAAAAAGCCGCAATAGGCCAAGGCCATTACCCAGTAGATCGGATCGGGGTGGCTCAACAGGCTGGCAAGCAAGAAGACCGAATTGATTCCGGCCGCGCCGAAAAAATTGGGGATGTAGGAGGCGTTTACCAGGGTGATTGGCGCAAGCGACATGGCAACTACGACCAGTAGGTAGAAGTTGTTCATCAACACACCTTCCGCCCAGAAGAGTGCAATACATGAAGCCCACACAGCACTGTACAAGGTCGATCCTCCGACCAACCTGATTGCCCAGATTTTATCGTCGCGTTTCGTAAGAACGGTTTGCTCGGTGGCATTCAGGAAAGCGCGAGCGTTTGCCGAGTTGAGAATTTGTGCTGCAGTTGTTGCGACCGTCCAACCGAGAATTACTGGCCAATCAACCCAAAAGAGAAACGTAGGTGCGAGTACAAAAAGAATCGGGAGGTTCTGCTTGTAGCTGCTGGCGTGCGAGTGAGCGACTTGGCGCTTGAGCTGCTGGTCAAGCGGAATTCTCCGATCATCAACCGGCCAGCGACTAGCCCAACCGTTCCTGAATTTGAACATCGTCCCAGAGCCCCCCGGCGCCGCATAACCACAAGACATGTGGCCCTCTCTTCAAGTGCGGGGAGCCTCGGCTAAAAGTGTTAAAAACCGCTTCGAAGGCTTGGTTAAAAAACTTTTGTGGTATGCGAAAACCAGTGGAAAACAGCCCATGTTTCGTGCTGATCTGGTGGCCGTGCACACTTAAGTCTATAAAATAAAACAACAATTTCCGCGGGAAGCGGACAGAACGCAGGGAACAAAAAGGTCCATGTCAGATCCACTTATTTTCGAAAAGAATGGTCACATCGTCACACTCACCATCAATCGACCCGAAAGTCGCAATCCTTTAGGTGAGGCAGAGGACGCGGAAAACTTCACGGAAGCAGCTCGGCGTATCAACGAAGACATGGATGTACGCTGTGTGATCCTGACTGGGGCCGGCTCTGCATTCTCCGCAGGTGGCAATGTTAAGGCCATGCGTGAAAAGGGTGGGGGATTTGGTGGCCCAGGTGTTCAGATTGCAGATCGTTACCGCAATGGCATTCACCGCATCGTCAAATCGATCTGGAACATGCAGGTCCCGGTGATTGCGGCTGTGAATGGCCCGGCAATTGGACTTGGCAATGATGTAGCTTGTATGTGCGATACGCGGATCGCATCTGATAAAGCAAAGTTCGGGGTAACCTTCCTCAAAATTGGTCTTGTGCCGGGCGACGGGGGTGCATGGTTGCTGCCGAAGATTATCGGCATGGCCCGCGCGTCGGAGCTTTTCTTCACTGGCGATGTGATCAGTGCTGAGAAAGCGGAAAACTGGGGGTTGGTATCAGAGGTGGTGCCTCATGATGATCTTATGGCGCGGGCAAATGACTTGGCGGAACGCATCTGCGGTCAGTCGCCCAACGTGCTGCGTATGACCAAGCGCTTGATGAGAGAAGGCATGATGAACTCCTATGACACTGTCATGGAGATGTCAGCCAACATGCAGGCTCTGGCGCATCATACGGACGACCATAGAGAGGCGCTTGATGCCTTCTTTGAGAAGAGGGCGCCCACCTTTAAAGGCCAATAGAAAAATACGTAGGGAAACCGGGGTGTTTCGAGGCGGTGCTGAACATATCTGCACCGCCTTTTTGCCCGTTTTTGCAGAGGCTTTTCGTTGCTGAATGGCCCCTCAGCCATTAAAGTCCCGTCAAATTCAAAATTCACAATATTCAGGGAGAAATTCCATGGGCGCGATTGGCGTTGTAGCGACATTGAAAGTGCAGGCAGGCAAGGAAGCTGATTTCGAAGCAACCTTCAAAGATCTGCGTGACAAAGTTCAGTCCAATGAGGATGGCAATCTTCAATATGACCTCACCCGGTCAAAAGCAGATGCACAGACCTATGTCATCATGGAGAAATACGCGTCCCAGGAAGCGCTCGAAGCGCACGGGCAGACGGAATATTTCAAGGCAGCTGGCCCTGCACTTGGTGCTGTTCTCGCCGGCGCGCCGGACATTCAGTATCTCGACATTCTAGACTAATCAGTCGAGCTCAGTAGGAGACATTCATGGACCTCTCTTTTAGTCCAGAAGACGAAGCCTTCCGCAAGGAAGTGCGTGACTTCATCGCAGAACACTACACAGACGATATTCGTGATCAGGTGTCGCGGTCGAAGAACGGATATATCGACAAGCATTTGCATGTGAAATGGCAGAAGTCGCTCGCTAAGAAAGGTTGGGCAACACCCAACTGGCCGGTCGAGCATGGCGGCCCAGACTTCACGGCAACTCAGAAATATATCTTCGATGTAGAAATGAGTGGGGCTCATGTGCCGCACACAGTTCCTTTCGGCATCACCATGGTGGCGCCGGTCATCATGAAGTTTGGTACCGAAGAGCAGAAGAAGAAGTTCCTGCCCGACATTCAGGAAACGAATGTCTGGTGGTGCCAGGGTTATTCTGAGCCAGGTTCTGGCTCTGACCTTGCATCCCTGCAGATGAAAGCCGAAAACAAAGGCGATCACTATGTGCTGAACGGCTCCAAGATCTGGACGTCCGTTGCACAGCATGCAGATTGGATTTTCTGTCTTGTGCGGACATCCAACGAAGGCAAGCGCCAGGAAGGTATTTCCTTCGTGCTGGTCCCAATGGATTCTCCAGGCGTGAAAGTCGAACCCATCGTCTGTCTTGATGGCTCACCGGCACCGCACCAGGAAGTGAACCAGGTCTTCTTCGATGATGTGAAGATTCCGATTGAGAATCGTATCGGTGAAGAAAACAAAGGTTGGACCTACGCCAAGTACCTGCTCGAGTTTGAGCGCGGCAATGCTTATTCGCCGGGTCTCTATCACTCGCTTCAGAACATCCGTAAGATTGCAGCGGACACCGACATTGACGGTGGCAAGCTGATCGATCAGCCGGAATTCAAAGCCAAGGTCTCCGACATTGAAAACCAGGTTCGCGCCATGGAATTCACAGAGTTGCGGATTTTCTCTGCGCTTTCAACTGGCGGCAATGTCGGTCCTGAAAGCTCGCTCTTGAAATGCCGCGGTACAGAGCTGCAGCAGGCATGCACAGAGCTGGCTCTTGAAGCTGTTGGTTCTTATGCACAGCCTTATGTCGAGGACACACTGATCCAGTCCAATGAACCGGATGTGGGGCCGTCTTACGCAAAGGTAATTGCGCCCTATTATTTCTCGGTTCGCAAAACGTCGATCTTTGCGGGCTCGAATGAAGTACAGCGCAACATCATGGCGAAAGCGGTGCTGGGCCTCTAAGCCACTCCACAATCGCTGAAATGCTTAAGGGAGTGGATTTCGATCCGCTCCCTTTTCTTTTGAGAGGCCGCATGTCCGTACACGATGTGAATATTCGAAAAGCTGATGAGGCAGACATTCAGGAACTAGCTCGAGTCTGGAACGAGAGTTGGCATGCGGGACATGCACATCTGGACCCCGTAGCCGCCAGGTTCCGTGATCTACCCTATTTTGAAGCCCGCATCGGCTCCGGCTTGGAGCGCATGATTGTTGCAGAGGAAGACGGGAAGATTGTCGGCTTTTCAGGGTGGGAGGGTGATGGCATTGGGCAGGTGTTCATAGCCCCCAGCCATTTTGGAAAAAACGTCGCGCCGCGGTTGCTGGCCACAGTCGAGGCAATCTTAAAGGCGGAGGGACGTGAGCGTATCTGGTTGCACTGCGCTGTGGGAAACGACCGCGCGCGCCGGTTCTACGAAAAACATGGATGGCACGTCGTGAAGGAGTTCGACGATGAGATTGGAACTCATGACGGCCCAAGGCCAATGCGCTCCTGGCATATGGAAAAAGAAGTGTGAGCAGGGCCATTCATGACTGTGGATGACCCGAATATTCGTAAAGCAGAAGAGGCAGACTTTCTCGCGATTGCCCGTGTCTGGCATGCCAGTTGGCATGTTAGTGAAGGACTTCTTTGCCCCGCCGCTGCGCAAGGGCGGAACCTCGCTTGGTTTGAGGGGCGGGCGGGAACAAATGCTACGCGCATGTTTGTCGCCCAGATTCAGGGCGAAATTGTTGGCTTCGTCGGATGGGAAGAAGATGGCATCGACCAGCTGTTCGTACTCCCAGACTATTTTGGCTGTGGCATCGCACAGCGCCTTTTGAACGTTGCGGAAGATGTTCTTAGATCGGAAGGACATCTGAAAATCTGGTTGCATTGCGTCAAAGGGAACGACCGGGCGAGTAGGTTTTATGAGAAACAAGGCTGGCGGGTGGTTCATGAGTTTGACGCGGAGATGAAGACCAATACAGCCCCTGTCCTCGCTCGTGCATTGCATATGGAGAAAGATCTCTAGCTCCCAGTCATTGGCGTGGTGGTTCAAAACCGAACATTTGCGGCAAACACATTCTACGTAATTGAACAGTTAAATGTGCTTCAATGAGGAAAATTGATCGCGTCAGCGGCAGGGAAAACTGGGAGAAATCACATGAGCTTTGCACATCCGGAATATCTGATCTCACCACAGGCGCTGGCGGACAAGCTGGGCAATGACAATCTGCGTCTGTTTGACGTGTCATTTTATCTCAAGCCCAACCCGAAAGGCGGGATGATCCCCACATCCGGGCAGGCGGTGTACGATCAGGAACATATTCCAGGCGCAGCATTCCTCAATCAATATGACCAACTGACCGACAAGAACAGCCCGGTCGGTTTCACGCGGCTTCCTGATGATGAACTCATACAGGCTTTTGCGGATGCCGGGATAAACCAGGACAGCGATGTTGTCTTCTACTCAACCAGCATGACCATGTGGTCGACCCGTGCTTGGTGGTTGCTGAACTATTGTGGGCACAAGCAGGCAGCCATTCTTGATGGCGGCTTGAAAGCATGGAGAAACGCTGGCCACGACCTGTCGACTGAACCAGCAAACTATGCAGCCGCTGAGTGGACATCAGCTGCTCTCCCTCAGCATTTTGTCGACAAAAACGATGTGGTGTCGGCCATCGACAATGCGGGTGTCTGCACCGTGAATGCGCTCTCGCCTGAAGTCTATGCGGGGACCGGCGATCATCATTACGGGCGCCGTGGACACATCCCAAACAGCATCAATGTGTTTTACGGCACACTGCTGGAGGACGAAAAGTTCCGATCACCTCAGGACATCAAACAATCGCTCACCGATGCAGGATTGTTAGATGACCGGCCTGTGATTGCCTATTGTGGCGGCGGCATCTCAGCAACCATTGATGCGTTCGCCTGTCTGATGTCAGGCAAGAGGAATGTGGCCGTCTATGATGGTTCAATGGGAGAGTGGGTAAAAGATGCATCGCTTCCGCTGGTTGAGGGCAGCGCGCCGTAACTCCTTTGGCAGAGTGGCGGCCATCAGCTTTCTCTCTGGTTTGCACTCTGGAACAGCCGCTTGATGGGTTTGAGAAGGGCCGGCCGTTTGATCTCGCGTTTTCCGTAGGCCTGCGTAATCCGATCAAACACGATGGCGAGCGCCACAATGGCGATGCCTGCAGTGAGGCCCTGTCCCACATCAAGCCGCTGAATACCGAGAAGCACCTGTTCGCCAAGTCCCCGCGCACCAATCATGGAAGCGATCACCACCATGGAGAGCGCCATCATAATGGTTTGGTTGATGCCCGCCATTATGTTGGGGAGCGCTAAAGGCATTTCGATATCGATGAGTTGTTGCCAGCGTTCAGCGCCCAGGTCAGCGGCCACCTCCGTAAAGGCGTCCGCCACCAGACGGATACCAAGATCTGTCAAACGGATGAGCGGCGGTGTCGCATAGATGACCGTGGCAAACACCGCAGGCACCTTCCCCAGTCCAAAGAGCATCAGTGCCGGGATGAGATAGACAAAGCTTGGCAGCGTCTGCATGGCATCGAGCACCGGCAGGGAGAAGCGCCTGACGCGAGGGAGTTTGGCAAGCATCACCCCAAAAGGAATACCTATCACGAGGGCGAGCAGCACGGAGACAGTGGTGAGCGCCAGTGTCTGCATAGCGAGATCCCACAGGCCTAAAACGCCAACGGAGAAAAGCGCGAGGGCGAAGCCGACGGGTGCCCAGAGGCTGCCCGTCGCGTGCCATCCAACGACCGCAGCGATAACAAGCACCAGCCACCAGGGCAGAGCTTGCAACCCATCCTCCATGAGAAGAATGAGTTTCAAGACCTGATTGCCTGCCGCTTCAAAGAGGCCGCCATAACTGGCCACAAATTCTTCGATCCACTCATTGACCCAGGCGGAGATAGGAAAACGCCATTCCTGCGGGAAGGAGGAGGCTTCTTCTTCGCTGTGGACACCGACAATGCGCGCTGCAATCTCAGGAGAGACCCACTCCCGCCAAACGTCAGGGCGTGTGTCCAGGAAGTTCCGGGCAGCGTCCCGTGTGGTGGCTTCCTTATTGGCATTGAGGAAGGCAAGTGCCTCACTCGCCATGGCGGATGTGGTTTGATATCGTTTGAGGAACGCGATTACCTCAGGAGCCTCGGCTGCGAATTTTGTGTTCACCCCGATGGAGACTTCCGTCGTGGGGTAGGCGGTGGGCGGCGCATTGTCCGGATCGTCACTGAACGCCTTCCACGATTCTCTTGAATAGGGGGGCTCTTCCAGCATCACCATGTCATAGCTACCAAGCACCCATGTGGGACCCCAATGATAGGCCACGATGGGTTTGCCCCGCGTATAGGCCGACGCAATGGCAGCGGCAAGCGAAGACGCGGCACCTGGGCGGAAGTTCGTGAAGGTCTCATCGAGTCCGTAGGCACGCAGCTTCGCGCTGTTTAAGAGCTCGCACTGCCACCCAAGAATACAATTGTAGAAACGACCTTTGCTGGGTTCTTCCGGGTCGGTGAAGAGAGACGCGTAGCGCGGCAGGTCATAGACAGATTTGAGCTCAGGGGCCGCCGCTTCAATGCCCCTTTCTGGGTCTCCTTCCACCAGATAGCGCGGCACATACCAGCCCTGCACGGCGTCCGGGAAATTGATGCCGAGATCAATCACATCGCCGCGCGCAAGAGCGGCTGTCCAGGGTTCCACCAGATTGTCCCGCCAGACTTCCATCAGCACATCAATGTCACCGCGTCCAAGGCCCGTCACCAGGGGCAGCGTGGAGCCCGGAATGGCATCGGTCTCACAGCCATAGCCTTCTTCAAGGATGATCCGCGCCACCTCATTGTGAAAGGCGGCGGAATCCCAGTCGAGCCCCCCAAACATGATCGGGCGATCAATGTCGCAGCTCTCGGCATGGGCTGAGGGTGTGAGCCAGAAGAGGCTGACAAAGAGAAGGCTAAAAAGTCGGAGAAAAGAGATGGGAACCTACAGAGGTTGTGGAAAGTATCCCGATTGTAGAGGCCCCGCAGATGCGGTCAAACCGGCGCAAAAATCAGCAGGTGCCTCCCATTGGCCAGATCAGTCAGACTGGGCGATAGACAGCAAATGCAGCAGCGCGGCGATTCTGCCAAATGCGCTAATATCCAATCGCCGTGTCGTCCAGCCCACGCGTATCGTCAGGCGCACCGATGAGCGTGCCGTCTTCTTCGACAGTGATAACTTCAAGGCGCCCGAGTTCCCAGTCAAAAAACGGATAGATAACCGGGGTGTGTCCTCGAATGACCAAACCCAAAAGGGTGAAGAGATCCGGATTGCCCTGTTCCATCAGAATGACGTCAGGCAGCCACTGCGCGTGCGACTTCCGCGCATCGACTGCCTGCTGCGCGCTCATGCTAAAGTCGATGACGTTCAGAATGGACTGGAACACGGAGGTGATGATGGTGGAGCCTCCGGGTGATCCCACAACCATGAAGAGATTGCCGTCTTTCTCGATAATGGTTGGTGTCATGGAAGACAGCATGCGCTTTTCAGGCTGGATCGCATTTTCTTCTGCGCCCACCAGACCGAACTGGTTCGGGTGACCTGGCTTGATGGAAAAATCATCCATCTCGTTGTTGAGGAAAAAGCCGGCACCCTTCACCACGAGTTTAGAGCCGAACATGCCGTTGAGTGTTGTCGTGACGGACACCGCATTGCCTTGGGCATCGACGATGGAATAGTGGGTGGTCTCAACACTTTCGATCACCTCCACCGTGCCGGGCTTCACATCTTCACTGGGCGTAGCGCTGCCCATATCGATGGTTGCCATGCGCGCGCTCACGAATTCCTCACCGGTGAGGCGGGGAATATCGATCTCCACAAAATCCGGATCACCAAGATAGGTCGCGCGGTCCGCATAGACGCGGCGTGCGAGCTCCGTCATCAGATGGATATGGTCTGTTGAATTGTGGCCCATGGCAGCCACGTCATGAGCCTCAATCCCTTTGAGCAGCTGAACAAGCGCGATGCCACCGGAAGAGGGCGGCGGCATGGAAATGATCCGATGACCGCGATAGGCGCCGATAATGGGATCGCGCCAAACGGAACGATAGTTGGATAGATCATCCTGGGTGATGAGACCGCCTCCGGCCTGCATCTCTTCAACGATCAGGTCGGCGGTGGCGCCTTCATAAAAGCCAGCGCGGCCTTCGTCGCGAATGCGCGTGAGTGTGGCAGCGAGATCCTGATAAGAAATTGTTTCACCGGCTTCCCATGGGGTGTCTTTAAGAGCTGCAGGCGTAAATCGGTTGACCTTCGCGAAACTGCCGCGGAAACGATTGAGGGAAGCAGCGCCCTTAGATGTCAGGACATAGCCCTCGCGGGCCAGGGTGATCGCCGGTTGCACTAGCTCCGCAAAGGGCAGGGATCCGAAACGCGCATGAACCTCCACCATGCCGTCAACGGTGCCGGGAACGCCAACTGCAAGTGGACCGGTAAGGCTGAGGCCCGGAACAACATTGCCCTCTTCGTCCAGGTACATGTCTCGATGAGCGGATTTGGGTGCCCGTTCGCGATAGTCCAGCGTGCCCGTCGTGCCATCTGCCTGCCGGTAGACCAAAAAGCCGCCGCCGCCAATATTGCCCGCCTGCGGGTAAACAACTGCCAGGGCGAACTGAACCGCGACTGCGGCGTCAAACGCATTGCCGCCTTGCTTCAGAGTATCAATACCCACCTGGCTTGCCAGTGCATGTGCGCTCACAACCATGCCGTTTTGCCCGCGGACCTCGCCCTCGCGGTCAAACACCGCCGCGCGTTTGTTCCAATAGAAATCCTGATGGACGAATAGGACGCCAACGATCAGAACCCCCAGCAAGGCGAGAAGGGAAAGGCCAATTTTCTTCAGCACAGGGTAGGTCCAGTTCTTTGTGGTCTTTTGGATTCTGACTATGAAACGAGACTGACAGGGAGACAAGCGAGCTGAGACAAGCGGGTGCTTTGTGACGCACAAAAAAGGGGAGCACAAGGCTCCCCTTTAAACGCAGATAAAAGTGTGCAGCTTACTTGCCGGATGCTTTTTCGAAGAACTTGCCAGTCTGCTCACCGCCCATGAAGAAGGCTTTGGCGTTCGACATGTCAGCGATCTTGTCGAAATTCTCAGCAACGTCTTCAGCTGTGAGACCGTCGCGTCCGAGATACATGCCATCAGATTCCATGATCTTCGCGACAGAGAAGACGCCAGCGCCTGCGCACATGATTGTGCCGGTAGGCGCGTCTTCAGAAACGAGATACATCGCAGCAGGTGTCACGCTTTCAGGTGTGAGCATCTGTTCTGCTTCAGGCGGCATCAGGTTTTCTGTCATCCGTGTGTAGGCAACTGGGGCCAGCGCATTGCAGCGGATATTGTCTTTCTGACCTTCAAGCTTCAGCGTGTTGATGAAACCAACAACGCCGAGCTTGCCAGCACCATAGTTGGTCTGACCGAAGTTACCATAGAGACCGGAAGAAGAAGATGTGACCATGATGCGGCCATAGCCCTGTTCCTTCATGATTGGGAACACAGCTTTGGTTGGTTTCACGGTGCCGAAAAGGTGAACGTCGATCACCATCTGGAAATCGCCCATCTCCATCTTCACGAAGCTTTTGTCGCGCAGGATGCCAGCATTGTTGATCAGGATGTCAATCCGGCCGAACTCGTCCATGGTCTGAGAGACCATGTTGGCAACGCCTGCATCGTCAGTAACCGAAGAACCGTTGGCGATGGCTTCTCCACCAGCTGCTTTGATTTCTGCAACCACAGCGTCAGCAGCGGCTGATGATCCGTCAGACCCGTCGACGGAACCGCCCAGATCGTTCACCACAACCTTTGCGCCGCGTTTGGCAAGATCCAAAGCGTGTGACCGGCCAAGGCCCCCGCCTGCACCGGTAACGATGGCTACTTTGCCTTCAAAGCTAATGCTCATGTCTGACTGTCTCCTTGTGAGGTATTTTCTTGTGGAAATGCGAGCGGCGCGTCCGTCCCGGACAAAAGCCCCTCCGCCCGCAGATTTACGGGAAATTTGGCGCTCTTTGTGCCCGAGCGGGCCTCAGGGGTCAAGCGACGGGAATAGAGGGTAAAAAGGGAGAGTTTTCAAGGCTTTGTGGTTGCCGTGCGGGGCTTGGCCCGTAAGATGCCGGGGTTTGTGTGTCGGTTCCAGGGGGCTTCATGACGATTTATATGGCGCAGAGCGCCTTGGGACTGCTTGCGCTTACAGCGCTTGCCTGGGGTATTAGCGAAGACCGTTCCAGATTCTCCTGGCATTTGATCGCCACAGGTCTCGGTCTACAGGTTCTTGTCGCGCTCGTCCTCATAAAGATACCACTCGCCCGAGAGGCGTTGATTGCGCTCAATGGTGTTGTGGACACACTGATGGCCGCAACCAATGAAGGCACGGCTTTTGTCTTTGGCTATCTGGGCGGCGGCGACGCCCCGTTTGATGTCTCCAATCCACAAAATGCGTTCGTGCTGGGTTTCCAGGCATTGCCGCTGGTCCTGGTTGTGTCCGCCCTGTCAGCGCTGCTCTGGTACTGGCGGATACTGCCCTGGGTTACTAAAGGTTTCGCGCTAGTGCTGCAGCGCTCCTTCAATCTCGGCGGGGCTGTGGGGTTTGGCACCGCTGCCAATGTGTTTCTGGGCATGGTGGAGTCCCCACTGCTCATACGGCCCTACATGGCTCGTCTCAAACGCTCTGAGCTGTTCATCCTGATGACAGTCGGGCTTGCAACGGTCGCAGGCACAGTGATCGTACTCTACGCTTTTGTGCTCTCGTCAATCCTTGAAGGGGCCATGGGGCAGATCCTCACCGCTTCGCTTATCTCTCTGCCAGCCGCCGTGCTGGTCGCCAAACTCATGGTTCCCGGTGCTGCCGATGAAGAACCAACAGACGGTGAAGTAAGCGCAGAAGACTTGGGCTATCAAAGCAGCATGGACGCGGTGACCCGGGGCACGCTGGATGGGCTCGGCCTTTTCCTCAATATCCTCGCGATGCTGCTTGTGCTCGTTGCGCTCGTCGCACTCGCCAATATCTTGTTGGGACTCTTTCCCAATGTGGGCGATGAACAGCTCACCCTGCAACGCATTTTCGGCTGGCTTTTTGCGCCGCTCGTTTGGCTTATGGGCGTGCCGTGGGACGAAGCCGCGGTTGCCGGTCAACTCATGGGCACTAAGACCATCCTCAATGAATTCCTGGCTTATGTGAGCTTGACCCAGACCCCCGTTGAAGACTTGTCCGAGCGCTCCCGCCTGATCATGGTCTATGGCCTTTGCGGGTTCGCCAATCTAGGCTCTGTCGGCATTATGATTGGGGGGCTGTCGGCCATTGTGCCGGAACGTCGGCAGGAAATTACATCGCTGGCCATGAAAGCATTGGTGGGGGGTACGCTTGCTGCCGCCATGACAGGCGCCACCATCGGAATGATCTCGTAAACCCAAGAAGGAAACACTCATGAAACTCTATGACGATACACGTGCGCCCAATCCGCGGCGTGTCCGCATTTACCTCGCAGAGAAGGGCATCGATGTACCGCTGGAGCAAACACCAGTCATGGAGCGAGCAAACCGCACTGAAGAGTTCAAGGAGAAGAATGCACTTCAGCAAATTCCGGTTCTGGAGTTGGACGATGGGACATGCATCGCAGAGAGCCTCGCAATCTGTCGCTATTTTGAAGCCGCTCATCCGGACAACCCGCTGTTCGGGTCAACACCGCTGGAGCAAGCGCAAGTGGAAATGTGGAACCGTCGCATCGAGTTTCAACTGCTTGCCACGGTGGGAGCGTATTGGCGTCACTGCCACCCGCTAACAGCTGCGCTCGGCGGACAGATCAAGGAGGCAGGCGAAGCAGGAAAAAAACGCGCGGAGTTCATTTTGAACTGGCTGAATGAAGAACTTGCAGGACGCGACTATTTTGCAGGTGATGGCTTCACAGTGGCGGATATCACAGCGCTCTGTGTCATCGACTTTGCCACCTTTGTCGGTATTCCAATCCCAGACGACGCAGCAAATCTCAAAGCCTGGCACGAGCGCCTGTCATCGCGTCCGAGCGCCGCTGCTTAATCTTGTGTGAAAAGGGAAAATGAGAGGGGCGAAGGCGGTGGCCGGGGGTACATTCAGACACCGCCTTGCCCCCTCAGGACCCAACCAGATAACGCATGACAATCTAGCCGGGGCATTCAGGCCGCTGTTCCCAGCGGTTGATGCGAAAATGACAAGATTTACCTGAACGGTTCCTGAACTAGATGAACAGCTTCCTGTCAGGGAAAAATCGCCAGATTTTTGGCTGGTTTTGGGGGTTTTTGGCGAGTCGTAAGCGTGTGTTACTGTCTCGCCGCGCAATTTGAGGGTCCAGGGGAAGTGCAATGTCGGCAAAAAATCAGGCAGAGGAATCAGGAAGCATGGCGGAAGATCATGTCCCTCTGGGGCGTCTGATTGCCTACGCGCAAATGACTCTGCCGCTCGCCGTGATAGGCCTTCCGATCGCCATCTACATCCCGGCATTTTATAGCGGCACGCTTGGCCTCAATCTGGCAGCGGTTGGCGTGGTCCTGATGCTTGCCCGTTTTTCAGACGTCATTACAGACCCGCTAATCGGACGCATGAGCGACCGGACTCGCGGCAGATTTGGTCGCCGTCGCCCGTGGATTGCGTTGGGACTGCCGATCATGGCGCTTTCCGCATTTATGTTGTTCGTGCCTAGTGAGCCGGTTTCGCTTGGATACTTGTTCCTTTGGATCTCAGCGATTTATCTCGGCTTCACATTGATCACCATCCCCTATGGTGCCTGGGGTGCTGAACTTTCGACGGATTATCGCGAACGCAGTCGCATTACCGGCGCGAGGGAGGTCTTTCTATTGATTGGTCTGATCTCGGCAATCCTCATACCTGTGGTGTGGGCTATTGTGTCCGGTGCCGAGACGCAGAACTCAGAACTAAACTCAGTTTCCAAGGAAGCCATGGCGTCCCTCGGATGGATGGTGATCCTGCTGTTGCCGCTCTGCGCTTTGATCTTGTTCTGGAAAATTCGCGAGCCTGCACCCCAGACGACACAGACGATCTCTTTGGCCGATGGTCTCAAAGCCATCATGCGCAATGGTCCCTTCCGCCGTGTCCTCATCTCCACAATGGTGAGCGCATTGGCTGGGTCATTGAACGCAGCGGTCGCAATCCTCTTTTATGATCATGTGTTGAAACTGGGAGAAGCGGGGTTTGTGCTCATCCTGGTGCTCTTCGGCACTGCCGCCCTTGGCTCTCCTTTCTGGGTTTCACTGGGTAATAAGATGGGAAAACACCGCGCACTGTGTGTTGCCGTGTTCCTATCCATGCTTGCCTTTAGCTCTGTGCCGTTGGTGGTTTACTTCATCGTCCCCGTGTCGCCGGACTTCACCTTTGTCGCCATGTGCCTGATTACATCGGTGCAGGGCTTTGCCTTTGGCGCCGGGGCGATTTTGGGCGCCTCAATGCTCGCCGATGTGGTGGATTTGGACATGATGCGCTCAGGCGAACACCGCACGGGCCTCCTCTTTGCGTTTTTGGGATTTGCACGAAAGTTCTTTGAAGCCGCGGGCGTCGGTATTGCGTTACCGCTCATCGCGTTCCTGGGCTTTGATCCGCAGGCAGAAGCGCAAACCGCCAGTGGGACCCTTGGTATTGTCATCGTCTATTGCTTGCTGCCACTCGGTCTTTGGACCATCTCTGCTCTGGTAATCTGGAACTTCCCCATCACGGCAGAACGCCTCACACGCATCAGAGAGGCTTACGCCCGCCGGGCGGTGCGGCGCGGAGACGCCGAACAGGGATCTGTCATTCCTGGTGTAACCGTGCAGCCGCTTCCTGCGGACTAGGCGGCGGCTTTTAGATCAAAAGCCTGCGCAAGCAACTCATATGACCGCTTCCGCGCCTCATGATCTGGCGTAATTGTCAGGATGACAAAATCATCAACGCCATATTCGGTCCCCATCTGCAGAAGCCGTCCGCGCACCTGTTCTGGTGTGCCGGTGATGCTGCGTTGCTTTACGCTCTGGAGCATTTGTGCTTCGTCCGGACGGAGAGGGAAAGCGAGCGCGTCATCTAACGACTTGAACGGTCCAGCCTTGTTTTGCAACAAATGGAGTACCCAGAGATTACGGGAAGCGGATTGACGCTCGGCTTCTTCCTCCGTATCGGCGACCATAACGGAGATGCCAATGGATCCGCGAGGTTGAGAGGAGATCCGGGACGGACGGAAGCTCTTACGATAGATCTCAAGAGGCGAAGCCCCAGCATCTTGATTGATGAAATGTGCAAAACAATAGGGCATGCCGAACTGGGCGGCATAAGCGGCGCCATCGGAACTTGATCCCAACATCCACATATCAGGCATGCCAGGCCCGCGCGGAACTGCGTGAATGCCCTGATAGGGATGATCGGTTGGTAGGCCACCTGTGTCTCCCTGGAGGCCTTGAGCATCTTCCAGGAACTGCTGCAGCAACTGGACCTGCTGAGGAAATACATCGATCCCGTAGGCCTGCGGTCCAGGTTGAAGCGCTCGACTTGTCTTCTGATCGGAACCCGGTGCGCGTCCAAGTCCAAGATCAATCCTGTCTGGATACAGTGTGTGCAGCACCCGGAAAACTTCAGCGACTTTCAGCGGGCTGTAGTGAGGCAGCATGACACCGCCAGACCCAACACGAATAGAATTTGTTGCCGCAGCAATAGCGCCGATCATGATTTCTGGAGCAGAGCCAGCGAAAGAAGAACCACTATGGTGCTCAGCGACCCAATAACGTTGATACCCAGCAGCTTCGCATGTACGCGCAAGATCAATCGTCTCCTGCAGCGCCTGAGCGCCGGTGCCACCGTCACGGATGGGAGATTGATCGAGAGCACTGAGTGTTACCATGAGACACATCCTACCATGTGTTTGGGGCTATTTCCGGATGCGTTTGATTACACCGCTAAAGTTCAAAAGCGTGTCATCGCCGCAGATTACCTGACCCCGGACAAACACCATGGAGCGCGTATTACGAACCACTTCGCCCGTTGCCTCAATCAGGTTGCCTGCCCCGACAGCGGAGATGAACTCTGAATTGAAGGAGACGGTCACGCCCGGCCCATCCAGCACATCGCCGGCAAGGGCGAACAGCGCGTAATCGGCAAATGTCATTAGCGACCCACCATGCAGGAAGCCGCCGCCATTGCAGTGATGGGGCAGGGCTTCAAATGCACATTTGATGGAACCGTCTTCCATCTTCTTGAAAAAATAGGGACCCGCATAATCCTCAAACGGGTCTGTCCCGCCTTCCCAGGCCTGATATCCCTCAAGTCGTCCGGTTGGTGCGTTCATGATCTGACATCCTTCTTTTTGTTGTTTTGTCTCAGTTCGTGCGCTGAAAAGCCACCAAAATGGCCGCTTTTTGCCCCAGAAATGGCTGTCTTGGCCTCTATTTAGGTCTTCCTTAGGAGAATTCCAACACTATCTAACGATCAACAGGTACAGGACTGTTTGTATGGGTAAGTTCGAGCAAGTGACATTGGATAGTATTTTGAGTCCTGCCGCTGCGGAAACCGCCCGGCAGCTGGGAAGTCACCGACTTGCATCCGTTTCTCCTGATAGCCTGGAGGCAGTCTCGCTTCGTGACCTTGCTGATTTTTGGAACAAAGCGCGCGACGGCATGCCGTTGCCGTCTGCCGGAGCGCTTGATCCGGTGAAAATTCCAAAGCACCTGTCGCAGTCCTTCCTGATCAGCGTCGACCACGATCCGCTATCTTTCGAATTTCGTATTATCGGCGAGGACCCAACAGAGGCTTTTGGCGTGAACGTGGCGGGGATGACGGTCACTGATATTGAATTCAATGGGCTTCCCGCGGGAAAGATGATGCATGAATCTTACGCATGGATTGTCGATCAACGGCAGCCGGTCGCTTTTAGTGGCCCAAATGAAACCCTGCAGGCAGGGTATAAGCGTCAGGAAATCATCTATCTGCCGTTCTCCAACGGTAGTTGTCAGGTCAGCCGCATTTTGGGGGCCTCAATCTATTACCGAACCTGAGCAACTCGCGGGTCCGTGTTTTGACGCCTGCTAGCTCCATGGCCTAAAGTCCCGCAACTTTTGCACAAAGACTTAGCGGGGAACGTATGGCCCTTGATCTCGAAACACGCGATCAACTTTTGTCCACAATTCGACGGTTTGTAGAGGAACGACTCCAACCTCTAGAGGCACAAGTTTCTGAGAATGATGAAGTGCCTGAAGAGATTGTTCAGGAAATGCGCGATCTGGGGCTCTTCGGCATTTCTATTCCAACCGAATATGGTGGGCTTGGCCTCACCATGGAGGAAGAGTGTCTGCTTCTGTTCGAACTGGGACGAACATCGCCTGCCTTTCGCTCGGTCATCGGGACAAATGTCGGTATTGGCTCCCAGGGCATCGTCATGCATGGTCGCCAGGATCAAAAAGAAGAATGGCTTCCGAAACTTGCGACAGGTGAGGCTATTGCAAGTTTTGCTTTGACTGAGCCAGAGGCTGGGTCAGATGCGGCGTCCCTTCGGACAACTGCAATCCGCGACGGTGATCATTACATCGTGAATGGCACAAAGCGCTATATCACCAATGCCGCAAAAGCGAGCATGTTCACGTTGATGGCCCGCACTGATCCAGATACGCCTGGCGCGAAAGGTGTCTCGGCATTTGTTTGTCCCGCCGACGCACCCGGTATTTCGCTCGGCAAATCAGAGAAGAAGATGGGCCAACAGGGCGCACATATCTGCGATGTGATTTTCGACAATGCCCGGATCCCCGCGAGCTGCCTGCTTGGAGAAGAAGAAGGCAAAGGCTTTGTCACCGCCATGCAGGTGCTTGAACGCGGACGTTTGCATATTTCCGCTGTCTGTGTCGGAGTTGCGGAACGGCTCATCGAAGATGCGACTAATTATGCGGCAGAGCGGAAACAGTTCGGGCAGCCCATCGGCAATCACCAGCTGGTGCAGGCTATGCTTGCGGACTGCAAGACAGAAGCCTACGCCTCACGCTGTATGGTGATGGATGCCTCCAAGCGTCGTGATGCTGGGGAAGATGTCGGAACCGAGTCGTCCTGCTGCAAATACTTCGCCTCAGAGATGGTCGGTCGGGTGGCCGACAAGGCTGTGCAGATTTTCGGCGGTGCGGGCTATGTTGCCGACTATGGCGTTGAGCGTTTCTACCGCGATGTTCGCATCTTCCGGATCTATGAAGGCACAAGCCAGATCCAGCAGATGATTATTGGCCGCAACATGGTCCGCGAAGCATCTAAGTAGGGGACACACGTCGTGAGCGCCAGGGCTCTCAATTCACTCGTCAAAGACATTCGAAAATGTCGCGTGTGTTACGAGGAGGGAGGCAAAAAGCCGCTTCCCCATGAGCCCCGGCCCGTCCTGCAGGTGTCCGCTAAGGCACGCATTTGCATCGTGGGCCAAGCGCCAGGCACACGGGTCCATGCGTCTGGCGTGCCCTTTGACGATCCCAGCGGGGACAGGCTGCGCGATTGGCTCGGGATGGACCGAGACACATTCTATGATGCGGCCAAGCTTGCCATCGTGCCAATGGGGTTCTGCTTTCCGGGCCTTGATACAAAAGGTGGCGATCTGCCACCGCGAAAAGAATGTGCACCCCTCTGGCGGGAGAAGCTCTTCGAGGCATTGCCGAACATGGAGCTGACCCTGGTGATCGGTCAATACGCGCAGGCCTATCATCTCGGCAAAACCAAGAAGAAAAACCTGACGGAAACGGTGGAGCATTGGCGTGATTACATGCCAACACACCTGCCACTCCCACACCCATCCTGGCGGAACAATGTCTGGTTGAAGAAGAACCCTTGGTTTGAAACAGATCTGCTGCCGGTTCTGCAAAAAGAAGTCAAAAGACTTCTTAAGAAGAGCGTGTGAACGCATGAGGCTCTGGGTCGCTGCTATCCTTTTTTTGGTCGGATGCGCACCGCAGACGCTTACCGTTGGAACACCGGTTCGTCAGGCAGCACTCACTTCTGACAGCCTCATCATGGACGATGCCGCGCGCCTGCCCCTCCAGGCGTGGCGGGCCGAGAAGCCGCGGGCGATTATTCTTGGCGTGCACGGTTTCAATGACTACTCCCGCGCCTTTGAGATGCCGGGTCCCTGGTTCGCTGAGCGGGGCGTTACTTTCTATGCTTATGATCAGAGGGGCTTTGGCAGAGGACCGGCCCACGGAAAATGGGCGGGTGCGGATGTGCTGACCCAAGACCTTCGAACAGCAGTCAATCTTCTAAAGGAACGCCATTCCCATACGCCCCTCTTTGTGCTCGGCACAAGCATGGGCGGCGCAGTGACACTTGCCGCTATTGGTGAAGGCGGACTTCAGGTTGACGGGATCGTGCTGGTAGCACCCGCTGTTTGGGGCTGGTCCACCCTGAACCCGCTCTACCGCAGCACACTCTGGCTGGCCGCACACACAGCGCCGGCCTACACACTGACTGGAGAGGGGTTGGAGCGATGGCCTTCTGACAATATCGATATGCTGCGAGCGCTCTCTCGCGATCCTTTGGTGATCAAAGAGACCCGTATCGATGCCATATACGGATTGGTGGGGTTGATGGAAAAAGCATATCTCTCGATCGAACACATCAAACCCCAAGCCTTGCTCCTTTATGGCGACAAAGACGAAATTGTTCCCCGCGGCCCTGTCGATGATATCCGCGAGCGTTTCCGCAATGCTCTAACGACCAGGGACTATCCGGAAGGGTGGCACATGCTCCTGCGGGATCTGCAGCGGGAAGTAGTCTGGGAAGATATAAATACTTGGATTGGAGAAGTTGAAACAGTTCCGGCCGCCACCTATTGAGTGTCCGTTGCCACTCCAGCGAGCAGTGCATCTGTCCGTTCAGCGAGGTTGTGAAGTAGTGCGGAGCTTTTTGTTAGATGCTCTGCTTCATTCTTTAGAATGGACCTGAAGAGGCGGCTTTTGACCGCCTCTTCATTGATGGAAATCGTTTGCAATCCGGATAAAGCGGCGTCGACCACAAAGTCGACTAGGCGTTCAGCAGCGTGCAAGCGTCCCCAAACGTAATCATGCTCCCGCGCTTCACGGCTGAAAAAAGCACCAAAGTGCCCGAGCTCCCGTCCCCTGAGTGCCGTGCGTGTCTCAGCGGTTTCTAGCGCGGTACAATCCTGCGGGCTGATGCGAGCAACGAGCACAGTGTCGACATCGTCAAGCGGCTGCCATCTAAGAAGCGGGAAGGTCAGCACATCAAAGAACGGGAAGCTCAGATAAGCGAGGATCAATTCTTTGCGGGTTTCGTCTGGCAGGAAATTCACGATCATGATCGAGAATTCATCATCCAGCAGTGTATCCACTTCAACAAGCGAAAGAGCCTCGCGCATTTCCGTCAGCAGAGGCGCCAGTTCTTCCGGTGACGCCTTGCCGTCTGTATTCGCCAGCAGCTTTCCGGCTTTCTCGTGAATCTCAGATTTAAAGAAAGAACAAGCATCTCGTCGCTGTAGCCGTTCCAGTGCCCGGTAGAGAACGCCCTTGAACTCGTCCAGACCATGACTGTCGAGAGGTGTGTCCGACTGATCTGATATTGCGTAGAGTTCGTTAAGGCGGCGGATCACAAATCTCAATCGGCGTTGGCGAAAGCCCACATCAAACCGCCGAAGAAAGGTCACCCAGCGCGCATTGCTTGGCGAGAACTCGTCGGTCCGGTCGCCCGTCTCAAACTCAACCGGAAAAATACCCTCTGCGCGCGCCCAATCCTCGACGGATCTTGCAAGGGCCGCGCGGGCACTTGGTTGGGCGACCTGCGGGGCAAGGTCTGCCAGCATGTCAGATATCCAGCTTAGAACTGACAGCACCTTCGTTTGAATATACCCGTCATAGGCATAACCCGCGTCGCGGGCCGCATGACCATTCGCCGTTTGGCGCAGCTGGGCCAGTTGATGGGGCGTCGGGTGGAGCGGAACGCCATCGGGTAGAATACCAGTGATCGCGCGCTGAATATGCGGACGGGTTGCTTTGAGGACTTCCTGATAGAGGTGTACCTGCTGGCTGATCTCGTTGATCTCAGCAAGCTCATCGCGCACCGGTTCGTTGCGCGGAATATCGGAAAGAGAGGCCCGCAACGTCTGGAAAAATCCTGGCAGCGCGCCGCCGCGCTCAATAGCACCGCTTTCCGGGTCCGGGTCGATATAGATCACCCGCCGGTCCACCTCACGGTAGGCAGGACGATCAGATAGAACGGACACCGCTTCAGCGAAGGGTTTGTTGTTGAGAACGCTGCCATCAATGAAGGAACTGGTCAGCGGGTTGTGCCCGATATCGATCATCGATTTGAAACTTCGAGCGATAAAGCGATCCCGCGTCAGCCATTCCTCACCACGATTGGTCAGAACGCGATTTATCTCAGTGATCTGAGCGGGTGGAAAAGCACCTGGGAACGAAGAAGTCGCCCGCGCGGCGAAAACAAGACCGGGGATGTGGCTTGCGTCAAACTGGCTTTGCACGTCGCCATCGGAATGCTGCAGATAGTCAAACCTCAAGACATGACGATGTTCACGCTCCGACACGATGGGGGGATCATGCAGCGGAATGGTTTGCTCGTAGCCATAAAAGTCAGTGACACTCACAAACAGGTTGAGTTCTTGTCCCGTTGGCAGAAGGCTCGCCCGACGTGACCGAGGTTCTCCCATAGCATGACATGCATCGAGCAACATGTCGGTCATCAGGAAGCCGGAGAAGGGGGGCTCAAACCATCTTGACCGCATGAAGGTGGAGAGCTTTTCGCGCATTTCCAGCTCAGGCGCGATCTTCTTCAGCCATCGATCATTAATGTCCCAGAAGAGGGGACGCAGGAAGGCCTTGCTCCATTTCCCCGCAATGGTTTCCGGGTCCATCAGTGCGGTGATGTCAGCCTTTTCGAGCCACATATGCCGATGGGCGTCGAGCGGCAGATCGTGAGCGAGGGCCCGGGCAAGCATGACGCCATTAATGCCGCCTGCCGACGCGCCAGCGATCACATCAACAAACACCCGGAGATCAAGTTCCTGTCCGATTTCCTGCAGGAGTTCGAAATAGACACTCTCCGTATCTGTCTCACGCTCTGGATCGTTATTGACGTTGAGGTAGGTTTCATCGGCCCGGTCTGCGGGATCACTAATCTGGTGATAAAGCGCTGAGGCGCGAATGAGCTTTTGGAACTCTTTCGTCACGCCATGCATGTAAACAGCCAGCGACACGCCGCCGTAGCACACCAGGGCCAATCTGAGTTCTTTTTCCTTCATGACCCTTTATCGGTCCAGACTCTTTAAAGTTGAAACCAGACTATCTCTTTTTCACCGCCGACGCACGGTTGCGGCAAAACTGCACCATCAAAATTCAGCGACGGATCGTCGAATGGCATCCACAATCTGGTTACCTCAGCGTGTGCAAGATGCCTTGGAAAACATCAAGATAGCTCTTGGCGGCTTTTTCAAAATCCTTCTGAGCCGCGCAGTCTATCGCTGCGGCTTGAATGCCCCCTAATAGGACTCTCGACAATGGTCCCAACGGTTGCTGTCTTATCGCTCCCGCGTCCATCGCATCCTTGAGTGCTTGTGTGACAAGCCCCCCAAAGTGCTGAGCATCTAGCCGTTGCCAGTCTGCGTGTCCCAGAACAACCGGCCCATCCAGCAACAAGACCCGCGACACATGTGCCGGTGCACACAAATCAAAAAAGCGCTTCATGGAGAGCATCAGCGTTTCAAGAGTGTCACGACCAGGTTCGATGTCGCTGATCATTGCAGCAACCACTTCCGACGAGACCTGTTCGAAGACGGCTTCAAAAATCTCGTTTTTGTTTTTGAAGTGGTGATAGACCGCGCCCTTTGCCACGCCGGCCTTGGCTGCGATGTCGTCGATTTTGGTTGCGTCAAACCCGGGGGCTCCAAAGAGCTGCTGGGCCGCATTGATGATCGCAGCGCGGGTGGCGGTACGTCTTTCTTCCTGGGTGGCCAATGGCGTCCCCCTTGACAAACCGACCTTGGGTCGGTTAAATGAACAAATACCGACCTCGGGTCGGAATGATGCAGACTTTCAGTCGGTTCTAGTTCTATCAAAAGGAAACATCAAGATGACCGTTGCAACACTATCAAAGCATCCCCAATCAGATAGCGATCTGACGGACCGTTGTCGGCAAACTGCAGCTCAACTGGTTGAAGCATTTGCAGTTCAGGACATAGACAAAATTATGAGCCTGTTTGCCGATACATCGACCTATTGTGATGTTGCTGGGGAGGGACCCCGCGGCGATGAATATGTCGGCAAAGACGAAATTCGAAAAGCGTTCCTCCAGGGCTTTGAACAGCTTGGCGACCACACCTATGAGGCCTTGTCAGTCGTGGCTGACGGGACAACAGCTTTTGCAAGTTGGGTCCTGATCCTTGGTCGAGCAGACGATCCTTCAGCTCTTCGGTTTGACGGCGCAGACCATTTCGAGATGAACGACGATGCTCTGGTCGTCCTGAAGAAAGGGTGGGTCAAAGGTCAATCTCTGCTTTTGGCTCAGGCATCTTGAGGCCCAAATCATGAATGGTTGAAAGTGCCTCGCGCGGGAAAATTTGCGCGGGGTGCAGATGTTAGAAGGATGGAAACCAATGACTCTCACGATTTCACCCACGGGACTGGAACTTGTCTTCTCCGGAGCACTACTTTTCTTGATTGGGCTAGTCCAAGGCGTAGCAATCCCGAAATTCACTAACTCTCGCATGGCCCTATCAGCACACTTGTCGGCAGTACAATCGGGAATGGCGTTGATGATATTTGGCATCATATGGGGGCTGGTGGCATTGCCGGCCTTTTGGCACACGCCGGTCAAGCTCGCTCTGATACTGAGTGTTTATCTGATCTGGCTCGGCATCACAGTGTCAGCAGTAACAGGAGCCAGCAAAGCGCTGCCGATCGCAGGTGAAGGCTACACAGGGAGCAAGATCAGCGAACACCTTGTGACAGCAATTGAAGGTGCTGGCGTCTTCCTGTCGCTTGCATCAGGTGTTGCGATAGTTGTCGGTCTGGTCCTCGCGTTTTAGGTCACCTGTTTGAGATGGAAGTCTACGACTCCATCGGGACAAGCCGCACCGTCGACATGCCTTTCGCAATGACGGTGCCGTCTGGGGTGGTCAGACGCCCTTCGACAAAGGCCGTCTTTCGCCCGAGCCGCTCAATCCATGCTTCGGCGTGGACGAGACCAGGATGCGCTGCTGCATAGAAGGCGATTTTTATGTCGAGCGACAGAGGGAGCAGTTTTGCCTCTGTCTTTGCGATCAGCGCTTGCGCCATGGCGGCATCGATCCAGCCGGTGACGAACCCGCCCTGCACGATGTTACCCGAGTGGCATTGAGAGGGCTTGGCTTCAAACTCCAGAGCAACGCGTCCCTCATCAGCATCAACGGAAAGGGTGCGAACCAGGCCCATTGTCTCCATCAGCGTGTTCTTTTCCGGAGCATTTGTTTCTGTGTCAGTCATGAAGTTCCCAGTACGACTTGAGGTGAATATGGATGGCCGCAAGAATGCAGAAACGGTCCCTTAGCGCAACCGTGATTGGCGTCGGTCCTGAAATTGGTCAGAATATCGGCATAACAATCAGGAAGGTGGTCTCATGGCGGGTGCTTTGGACGGAGTGAGAATCGTAGATCTGACGACAATGATATCGGGTCCTATTGCGACCATGATGCTTGCGGACCAGGGCGCTGATGTCATCAAGGTGGAACCTAAGACCGGGGATCTGGTGCGAGTTCTGGGGCCTGCGAAGGGAGACCGTACGGCGACGTTCCTTGCAGCCAATCGAAACAAGCGCTCTCTGGTCTTGGATTTGAAAAGCGCTGAGGGGCTTGAGGCTTTGAAGAAGCTTGTCAGCACTGCAGATGTGGTGGTCCAGAATTTCAGGCCAGGTGCAGCAGAGCGCATGGGGATCGGCGAAGCAGATCTACGCAAAGAACAACCGAACCTCATCTATGTGTCTATCTCGGGATTCGGGGAAACCGGGCCCTATGCCAAAAAACGCGTCTACGATCCGGTAATCCAGGCACTATCTGGATTGGCGGCGATCCAAGCAGATCGTGACACGGGCCGCCCGCGCATGATCCGCACCATCATTCCTGACAAGCTCACTGCAGTAACGGCTGCTCAGGCGATTACCGCCGCTCTTTTTGCGCGTGAGCGTTCAGGTGAAGGGCAACACATCAAGCTATCTATGTTGGATGCCATGATTGCCTTTCTCTGGGCAGAAGGGCTGGTGGCCCTTACCTTTCCAGGTGGAGAGAAGCACGCGGCCCGCGCACAACTATCTCAGGATCTGATCTACAAAACGCAGGATGGCTACATCACCGTTGGTGCAGTCTCGGATGATGAATGGAAGGGCCTGTGTGCCGCGCTAGAGCAGCCTCAATGGTTGGAGGATGAGCGTTTCAATACGCCAAGCGGACGGGTGGTGAACGCACCAGCTCGTCTTGCGCTAACGCAGGAAGTCCTGCAACACAAGACCAGCGCGGAGTGGTTGAGCGTACTTGACGCGAACCAGGTTCCCTGTGCCCCGATCCTGAACCGAACAACATTGCTGGATCATCCGCAGATTGAGGCCAACGACATTATCAGGGATCATCAGGAAGAGGATCTGGGCTCTTTTCGCTTGCCACGTCCCGCAGCGCGGTTTAGCGAGACGCAAGCGGAAATCCAGCGTCAAGCACCGCATCTCGGGGAGCACACGGAGCAACTGCTCACGGAATTGGGATATGATCAGGAAGCCGTGGCCGACTTCGTGACGGCGGCTGGTCTGGCCTCCCATGGTTAACCATAAGTTACGTTTTTCAGCGAGCATTCCATTCTCGTGGTAATTTCACCATCTGGGGAATGGGTGCCGCCGTGTAGGAGCAGTGCCTGAGTTGAGTTTGGGGGCTGGTGATTTGTTTCCAGCAGTGCTGAGTAGGATTTTTCTGATCTTTCTAGCGATCATGGTTTTGGTCGCCTTTCTGCTTCAATGGGAGCAGCAGTTACGGCTGAAATTCCTCGGCATCTCAGTTGATTCCGATACGCTTTCCTTTGAAGTTGCGAACTACGGAACCTCCTATGTCGGGAAAACCGACTATGTGGGCAGCATTGCGTTTTTGTCGCCGGATCAGAAATCCGTCTCGCTCTTTAAAGGGGCGATAGATCTCATCCCGCCTTCGCGGTCTGTAACTGCTTCTCTCGGTTTTGATGCGCCGATCGTCCCACCTACAATGGCGCCGACGGAAACCTCGGTCACTCAGCTGTGCCTCTACACGCGGGGCCGTCTCTATTTCGACACCCATTTCCACAAGGTCTACTTTCGTCACCGTACAAGCGAAACCCCAAGCCGCATCGTCGAGCAATTGCCTGATCTGGAGATTGCTGAATACAAGCACGTCTTTTTTGGGCGTCCGCCCTGTACCTTTGTAGGGTCAGGCAACTATTTCTCCTATGAGATCAATGCAGCCAACATTGAATGCAAATCGATTGGCGAGGTGAATGAGACTGTCTGCCATACGGAAGGCGTCGTGAAGTCGACCTTGGAAGGCATTTTCGATCCGGTCCAGACGTCTGTGGATTTCAACTTCCCAGACCGTCAAACAGTTCGCCCCCAGTCGCTTCTCAGGAACTAGGATAGCGCAGGAACTTTTTTGCCAATTGAGCCGTCCAACTTCCGGCAGGCATTGAGTTCGTCGGGAGGCGGGCGCGATAGTGCGTTTTGGTGATAGAATATCCGTTGGATCTATTTGCCAGGATTGGGTTTGGAAATGCGCGATGTAGCCGTTGTTCAATATCATGACCATGTCTGCGGTTGGGGAGAAGGTCTCTGCTGGGATGCTGATACTGGTCGGCTTTACTTCGCAGATTGCGCGCGAAACGTGGTTGGTGTCACGACCCTGAATGCGCCAAACAACGTCAAACTGATTGAAACACCATCGATGCCGACAAAAGTTCTTTTGTGTGGACGTCCTGATGCAGTCCTGGTGGTGCTGGACGATGGCATTTACGAGATTGTGGATGACATATGCAGCTCCGCGGCGGTGATCCCTAAGCCCGCGGGCGCGTCTGCTCGGTTCAACGACGCAACGGTAGACCCTGAAGGACGAATTGTAACCGGAAACCTCGGGCTTACGCCAAACACAGACGGAGCCTTTTGGGGTTGGGAAAAGCAGGATGGGTGGCGCCAGTTAGCGACCGCCAAAGGCAATGCAAATGGGCCGTGCTTCTCAGAGGATGGGCGCACAATGTTTTTTGCTGACACACCAACAGGAAACATCCATGCGTATGAATACGACCCAGCTGCGGGGCAAGCATCCAGGGAGGTGGTTTTTGCAAATACGTTTGCACTCAACGGCGCTCCTGATGGAGCGGCACTTGATCACGAGGGAGGGCTCTGGTCTGCCGTTTATGGAGCAGGAGTAATTGCGCGCTACACACCTGATGGCAGCTTAGACACCACAATTTCCCTTCCTGTCCGCAACCCTACAGATGTTATTTTTGCAGGGCCTGATTTAAACCGCCTTATCGTCACATCTTCCATGGAACAGCCAGATCCAAACGGAAAGACCACGGCGCTCGCTGGCGCGACGTTTGAGGTAAAGGGAATTGGAATGTCCGGCCTTCCTATCCCCAGTGTTGCGCTATGATTAGGGCAGAGATCGCTCGGTGTTTAGAGTCGGTTTTGTCTATCGAGATAGGCTCTGGCCAGAGAGGCGGATAAATGGCGGAAAAAGCAAGCGGCATAGGTGCCCTGACAACACTGGCGAGGTTCGCGGTCCCGCGCCTCGGGCGGTATCTCATGAGCGGGAATGCTGTCGTTCAAAGTGCGTCCCTTAAAAGTCAGCTGACACCGCTCATGGCGAGTGGAGAAAATGAGCTGGTGTCGGACGCATCATTTCATGCGCTGCCAGCTGAAGGCGGCGCATGGACGGACACGGGTGTCACGGTGGCAGCTGGCGAAGAAGTCACTCTGCTGGCGCAGGGTGTATTCTGGATGTCCAAACCGCTGGACATAAGACTGCCGCCAAGCGCTGCATTGTGGGCGCGGATAGGGAGCGGCAGTGTTTTCAAAGTAACGTCCAATGCCGCCACAGTCGTGGCGAAGGAGTCTGGTCGCCTCTCCCTGATAGCAGCGGGCCCGGGCGTCTGGGAAAACCGGCAAGGCGAATTTTTAGGAGGTGAAACGCCCGTCGGTCCGCAGGGTGAGCTTGATGTCGCTGTCCTGAAGTTTCAGGGGAATGCCGCTAACGCACTGCAGAGTTTGGCTGCAAAGGCAGAAAAGCCTCTGGTTGATCTGCTGAAAGAGGGTGCTGACCACATCACGGATGCAGCGACGCCACCCGAAAACTGGCGCTACCTCTGGCGGCTAGGTGAGGGCGAGTTGTATCGGCCGGCCGCAGAGCAGGAGGACACCTGTATTCACTGCACCACCCATGAAGATGTTGGTATTCTACAGATTCCGGCTGAGCGACCGCTAACAGATACGCTCACCCTCAATTGGGATTGGATCGCCCACCAACTGCCCTCGACGTTGCCTGAGGACATCGAACCAACCCACGATTATCTCTCCATCGCGGTTGAGTTCGACAATGGTCTGGACCTGACCTACATGTGGTCGGCGGCACTGCCAGAAGATACGATTTTTCAGTGCCCTCTCGCCTGGTGGGATGAGCGGGAAACCCACTGGGTTATCCGGACGAAAAAGGACATCGGAAAGTGGCTTTCCGAAGAACGGTCGATCCGAAAAGACTATGAGCGAGCTATTGGGGGTGATGTTCCGGCAAAGGTCGTGCAGGTCTGGCTCATCGCCAATTCTTTGTTCCAGCGAGGCACGGGAAAATGCGACTACCGGGCAATACGGCTGGTGGATGGCGAGGAGACCCTAACCCTCTGCTGACCCCGGTTCTGACGGCAGTTCGTCGTGAGAGTGTCCTGGCGGTGTTGGCGCCTAAAAGTGCTCTGGTCGCAGTGTTTTTAGCGCGTGCGGCAAGGCGTCATAATGGTCGATTAGATGGTCAGCGCCGAGGTCCGGAGCAGGGATGTCTGTATAGCCGAACGTTACGCAGATCGACGGAATTGAAGCGGCCTCAGCTGCTCTGATATCCGGACTGCTATCGCCGACCATCACGGTACCGCCAACATCTCCGCCAAGGCGGGAAACAGCCTCCGTCAGATGAAGGGGGTCGGGTTTCCTGACATCAAGAGTGTCGCCGCCGATTACAACCGGGAAGTAGTGGGCAATTTCCAGTGTGTTGAGCAATTGATGGGTCAGGCGCTCTGCCTTGTTGGTGCAGATGCCGAGACTGATTTCACGCGCGCGGAGCGCCTCAAGCTGATCTAGAACGCCAGGAAAGAGCACTGTGTGGTCGGCAATATGGTCCCCATAATAGTCGAGGAACTCCTCGAATAATCCGTCCAGCTGATTTTCGTCGGCAGGCGCGCCAGTCGCTTCAAATGCCTTCTCCATGATTTTTCGGGCACCTGCGCCGACCATGGAACGCATCTGCGTATCGGGGACGGGCACGCGCCCATGGCGCTCCAGCAGCACATTCATCGTGTGACAAAGGTCGAGCGCTGTGTCGGCGAGAGTGCCGTCAAGATCGAATAGAACAACTGGGCTGGAGCGCATTTAGGTCAAACCAATTTAAGAGAAGAAGAAAGGACGCCTTGTGGATAAGTCATAAAGAGATTCACTTTCAACCACTTATTCCTGAAACTGGATTCAAAAGCTGATCAACGTGCATCGCCTTTGGTGTGGCTCATCAGCGAGCCAAAAACGCGTAACCTTAGCGCTTTTTTGGCTGCGATTGAACGCGATGCACCTGGACGACAGCTGATAGATTGGATGAGGATAAGTCATCCGGAGGATTCATCTGTTGACTCTAAATCTGAACCCGTTGACTCAATCTCTGAAGAAAAACGCCTAGAGAGTCTAATCCGCTGCGTCAGCACCACGCCATTCAGCAAGCCCAGCGAGTGTCTGCGCATAGGTGGTTCGCGCATTACCGATAACCGTCTCTCGGAAGCTCTCCCGGTCTGGCGCATAGTCTTCCCGAATTTCAGCGAGGTAAGAGGTGGCTTCAGGTGCATCCAACCCGCCTTCAAACCGAAGCCACCGCTCGAGCATGGAAACACGAAGAGCTTCGGCTGCATTGGACTTGGGACTTGAAGAGCGGAATTCCACCACAGCGCCTGCGAAGGTCGCATGGTTGGACAGTGCCTCTTCGATCCCCCAAAAAAGGATTCCGTGCCGGGTAGGGCGTTTAGAGCCCCAAAGTTGGTCGACATGTTCAGAACTAAGAGCGTCAGCGCCCCACCAATGTTTGGCCTGTGCAAGTCCGGAGCTGCCCGGTGGGGAAAAACAGAGAAATATGAGCTCACCGTCCCCTACCGGACCTGTGTGCCAGTCGATAAAAGCAACCTGGCGAGTCTGCGCTAACTCCGTCTGCACGACTTTCTGCAGGGTCGTGGTCGACCACTCCAGAGACATCCCCCCAAAGTGAAATCCGTCCGGGTGCGTGTATTGGCCGCGACTGATCGCATCTTCAATAGACCAAAGGCCATGTTTGGCAATCAGACGAGCCCCTTCATTTAAAAGGCGCCTGATCGCTTTTTCGTCGATCCGTTTGGGACAGAGCAAAGGGTGGATCTGCTCATAAAGTGGGTTTTCTGGATGAGGGGCATCATGATCCAGCCAGTTCCGGTTGAGGTCGACATTATTTTCGGTGCCTCTCAGGCACCAGGCAAAGCCAAACGGGTTGACTGCATGGACCATGAGGACCGCCACCCCTGGAGATAGGGAAGCGGGGCCGCCCCCCTGGATCCAATCCAGTTGGGCAGCAGATCCAGCAAATCCTTCCGCACCGTGGGTCCCGCACGTGTTGAGCAGGACTGCGCTCGCATCTCTAGGGCCAAACCAGGCCGTGTCCATTGTAAGGGTTTCACCGGAGGGTCCTGTTGCATTCGGGTTGACATATTGCTGCACGTCTCCACCAGCCGCCTGAACAGCCTCCACGAAGCGATCTCGGGCGATGGTATAAGTGTCGGAAAATGCAGCTGTCTTAGTCATTGAGGCTCATGGTCGTCCCCTTGGGTGCCCATGTCGATTGGTTTGTGTCGAATATTTTGTGTCGCTCAAGGCTACGTATGGAGACTGGCCCTTGATGCACCCGCACCAGAATGCGCAAGATGGTGCCAATAGGGACCAGCAATGGCCCGCTGAAATGACCAAGAGGACTAGGCGACATGAACCTTCGCGACCCCAATCTCCTGCGCACGCTCTGCTACATTAATGGGAGCTGGACTGGAGAGGACGCTGCAAAGACGGCTGTGACCAACCCGGCAACGGGCGAAGTGATCGCAGAAGTGCCTGTTCTGGGCAAAGCTGAGACAGAGAAAGCCATTGACGCGGCCTATAACGCGGGGTCGGCCTGGGCGGCATGCACGGCGAAAGAACGGAGCGCCATCTTGCGGCGATGGTTCGATTTGATGATTGAGAACGCCGACGATCTGGCGGTGATCCTCACAAGCGAGCAGGGCAAGCCGTTGACTGAAGCTAAAGGTGAGATCACCTACGCGGCATCTTTCCTCGAATTCTATGCCGAAGAGGCCAAGCGCATTCACGGTAGTATTGTTCCCGCCCCCTCAGATGATCGCCAGATTGTAGTTCTGAAGCAGCCGGTGGGGGTCGTGGCATCCATCACACCCTGGAATTTCCCCGCTGCCATGATCACCCGCAAAGTCGGACCTGCACTTGCAGCCGGTTGCACGGTGGTCGCAAAACCAGCGACGCAAACCCCCCTATCTGCTTTCGCCATGGCGGAACTGGCTGAAAGGGCGGGCGTTCCTAAAGGGGTTTTCTCGGTCCTGACCGGCAAGTCCGGCGAGATTGGCGGCGAGCTCACGTCAAATCCCAAGGTGAGAAAGCTTACCTTCACCGGCTCAACGGAAGTCGGTCGCCTGTTGATGGAGCAGGGGGCGTCTACTATCAAAAAAATGTCAATGGAATTGGGTGGCAATGCCCCCTTCATTGTCTTTGATGACGCTGATGTTGATGCTGCCGTGGAAGGCGGACTTGCCGCCAAATACCGTAATACAGGTCAGACCTGCATCTGCACGAACCGGTTTTTGGTGCATACCAGTGTCTACGACCAGTTTGTTGAGAAACTCGCCGCCAAAGCAGCGGACCTAAAGGTGGGTAGTGGCCTGGAAGAGGGGGTGGGCCAGGGACCGCTTATTGATATGGCTGGTGTGGAGAAGGTGGAGGAGCATGTCTCCGATGCGCTGGAGAAAGGCGCGCAGCTGCTAACGGGCGGCAAACGGCATTCCCTGGGTGGGACATTTTATGAGCCGACGGTTCTGGTGAATGTCACCCCGGATATGAAAATTGCCAGTGAAGAGACATTTGGCCCGGTTGCCCCGGTCTTCCGTTTCGAAACGGAGGAAGAAGCCATTAAATTGGCGAATGACACGCCTTTTGGTCTTGCGGCCTATTTCTATGCCCGCGATATTGGCCGCTGCTGGCGAGTCGCCGCTGCCCTTGAATATGGGCTGGTGGGTGTGAATGCAGGGATCATCTCCACGGAGGTGGCTCCCTTCGGTGGATGGAAGGAATCAGGTGTCGGGCGCGAAGGCGGCCAGTGGGGCATTGAGGAGTTCCTTGAGATCAAATATGTAGCGATGGCCGGTCTCTGATCTGCCTCGCAGGAGAGGCGAAGACAGGATGAGCGCAGACGACCAGAAGAAACGATCAGCCGAACGCGCGCTCGATTTTGTTGAAGACGGCATGAAGCTCGGCCTTGGGACGGGCTCTACGGCTGAGCACCTTGTGAGGCTCTTGGGAGAAAAGGTCGCAAACGGGCTCAATGTTGTCTGCGTGCCCACATCGGACCGCACTGCGGCGTTGGCAGAGGAACTGAATATTCCCCTTACCACGCTTTCTGACACGCCACACCTCGATGTCACCATTGATGGCGCGGACGAATTCGATGCGCAGTTGCGGCTGGTGAAAGGTGGAGGTGGGGCCTTGTTGCGGGAGAAGATTGTGGCAACCGCGTCGGACTGCATGATTGTAATCACCGATGCCTCAAAGCAGGTCGAGACGCTGGGCGCGTTTCCCTTCCCTATTGAGGTCATTCCGTTCGGGTGTCGAACCACGGAGGAGAAGATCAAGCGTGTCGCCGCAGAATTCGGCTGTATCGGACCGATTGTCCGTCGGGCTGATGAATATGGTGAGCCGTTTCTCACCGACAGTGAGAATTTCATCTATGACTGCCAATTTGGCGCAATTCCTGATCCTGACGGGCTAGCGCAAGCGTTGAACCTGATCCCAGGTGTCGTCGATAACGGATTTTTTATCGGGATTGCGAATGTCGCTATTGTTGGAACCGATGACGGCACACATCTGGTAGAGCCGAAATAGGGTACCTCCGCATCTGAGCGATCCGGAAAAACAAACAAGAGCGTGAAGGGACTGCGCCATGGCTGAGACTAATTTTGATTATGATCTTTTCGTGATCGGCGCTGGGTCGGGTGGTGTCAGAGCGGCTCGCATGTCGGCGTCACATGGAGCAAAGGTCGCCGTCGCCGAAGAATATCGTGTTGGTGGCACCTGCGTCATTCGCGGCTGCGTTCCCAAAAAGCTCTTTGTCTATGCAAGTCAGTTCCATGAAGAGTTTGAAGACGCTGCGGGTTTTGGCTGGACCGTGCCCAAGGCGACGTTTGATTGGACGACATTGCGCGACAATAAAGACAAAGAGATTGATCGGCTCAATCAGATTTACATCCGCAACCTCAACAATTCAGGCGTTGAAATCATCGACAGCCGGGCGGTCCTGAAAGACGCTCATACGGTCCACCTGGTGGGTGAGGACCGGGATGTAACCGCCGACAAGATTCTGATTGCGACCGGGGCCACCGCAAATGTGGATGGCGGGCTTAAGGGCGCTGAGCATGCGATCACCTCCAACGAAGCCTTTCATCTGGAGGCCTTGCCAGAGAAAGTGATTGTCACCGGTGGAGGATATATTGCGGTTGAGTTTGCCGGCATTTTCAATGGTCTCGGCATTGAGACAACACTGCTTTATCGCGGTGAAGAGATTCTGCGTGGCTTTGACGATGACCTGCGGTCGACACTCCATGAAGAGATGGAGAAAAAGGGCATTCGGGTCATCACGGAAACCGTATTCACAGAAATTGAGAAGTCAGGCGACGGCTACATAGCCCATTTGAGCACTGGCGAGGTTTTGGATACAGGGCTTGTCATGTTTGCTATTGGTCGGGACCCGAACACCACAGGTTTGGGTCTTGAAGAAGTTGGCATTGAAATGGGCCGCAAGGGGGAGATCCTTGTCGACAAATATTCGCGTACGAATGTCGAGAACATCTACGCTGTAGGTGATGTTACCGACCGCGCAAACCTGACCCCTATCGCAATTCGCGAAGGGGCCGCCTTTGCGGAGACAGTGTTCAATAACAACCCGCAGGCCGTCGATCACGCCATCATTCCAACAGCCGTCTTCTCACAGCCTGAGATCGGTACTGTCGGGCTCACAGAAGAGCAGGCCCGTGCTGAATATTCCGACATTGATATCTATAAGTCGAAATTCAGAGCCATGAAGCACACTCTGTCTGGTCGCGATGAGCAGACAATGATGAAAATTATTGTCGATGCAGCAACAGACAAGGTCGTGGGCTGTCACGTAATCGGGCCGCACTCAGGTGAGATGATCCAGGCCATTGGCATCGCCGTCACCATGGGGGCGACGAAGGCGCAGTTTGATATGACCGTCGCTGTGCACCCGACAGCTGCGGAGGAACTGGTCACCATGAAAGAGAAATGGGTCGCGCCGGAGCTGAAGGCAGCGGACTAAGCGCCCGACCGCAAGCCGCGCAGGACGTCCCTGAGCAGTCCTTGAGCAAATGCAGCGTCAAGGGGCAGGTGGCCGATCAGAACGCGATAGAAGAGCGGGCCATAAATCATGTCGAGTGCAATCTCGATATCCGCATCCACGCGAACTTCCCCGGCGACAATCGCGCGGGTCAAAAGGTCATGTCCTTCGACGCGGCTTTTCAGGATGACCTGATTGCGGAACCCTTTAGCAATTTCACTATCTTGTTCGGCCGCCGCCAGCATGAGCCGCACCTGACCGCCGCGTTTGGTTGCGAATTTGTCGACCACTTTCAAGAGCTGGCGCTCTAGGTCTGCCAGGGGAGAGGCGGTTTCCCGGACATTCGTTTGTGCTGTGTCCGCCTCCATGAGAGTGGCCATGGCGAGCGCCTGGGCATTGGGCCAGGACCGGTAGATGGTGGGTTTCCCGACCTTTGCCCGTGCGGCAACCGCTTCCATCGTCACGGCTGAGATGCCGCCTTCTTCCAGAAGGCCCGCTGCTGCATCCAGGATCGCTCGACGCGCGGCCTCACTGCGAGGTCGTCCGCGTTTTGGTTTTTCGCTCTTGACTCTGTCAATCATTATGAAACACGTACGTAACGTAAATAAATAGTTCCGGCAAGGAGAATGATCATGACCAATGTCATCGCCCACGGTCTGATGCCTTACATCGCCGTCCGAGATGGGGCAGCAGCGATTGATTTCTATACACGCGCCTTTGGGGCAGTGGAAAAATATCGCCTGGAGGATCCGGCAGACGGTCGGATTGGTCATGCTGAACTGACACTGGGTGGATCGACCTTGATGCTGTCAGACGAATATCCGGATTTTGGCGCCATTTCGCCAGAAAGCCTCGGCGGATCGCCGGTGAAATTGCACATCTATGTGGATGATGTGGACAGCGTTTTTGCCGGTGCAATTGAGGCTGGCGGTGTTGAGCTCCGCCCGGTGAAAGACCAGTTCTTTGGCGATAGAAGCGGCATGTTGCAGGACCCGTTTGGCCATACCTGGTTTGTGGCCACCCAGACCGAGGACGTATCGCCAGCCGAAATGCAGAAGCGCTGGGCGGACGGGATGGCTGGCTAGAGCGTTTCCAAGAAAGTACCAAATCTGACTTGGCCGGTTTTCTGTCCGGAAACGCGCCAAATGAGGACAACGTCATCTGGTCACAGACCGGTGACAGAGATTGAAACAGCGAAAGGGACTAACCATCTCAAGCACTTAGCCTTTTCATTGGAACTGATTGGGCCTATAACATCCCGCCTTCCGGGCACACCCTCCCGAAATCCATGATTTGTGTGGAATGGGTAAGCTGGTGTGTTAGAAGGTTCGCGAATAAGTGCTTTATTACAAGAGGTTAGCCATGCCAGACGGCAGCGCATCGAAAAATTGGTCCCCTTCGAGCTGGAGAGAGAAGCCTGTTCTCCAGGTTCCGACCTATCCAGATGCAGATGTGGTGTCAGACGTAGAGGCGACACTTGCGAAATCTCCACCGCTCGTCTTTGCAGGCGAAGCCCGCAACCTAAAGAAGGATTTGGCCGAAGTCTGTGAAGGCCGCGCCTTCCTTTTGCAGGGCGGTGACTGCGCTGAAAGCTTCGCTGAGTTCCATCCGGATAATATTCGCGACACTTTCCGCGTGCTTTTGCAGATGGCAGTGGTGCTCACCTATGCGGCAGCTGTGCCCGTTGTGAAGGTTGGCCGCATCGCCGGTCAGTTTGCCAAGCCGCGCTCGTCAGACAATGAGACGATCGGCGATGTAACGCTGCCAAGTTACCGTGGTGATATCATCAACGGTATTGAGTTCACGGAAGAAGCCCGTGTGCCCGATCCGCGGCGCCAGTTGCAGGCCTACAGCCAGTCCGCAGCGGCTCTCAATCTGATCCGTGCATTTGCAACTGGTGGCTACGCTGATCTCGACTATGTCCACCGCTGGACGCTCGGTTTTGTGGGCGAAGGCGAGGGCAAAAAGCGGTACGAAGATGTCGCGCAACGCATTACCGAAGCGCTCGATTTCATGCGTGCTTGTGGCATTGATGCCGATACCGTACCCCAGCTGCAGACAACGTCATTCTACACAAGTCACGAAGCGCTTCTGCTGGGTTACGAGCAGGCAATGACACGCGTCGACTCGACATCAGGCGATTGGTACGACACGTCAGCGCACATGCTTTGGATCGGAGACCGGACCCGTCAGGCCGATCACGCCCATGTGGAGTTCTGCCGTGGTGTTAAAAACCCGATTGGCATGAAGTGCGGCCCATCTATGGAGTCGGACGATCTGTTGCGCCTGATTGATGCACTGAACCCGGACAATGAGGCTGGTCGTCTGACCCTCATTTGCCGCTTCGGCGCGGAGAATGTTGAGAAACATCTCCCGACGCTTATTCAGGCCGTTGAGAAAGAAGGTCGTAAGGTTGTTTGGTCGTGCGATCCGATGCATGGCAACACGATCAAAGCGTCAACCGGATACAAGACCCGTCCGGTCGACAGGGTGTTGGCCGAAGTGCAGCAGTTCATGAGCGTGCATCGTGATCTTGGAACCCATGCTGGTGGCGTCCATTTCGAGATGACCGGTCAGAATGTGACCGAATGTCTGGGTGGGGCTCAGGCCATTGGTGAAGAAGATCTGTCAGATCGCTACCACACCCATTGCGATCCGCGTCTCAATGCCAGTCAGTCCTTGGAGCTGGCCTTCCTGATTTCCGAAGGCCTGAAGAAGGAACGCGACAGCCGGATGCCGGACAACAATGTCGTTTCGATTTGATCCCAAATGATCTAGTTGAAAAGGGTGGGCTCAGTTCAGACTGGGTCCGCCCTTTTTGTTAGCAGCAGCTGTTGCTGTCGTTTTCCTCGCCAAAGATCACGAAGTGATCGGCATAAGCGCCACTGCGAAGGCGATTGGCGTCTGTGCCTCTGACTTTTATCCGTTCGCCACGCTCATAGGTCAGGCCGATTTCGTCTGTCACCCGCTCCCATGGCCCGGTATAGATGACTTCGATTTCTTCATCCGTCATCGCCGTGTCCGATGGTTTATGTGCCACATAGGTCGCTGATCGATACTCAATATCTTCAACAACCTGCCAGGGCGTCTGTTCAAGCTTGTCGAGCCTCACACCGGCAAATCCTGCCTGCGAGAGAGCATCTGCAAAGCCCTTTTCTGTAAGCGCGCCGCTGATGCAGCCACTCCAGAGTTCTGGATCGTTTTTGAGATGTTCAGGTGAATCCTTGTCAGAAACAATATCCGAGATGGCGATGCGACCGCCCGGTTTCAGGACACGAAAGATCTCCTGAAACAGATGAGGTTTCTCATCGTCTGACACCAGATTGAGCACACAGTTGGAAATCACGACATCGATGCTGTCGTTGGTAATGAGGGGGTGCGTTTGCCGACTCTTGGCAAGATGCGCCTCAAGGTCTTTATAGTCAGCAGCAGATTTTGCTGGGCGCGCACTAAGCCAGGAATCCAGAGCATCAAGGTCAGTCATTAGGTCTTGAATGCGACCATGACGAAACTCGATATTGTCATACCCGAGCTGTTCCACAACGGTGGGTTGTGCACTCCGGGAAAGCTCAAGCATGTCATCATTCATGTCGACACCGATGACTTTGCCCTCAGGCCCCACAATCTGCGCGGCAATGAAACAGATCTTGCCGCCGCCGGCGCCAAGGTCCAGGACCGTTTCACCAGACCGCACATAAGTTGACGGATCTCCACAGCCATAGTCTCTGTCCAGGACTTCCTGTGGGATGATCTTCAGATATTTCGGATCATAGTCGACGGGGCAACAGAGAGCTTCCTCCCGTTCGAATGCCGCTGCCGAGTATCGTTCTGTCACTGATTGCACGGTCGCACCCTCATGTCGTGAATGTTCCAAGATTTTTTCACAGACATGAGAAGAGTGGTACTGAACGAAATTGAATTTTTCGTGAGGAACCTAGCTCACTTTGACAAGGCGCCGTCCGAAGTTTTCCCCTTCAAAGAGGCCTGCAAAAGCAGCTGGTGCGGTCTCAAGGCCCTCGCTGATATCTTCGGTATAGATCAGCTTACCTTGCATAATCCATCCCCCCATTTCGGCTTGGGCATCGCGGAACTGCTTGAAATAGTCAAACACGACAAGCCCTTCCATACGCAACCGATGGGTGATGAAACGCAGCGTGTTGCGAATGCCCCGAGGTTCCGCTTTGTTATATTCTGACACCGCGCCAGAGATGATGATACGCGCACGTTCATTGGTGTTGGCGATGGCCGCGTCCAGCATCTCACCACCCACATTGTCGAAGTAAATGTCGACACCGTCAGGGCAGGCGCCTTTGATCGCGTCTTCCAGGTTCGCCACTTCTTTATAGTTGATGCAGGCATCAAACCCGAGTTCGCCGGTGACATAGGCGCACTTCTCTTTCGAGCCTGCAATACCGACGGTGCGGCATCCCTTCATCTTCGCGATCTGTCCGGCGGTCGCACCAACCGGTCCGGCGGCGGAGGAAATCAGAACGGTTTCGCCTTCCTTCGGTTTACCCAGGTCCTGGAGACCGAAATAGGAGGTAAGGCCTGGAATGCCAAGCACGCCAATGGCCGCAGTGACCCGAAGCGGCCCCTGAAACATGGAAGCGTCAAGCTTGGCAAGACCCCGGCCGTTCGAAAGGGCATGGGACTGCCAGCCGAAACCACCGGTAACCAGGTCGCCGACAGCGAACTTCTCATTGTTGGACTGGACGACTTCACCAACCATGGCGCCCTCAATGACCTCGCCTACCTGCAGCGCTGCCGCATAACTGTCTGCGGAGAGACGAGACCGCATGCCAGGATCAATGGAGATGTATTTGGCCTGGATCAAAAGCTCGTGCTCACCGGGATCAGCAAGTTCGACCTCCTCCAACCGAAAGTTTTCAGGAGCGGGTTTACCCTCAGGTCGGGATGCAAGCACCCAGCGGCGGTTGGTCGTCGGCACGGTCGTGATCCTCCAAAAGACAACCCGGCAGCACTTGCCGCCGGGCCACAAATTTTAGCAATGCGAATGGCGAAAAGCCAGCCGACTTATGCAGACGGGTCGTCGCTGATCTTCACCAGCATCTTCCCGAAATTGGCACCTGAGAAGAGGTTGAGGAATGCCTTTGGCGCATTTGCAATGCCTTCTTCCACTGTCTGCTCGGTTTTCATCTTGCCACTGCTGATGAGCTTGGCCATCTCCGCATAAAAATCCGGAATAATATCGAGATGGTTCGATACGATGAAGCCTTCCAGCTTCAAGCTCTTGCCGACAATCTGAATGAGGTTATTGGGGCCTGGGCGGGGCTCTTTGTCATTATACTGTTCGATCATGCCACAAAGCGCGGCGCGACCGTGCGGGTTCATATAGTTGATCGCTGCCTGCAGATGGGCGCCACCCACATTTTCAAAATAGACATCAATGCCTTTGGGGAAGGCATCGCGAACGGCTGCGTCCAGATCACCACAGGTCTTGTAGTTGATGGCTTTGTCGATCCCGGCCACTTCTTCAAGCCATTTGCACTTGTCATCGGACCCGGCGGAACCCACAACATAGCAGCCATGAGCTTTGGCAAGCTGACAGACAACGGCACCGACAGCGCCGGAGGCTGCTGAGACGAAGACATTCTCGCCATCTTTAAGACCAGCGACTTTGAAAAGGCCGGCATAAGCTGTCATGCCAGGCATGCCGAGCGTGCCGAGGTTCGCTTCAATCGGTCCCATGGCAGGGTCGATCTTGTTCACCATGGTACCGTCGGTCACATAGAACTCCCGCCAGCCATTCATGGAATTGACGTAGTCGCCAACTGCGAAATCCTTATTGTTGGACTCGATGACTTTCCCGATGCAGCCCCCGTCCATGGTTTCACCAATCTGGAAAGGCGGTACATAGCTCTCCCGATCCATCATACGTCCGCGCATATAGGGGTCGACCGACATCCAGAGGTTCTGCACAAGGAACTCGCCATTGCCAGGTGACGCGACTGGTACCTCGACGACCTGGAAGTCGCTGTCTTTAGGTTCGCCGTCGGGCCGTGCGGCAAGCTGCACCTCTTTGCTGATCATGTTTGACATATCTGTCTCCTGTTAGAGTTGTGGTTGATTGGATGGTTCAGTTTCTTGGATCTGTGTCCCAGGGGATGACGTCTGCGGTCTCGACCATCCATGTAAGGATATGGTCTTTCATTTCCCTGATCTTGTCTTTGTGCGTTGGGTCATTGATGAGATTGCATTCCTCTAAAGGATCGTTTGTCCGGTCGTAAATCTCATCACTCTCATACAATCGATAAATGTAGGTCCAATCCTGGCTGCGCACGGAGATGGCTTTACCAGCGAGGGTTGGGTCTTCCTGCTGCAGTCCCGCTTTGAGATCATAGGGGAAATCGGCCTGTTCTACGAGATCAGCTTCGCCTTGCGTGTAGCCACCCTCGGAAAAAGCGAGCTCGCGGTGTGGCGTGGTTGGATCAGCAAGAACCGGCTTTAGGCTTTTCCCGAAATGCGTGTGGTTTGCGTCGATGCCCGCATAGTCGAGCAGGGTGGGGAGCAGGTCGACCATCTCCACCATCGTCTCCGCGGTGCCGCCTTGAGCAACCCCCGGTCCACCGATAATGAGAGGGTTACGTACGAGACAATCATCCAGCCCGCTGGTCCATTTTTCCACCTGATCAAAGTCGCCCGCATATTCGCCATGGTCAGTGAAGAAGAGCGTCATCGTGTCGTTGGCCTGACCACTGGACTTAAGGGCATCCATCAACCGTCCGAATTGTGCGTCGATGCGCGAAATCATGCCGTAATATGTGGCGACGATCTCGTTCCATTCGTCTTCACTAAGACGATCACGACCGTGAGCGTCTTTGAGCGTTTGCATGAAACGGGGTTTGGACGAGAGGTCTGCCTGCGCGCGCCGTGGCATGTCGGAGCGATTATGAAGGCTGAAAAAAGGCTCTTCCACTTCAAAAGGTAGGTGCGGAAAAATCTGCGCAACGAACAGGACCCACGGGCCGTCTGGCGCGTCTTCCAGCCATTGAATGGCGGTCTGCAGATTGGCTTCGTCAAGATCAAGAAACGGTCCGTCACCGGTTCCATCCTTGCCCTTGCGCTCTCCATGATAAAAGGCCCGCGCCAAAGCGTCCTCTCGGGGCGTTTTATCAAACTCGAAAAACATGGACGGGTAGGTGGTGAACCCATGAAAGTCCGTACTTTCCTCGAGCACACCCGGCGCGAATGTATCGCCGCGTGCCCCAGCCCAGGCGACGTTGTAGCCCCCATCCTTGAGGAGCTTCAAAAGGTTGGGCTCCCAGGGCTTTATGAGATGGGTGAGCGTACGGTGGCCGCGTACATGGGGGTACCATCCCGTAAACATGGAAACCCGGCTCGGGCTGCAGACGGAGTTTTGACAATATGCGTTGGTGAAGCGCGTGCCCTTTGCAGCGAACGCATCCAGATTGGGTGTTTGTACAACTGGGTTGCCAAATGCACCGACGCAGTCAGCGCGTAGCTGATCCGGCATGAAGATCAGGAAATTGGGTCGTTTGCTCATGAGAGCTGCACTACACGACTTTGACCATTCGCTTGCCGCGATTTTCACCAGCAAGCAATCCGATCAGCGCCGCTGGCGTATTCTCCAACCCGTCAATAATGTCTTCCTGCACCTTGATCTTGCCCTCAGCGACCCAGCCTTCCAGATCCTTCAACGCCTTCTCCCGCTCATTGGGGAAGTCAGACATGATGAAACCGCGTAGGTTGAGACGCTTGGTGACGATGAGGCCGGGTACGCCGCGCGGTCCTGCAGAGGGTGGGGCACCATCATATTGAGAGACGGCACCGCAACAGGCAATGCGGCCAAAATTATTCATGCGGAAGAGGGCAGCTTCCAGAATATCGCCGCCCACATTGTCGAAATAGACATCGATCCCCTGAGGCGCGACAGCTTTCAGCGCTTTGAAGACTGGCTCGGTCTTGTAGTTCACTGTGGCATCGAACCCGAGTTCGTCTTTCAGCCACTGACATTTCTCATCTGAGCCGGCAATGCCGATCACCGTGCAATCAGGCACGGCGGCTTTGGCGATCTGACCCACCAGCGTGCCAACTGAACCCGCAGCGGCAGAAACCAGAATGGTCTCACCAGCTTTCGGTGTGGCACAATTCAGGAGACCGAAATAGGCAGTGAGGCCAGCAACACCGTAAACACTCAAGAGATGCGTTTTTGGTTCCATCGCGGGCACCTTCTGCGCCCCTTTTGCGGGAACCGCGGCATAGTCCTGCCAACCTGTGTCGGCAAACACCAGATCGCCAGCCGAGAAATCGGGTGATTTACTGTCAATCACCTCTGCAATGGCACCGCCAGCCATCACCTGACCTGATTCAACGGCGTCACGATAGGTTGCGCCCTGCATCCAGGCCCGGTTGGCTGCATCAAGGGAGATGTAGTGGGTCCGCAGCAACAGTGTGCCGTCGTCTGACAACGTTGGCGCCGTTGTTTCGGCCATCTTGAAGTGTTCTGCGCCAAGCTTACCCTTTGGTGTTTCCACCAGCAGGATCTGGCGATTTATTGCCTCTGCCATCCTATTTCTCCCCATTTTTAATGTTTGTTGCCGCCAGCATATAGACAGGACAAAGGGGATGCACCACCTGTAAAACCCCATATTCGTTGGGTAAATTGCAGACCCTATTGTTCATGCACGAACAGCAAGCTAGAAACACGTTCCCGATCTGACGAAGAGTTGAGTCTGAAGCCTTTACCCATGACTGATCAGTTGAAAATAGCCCTCGCCCAATTGAACCCAACCGTGGGCGATATTGCCGGCAATATGGCGAAAGCCCGCGCTGCCCGAGCTGATGCCGCGGCAAAAGGTGCGGATCTCGTCATGTTCCCAGAGCTTTTTCTGATTGGGTATCCACCGGAAGACCTGGTGTTGAAGCCCTCATTCCAGGTGGCCGTTGATGAAGCGCTGGCAGATCTCGCGAAAGACACAAGTGATGGCGGCCCTGGTTACCTCATTGGCGCACCGTCCCGCGAAGAGACAGGCCTTCACAATTCCATGGTCCTGATCGACGGTGGAGAGGTCGTCGGCAAACGCCATAAAATCCATCTGCCAAACTATGGTGTCTTTGATGAACCCCGCGTCTTTGCACCCGGCAGTATGCCAGGACCCTTGCCGTTCAGAGGTGTGCGCTTAGGGGTTCCCGTCTGCGAAGACATCTGGTTTGAAGATGTGACGGAATGTTTGGAAGAGACCGGCGCTGAGATGCTGCTGGTGCCCAACGGCTCACCTTTTGACACTGCTAAGCACGATGCACGCATGCAGCACTGTGTTGCCCGGATCAACGAGACCGGATTGCCACTCGTCTATCTCAACCAAATCGGCGGCCAGGACGAGCTTGTATTTGATGGCGCGTCGTTCGTGTTGAACAGCGACCTGTCCTTGGCCGCGCAAATGCCGGCCTGGATAGAAACTGTCCTTGTGACCACCTGGTCCCGCGAAGGCAGTGGTTGGGTCTGCGCCAAGGAAGCCGCTGCACAAATCCCGGATGGAGATGAGGCGATCTACAATGCCTGTGTCTTGGGTCTCCGCGACTATGTCACCAAGAACCGTTTTCCTGGTGTGGTGCTCGGCCTATCTGGCGGTGTCGACTCGGCGATCTGTGCGGCCATGGCCGTCGATGCGCTCGGCGCTGACAAAGTGCACTGCGTCATGCTGCCTTACAAATACACAGCCGATGAAAGCGTGAGCGATGCGGAGCAATGCGCTGCCGCACTTGGTGTGCGTTATGACAGCGTGCCCATCGAAGGGCCGGTGAAGGGCTTTCTTGAAGCGCTTGACCCCATGTTCGCCAACACACAATCTGATACGACGGAAGAAAACCTTCAGTCACGGACCCGCGGCACCATCCTCATGGCACTGTCGAATAAGTTTGGCAGCATGGTGGTGACCACCGGCAACAAGTCGGAAGTGTCGGTCGGGTATGCTACCCTCTATGGCGACATGAATGGCGGCTACAACCCGATCAAGGATCTCTACAAACTTCAGGTGTTTGCACTCTGTCGTTGGCGGAACGCAAACAAGCCGTCAATTGGTCTTGGCCCAGACGGTGAAGTGATACCGGTCAACATCATCACCAAGCCTCCGTCGGCAGAACTTCGTGAAGATCAAAAGGACGAAGACTCCTTACCTCCTTATGAGGTGCTCGACGACATTCTCGAATGCCTGGTTGAGAAAGAAATGCCCTTTGAGGACATTGTCGAACGCGGTCACGACCGGGACCTTGTGAAACGCATCGAGCATCTGCTCTACGTTGCAGAATACAAACGACGTCAGGCGGCACCGGGCGTGAAGATCACGTCGCGCAATTTCGGGCGCGATCGTCGCTATCCCATCACCAACGGTTATCGCGACGCGCGGTAAGGAATAAAATGACTGCTTGTCTTAGATTTGCGCCGAGTCCAACCGGCACCATTCATGTCGGCAATGTTCGTACGGCCTTGTTCAACTGGCTGCTGGCGAAGAAGGAAGGCGGTTCTTTCATTCTGCGTCTGGACGACACAGATACAGAACGCTCTACACAGGAATATGCCGACAAGATTGTGGCTGATATGGCCTGGCTCGGTCTGACGCACGACAAGACCTTCCGCCAGTCTGACCGGTTTGACCGATATGCAGAGATGGTTGAAAAGCTGAAAGCCGATGGCCGGCTCTATCCCTGCTACGAAACACCAGATGAGCTGGACCGCAAACGCAAACGCCAGCTGGGTCGCAAGCTGCCACCTGTCTATGACCGCGCAGCGCTCAATCTGACCGATGACGAAAAAGCGGCCTTTGAAGCAGAAGGGCGTCAGCCCCATTGGCGCTTCAAGCTCGATCCGGAAGTCGTAGAGTTCGATGATCTCTTTTTGGGGCAGGTTAAGGTCGATACGAAGAGCCTGTCGGACCCGATCCTCATCCGCGGCGACGGCTCCTATCTTTATACATTGCCAAGCGTCGTCGACGATATTGATATGGAGATCACCCATATTGTGCGCGGTGAAGATCACGTGACCAACACAGGTGCGCAGGTGCAGGTGTTCCGGGCACTGGGCGCGGAGCCACCTATCTTTGGACATCACTCCTTGTTGCTCAATGAAGAGGGCCAGCCGCTTTCCAAACGCCTTCGCGGCGAATACTCAATTGAAGCGCTTCGCGATGCCGGGTTTGAACCTATGGCCGTGACGTCGTTCCTCGCGAAGCTTGGCACATCAGATGCAGCTATTGCCCGATCAGACCTGAAAGTCTTGGCAGACGAGTTTGAGCCAGGTGAGGTAGGGCGCTCAGGCCATCGGTTTGACAAGAAAGAACTGGAACGCGTTAACGCAGCGCTCATGCACATGACACCCTTCGAAAGGGTGTCTGACCGTTTGGCAGAGCGGGGCATTGACGGCGGCGCTGACTTCTGGGACGCAGTTCGCCCCAATCTCACACTCTTTGATGGGGTGGCGGAGTGGTGGCACGTCGCCCATGGGCCCGTTGAGCCGGTCATCGAAGCTGAAGATGCTGACTTCATCACAGCAGCTGCGGCGGCACTACCATTGGAGCCTTGGGATGAAACCACCTGGAAGGCCTGGACAGGCACGCTGAAGCAAGAAACCGGACGGAAAGGTAAGGGGCTCTTCATGCCGCTGAGGCTGGCGCTCACTGGTCTTCGCCATGGACCTGAGCTCGCAAACCTGCTACCTCTTCTTGGGCGCGACCGCGCGTTGGCTCGCTTGGGCGGGCAGAAGGCTTGAATTTGGACACGAATGGCGAGACCGATCCGATGAACATCATCAACGCGATCATTACTAAGGGTCTGATTATCAGCGGCTAACAGCATTGGCCGCCGCCGTTCGAGCACGTTTTCTTCAGAAATTCAGACGTTAAGAACCGGCCGGTGGCGACACAGGGAACACGGTTGGGCGGACATGTGTCCGTTGAGCATTTTCAGCAAAAGTGTGTAGCGGTTTTGCGGTTCGAAAATGCGATCAACAAATGGACAAATAAAATGAGCAAAGAACGGCTTTATCTCTTCGACACCACATTGCGCGATGGCGCGCAGACGCAAGGCGTGGATTTCTCTGTCGAGGACAAGCGGCTCATTGCGGGCCTTCTGGATAAGCTCGGGCTGGATTATGTGGAAGGCGGCTATCCCGGCGCTAATCCCACGGATACTGATTTCTTCTCCAACGATCCAGGCCTGAAGCACGCGACGTTTACCGCCTTTGGCATGACCAAACGGGCCGGCCGGTCCGCAGACAATGACCCGGGCCTTGCCGCCATTCTCGACAGCTCAGCCTCTGCCGTTTGCTTGGTGGCAAAGAGCTGGGACTTCCATGTGGATGTGGCGCTCGGCATCACCAATGATGAAAATCTGGAGACCATCACAGATAGCGTGCGTGCGATCATTGCCCGTGGCCGCGAGGCCATGATCGACTGTGAGCACTTCTTCGATGGCTATAAGGCAAATCCGGACTATGCGCGGGCCTGCGTGAAGGCGGCGCTCGACGAAGGCGCGCGCTGGGCGATCCTCTGCGACACGAATGGAGGCACGCTGCCTCATGAGGTGGAGCAGATCGTGACGGATCTCACGAAGGACTTCCCCGGTGACCGCCTCGGCATTCACTGCCACAATGATACAGAAAACGCGGTTGCCAATACGCTGGCGGCGGTGCGCGCAGGGGTGCGGCAGATCCAGGGCACGCTCAATGGTCTTGGGGAGCGCTGCGGCAATGCCAATATGGTGTCGCTCATTCCAACGCTCTTGTTGAAGCCGGAGTATGCCGATCGTTTTGAGATCGGTGTCAGAGAGGAGCAGCTCAAAGACATCACCCATGTATCACGTACGCTGGATGAGCTATTGAACCGGGCACCGGATCGATATGCTCCATATGTGGGCGAGAGTGCTTTCGCGTCTAAAGCAGGTATCCACGTTTCCGCCATCCTGAAAAACCCAGCGACCTACGAGCATGTAGAGCCAGAAAGTGTTGGCAACAAGCGTCACATCTCAGTCTCTGATCAGTCCGGGCGGTCCAACGTTCTGGCGCAGTTTGAAGCCGCGGGCATCGACGTTGACAGCAAGGACCCGCGCATCAACCGCCTGCTGGATGAAGTTAAAGAACGTGAATATCTTGGCTACTCCTATGACGGCGCAGAAGCATCCTTCGAGCTATTGGCGCGCCGCATGCTGGGCCAGGTGCCGGAATATTTCACGGTCAACTCTTTCCGGGTACTTATCGAACGTCGCTACAATGCGGTGGGAGAGCTGGTCACCGTGTCGGAAGCAACGGCCAAAGTAGTCGTAGATGGGGAACAGTTCATTTCCGTGGGCGAGGGGAATGGCCCGATCAATGCTCTCGATGAAGCGCTCCGCAAGGATCTCGGCAAGTACCAGTCCTATATCGACGAAATCCGTCTGGTGGACTTTAAGGTGCGTATCCTCACTGGCGGCACTGAGGCCGTCACCCGCGTGTTGATCGAAAGCGCAGATGCCGCTGGTAACCGTTGGTTCACAGTGGGCGTTTCTCCCAACATTGTGGATGCATCCTTCCAGGCACTAACAGACAGCATCACCTACAAACTGTTACGCGATGGCGCACCCGCGCCCTTGTCGTCCGACAGTCAGGCAACGCTCAAACAACCCGGACGCTGATCAGTCACTGCTTTGCGGATAGGCCAGTAATCAGCTGCCGGATCGACGCCTCTAGGTCCTTCTGAGACACTCGTTTGCCACCGTGCAAGGCAACCAATGCTGCCTCAGCCAGCACGGCGTTTAGGAAGCGTGCTGCAATTTCGATTGAAGGCACATCTATCTCTCCCGCCTCTGATGCTGCTTTCAGTCCAGCGCTCATGAGGCCGAGGCTCGTTGCTGCTTCCAGGTCTCGCGCTCGCTCCCAGCCCAGCACCTGCGGTGCCTGATCAATCAGGATCGCGGCAATCTGGGGCTTGCGGACTTCCTTGAGCCAGGAGAGGCAGGCATTGATCAGGCTCTCAAGCGGTGAATCAGATGCCTTCGCAGCCTTTCCCGAGCGTTGGATGGCGCCATCAGAGGTGGAGACAAAAACCGCCTCAAACACATCCCGCTTAGTGGGGAAGTGATAGTACATCGCCCCCCGACTCACTCCAGCCGCAGCCAGTATGTCCTCCGTTGAGGTTCCATCAAACCCTTGATTTACAAAGAGTTTTTCGGCTGATGTGATGAGGGAGGCGCGCGTTGCCGCGCGTCTTTCTGATTGAGTTGCCATAAACCCACTTTACATCAACTCTCTGCAAAGATAAAAACCGACAGACAGTCGGTTTTTATATTGGAGAAAATTGATGAGAAATTACCCCGAGAATTTCGACCACATGCTGGCGGCCTGGAACGAGCACGATCTGTCTAAAGTTCGCGGACACCTTGAAAAGGCAGTGGCACCAGACGTGCACTTTCTCGATCCGAATAAGGACGTAACGGGCATCGATGCTTTTGTTGAGATGGTCCACGAGTTTCGTACGGAGATTGCGCCGGACGCTATGAATTCTCGAGCCAGCGGCGTAGATGGGCACAACGGCTTGTATCGCTACAATTGGGCTATACATAGTAAAGGCGAATTGGTCCTGACCGGATTCGATATGTGCATGACGAACGATGACGGCATGATTTCGAAGGTCTACGGTTTCTTCGGACCTTTGCCTGAACTAGAGTCCTGATTTACAGCCCGACGCTAAAGCGGAAGCCCGCTCAGCCGGGCTTCCGAACATGGTGAGCCGGGGTGAGTACAAATTCGGAAAAGGATGCTGGTCGTGAGGCCCTGTTGGGCGGCATCGGCGCAGCGTCAGGGTATGCCTTCTGGGGCCTTACCGTTATTTTCTACAAACAGCTCACCCACGTGTCGGCCTACGAGGTTCTGGCACACCGCACACTTTGGAGTGTTGTTCTCACTGTCGGCCTCATTTTTCTTTTTAGGCGGCGGGGAGCCTTTTTTGCAGCACTGACCAACAAACGTCTTCTGCTGACCTTGACCGCGACAAGCCTGATCATCGGGACCAATTGGTTCGTGTTCATCTATTCGATCAACGAAGAACGGGTGCTTGAAACGAGCCTCGGCTATTACATCAATCCGCTGATCAGCGTTCTAATCGGTGTCGCGTTTCTGTCGGAAAAACTGACCCGACCGCAGATTGCCGCGGTTGTCCTCGCATCGATTGGCGTTGTTGTGATGACCATCGACTTTGGCACCGTCCCTTGGATTTCCCTCTTCCTCGCCGTGACGTTTGCGATCTACGGATACTTGCGCAAAATCACAAAAGTCGAACCACTAGAAGGCCTCTCTATTGAAGTGCTGATCTTGCTGCCCTTCGCCATTGGCTATCTGCTGTTCATGGAAAGCGGCGAGGGAACAGCGCTTATGCATGAAGGTGGCTGGACGGTCTTCCTGCTGATGTTGGCGGGGCCGATGACGGTCATACCGCTCTTCCTGTTCAACTATGGGGCGCAGCGTATTCGCCTGGCGACCCTGGGTCTGATGCAATATTTGGCGCCCACGGTTCAACTGGTGATTGCGGTGTGGATGTATGGGGAAGCGTTGACCGATACCCACCTCGTCACCTTCGGTCTCATCTGGGCAGGCCTTGCGCTCTTCAGCTGGGATACCTGGCGCCGAGAGCGAGAACTGCGCCGTGTCGCGCGGGCAGCTTAGGTACCTCAGGTCCAGCGAATCGTTGATTTGATTATCAGAGAGCCATAGCCTCCAGTAAGGCTTGGCCCGAGCCTCCCCCCTCCATTGGGGAAGCATCTGACATGTGGGGTGACCAACTCATCGAACCATCTGTTCGAGCAGGCACATAAGGAGGGATTGTGACGACCGCTCGCAATGGAGGTTCTCTAATGAGACTATCAGCCCCAATTTATCGACTAAAACGCCAGGCCAAACTGTTGGCGCGCAAAACCGGCGTTCCTCTGAACGAAGCGCTTAACCAGATTGCCAAAGAAGAGGGTTTCACAAGCTGGAGCCTGTTGGCGAGCCAATATGCCGCTGAGCGTCCAGCAATTCGTATTCTGTCAGAACTGCAACAGGGTGACTTGGTGCTGCTGGGTGCGCGGCCAGAGCACGGCAAGACCCTGATGGCGCTGGAGATCATTACAGAAGCCATAAAGGGCGGCGCGGAGGGCGCATTTTTTACACTGGACTATAACGACACAGACGTACTGCACCGGCTGGAGTCCATCGGGTGCAACCCGCAAGCACTCGGCACTACATTCCTGCTCGACACGTCCGACGAGATTGATGCTGATCACATCGTCGAGCAGCTGAACGGGAAACCCCGAGGCACATTAGTGGCCATCGACTATCTGCAGGTGCTGGATCAAAGGCGCAGCAGTCCGGAGATTAATCAGCAGATTGAGACGTTGAGGGCCTGGGCGAAAGAGGCAGGTCACATCATCCTTCTGATCTCTCAGATTGATCGCAAGTACGAGCTGGCTGCCAATGGTTTGCCGACACTGGCAGATGTGCGTACGCCAAACCCTCTCGACCTGTCGCTCTTCACCAAGTGCTGCTTCTTGAGTGAGGGGGAAGTGAAACTTGAGGCGGTCGCCTGACCATACAAAACTCGGGACCGGGGCAATCGTTCCGGTTCCCTCACCCGATGTGCGTTCTCGCTACAGCGCTGCTTCAATCCGCGGCAATACATCTTCGACCCGGTCGACGACTGCATATTGACCGCGGATCGACGACCCGACGAACCCCTGATCCATCATATGGTCGAACAGGTCCACCAGCGGATCCCAGAAACCATTGAAATTGAGAAAGAGGATGGGGCGGTTGTGGCGTCCGAGCTGCGCCCAGGTGAGCATCTCGATCACTTCTTCCAGGGTTCCAATACCGCCGGGCAGGGCAAGGAAGGCATGGGCGCGATCAAACATCTTCTGCTTGCGCTCATGCATGGTGCCCACCACCAGAAGCTCGCTCACCTCATTATAGGCGATCTCTTTGGTCTGCAGAAAATCGGGAATAATGCCGGTAACGTGACCGCCTTCAGCCATCACTGTCCGGGCACAAATGCCCATAAGGCCAATGCCACCGCCGCCGTAAACCAGGCCAATGTCATTCTTGGCGAATGTTCGGCCCAGGTTTTCCGCCATTTCGGAAAACTCGGGTTCGTTGCCTTTGCTAGACCCACAATAGACACAGACATTTAGGCGGGGCATGCAGTCTCCTGGCTCGTTTTCCGTCCGATGGGCTTCAAAATGGTGCCGTATTTGCACTCTAACGTCATGAACAATGTGTACTGTGACCTGCGTCCCAGTCCGGAACAGGTATTAACCATGCGCGTGGCTGAGGGAAGCATTTTTCGTCAGGCCAGGTAGCATGGCGCAGTACAATAATCAGGACGGAAGAAACCGAAAGAGGGGTCTGTGCCAATGTCATCGCGAAACCTAGCCATTGGCGGTGCGGCAGCCGCAGCAATCATCGCCATCATCATCGCTTTGTTCCTGTTTACAGGCGGAGACGAGGAAACAGAAACGGTTGCCACGACCCCGGTCGGTCAGTCTCAACAGACGACGCCGACCGAAGAAATCGCAGAGAAGATTGTCCCGACCTTTGACATTGTCCGTGTCGAAAGAGATGGCATGGCCGTCATTGCAGGTCGCTCAGAACCGCGGGCAGCGATAACGCTGAAAAGAAACGGCACCGCTATCGCGACGGAGGAGGCAGACGGTCGCGGCGAGTGGGTGATCGTTCTGGAGACGCCTTTGGCACCGGGCGATGTGGAGCTCACACTCACCGCACGCAACCCGGATGGTAGTGAAATCGACTCCGTCCAGTCCGTATCCGTTTCTGTTCCAGAACAGGAAGGCGGTCAGGCGCTCGTTGTGCTGGCAGAGCCAGGTAAAGCGAGCCGCGTACTGCAGGGTCCGGGTGTGCCGTCTGACGCTGGAAATCTCGTCCTTGAGGCAGTGGACTATGACGAGAATGGTAACGTCATCATCTCCGGTATTACCGAACCAAACAGTACGGTTCGAATTTACCTGAACGACAAACCAATCGGTGACGCAGTGGCTGATGCGGAAGGCCGCTGGGAGCTTCGCCCGAACGGCGCCGTTGCGCCGGGAACCTATACCATGCGGATCGACCAGCTTGACGCCAACGGTCAGGTTTCCGCCCGCGTCGAGGTGCCCTTCGAACGCGGCGTGGCAGAAGATGTCCGCCGTCAGATCGCAGAGGGCCAGGTTGTCATCCAACCAGGCAACAATCTCTGGAACATTGCCCGGCAGCTCTATGGCAGCGGGTTCCGCTACACCACCATCTATCAGGCGAATCGCGATCAGATTCGCGACCCAGACCTGATCTACCCAGGTCAGGTGCTGTCCACCCCAGCTGAATAAGGCTCTCTGGAGCGCCTTGTGCGCTCCAGAAACAGGCCCCTTGGCACGAAGGGGCATAAGCCCTAAATAGTGAATATGCTTGTTTCCCACCCCGGTCCCTCAGGTCGGGGTGTTTTCTTCTGCATTCTGCGAAAATCCGAAGAGACAGAGTGAACGGGCAGCAGAGGAGGGCGCATGACGCCGCGCATTGGGGCAATGAGTGAGCCGGTTAATCTCTCGTTGCCGCCGAAAACGACCAGTACCTATCGCTCTGTGCTGCCGCTTCTTTGGCCGGAAGGCAGGCCGGATCTGCGCACACGTGTCGTTCTGGCCTTCATCGCCATGTTTGGTGCCAAGGCGTTCACTGTGTATGCACCGTTTTTCTACCGAGATTCTGTTGATGCGCTGACGGCAGATGGAACGAGTATGACTGCCATTGTCGCAGTCCCGGTGACCCTCGTGGTTGCCTATGGTGTTGCCCGCATCATGATGATCGCCATGGCCCAATTGCGCGATGGTCTGTTTGCCCGTGTCGGACAAAACGCCGTGCGGACACTGGCACTACGCACCTTCAAACACATTCATGCCCTCTCGCTCCGGTTCCACCTCGAACGGCGGACAGGCGGCTTAAGTCGCATTATCGAACGTGGTACCAAAGCCATCGAATTCCTGCTGCGCTTTTCGCTGTTCAGTATCTTCCCGACCATTATCGAGCTGCTTTTAGTCGCTGGCATCCTTTGGTGGAACTTTGACTGGCGCTATGCGGCGGTTACCGGTGGTGTCATTTCGCTCTATATCGCCTTTACATACTGGGCGACGGAATGGCGGACAGCCATTCGCCGCGAAATGAACGACCGAGATACAGAAGCAAACACCAAAGCAATCGACAGCCTGCTCAACTATGAGACCGTTAAATATTTTGGCAATGAGCGCCATGAGAGTGGCCGCTATGACAAAGCGATGGAAGGGTATGAAGACGCGGCTATTCGCACGTCCACGTCGCTGTCGGTTCTGAATACGGGCCAGACCCTCATTTTCACGTTTGGGCTGATCGCACTCATGCTGATGGCAGCCTATGGGGTGGCAGCGGGCGACCTCACAGTCGGTGAGTTTGTCATGGTGAACGCCTTCATGATCCAGCTGTCGGCGCCGCTCAATCTGCTGGGCTCAGTCTATCGGGAAATCCGGCAGGCATTGGTCGACATGGAAACCATGTTCGGCCTGATTGCCGTGCCACCCGAAATCGTCGACCAGCCTGACGCTGACGCGCTTAAGGTCTCTGGCGGCGCGATCCGGTTTGACGACGTTTCTTTTTCCTATGATCCTGATCGCGGGATTTTGAGCCATGTCTCATTTGAGGTGCCCGCCGGCAAGTCTATCGCGCTTGTGGGGCCGTCAGGAGCAGGGAAATCGACCATCAGCCGGATTCTGTACCGCTTCTACGACGTGCAGGAGGGGTCGGTGACCATCGATGGTCAGGAGATTTCGAGGGTCACCCAGGACAGCCTGCGTGCAGCTATCGGGATCGTTCCTCAGGACACGGTGCTCTTCAATGACACCATTCGCTACAACATTCGCTACGGGCGACCGGACGCGACTGACGCGGAAGTCGAAGAGGCCGCCCGGCTCGCCCAGATTTCAGACTTCATTGCGGACTTGCCTCGAGGGTATGACACGATGGTTGGGGAGCGGGGTCTCAAACTGTCTGGTGGTGAGAAGCAGCGCGTGGCCATTGCGCGCACCATCCTCAAGAACCCGCCCATCCTGATGCTGGATGAAGCGACGTCTGCACTCGACAGCGCGACGGAGCGGGAGATTCAGTCAGCTCTCGGCATTATCTCCGAAAACCGCACGACCCTGATCATCGCCCACCGTCTGTCTACGGTTGTGGATGCAGACGAAATTCTGGTTCTTGACAAAGGCCAAATCATTGAGCGGGGCAGCCATAGAGACCTTTTGGGTCTGGATGGGACCTACGCAAATATGTGGAACAGACAACTGGAAGAAGCGGCGGAAACGCAGGCGTTGAGCGAGCCGCAACACAGCCCTCAAGACGTCCACTAAACGTCCAAGAGAGCGCTTAACCTGAGGCCGCCGCCGCTGTAAGGTGGAGCCAACAGCGGCGTAGCCGCGCAAATCTAACTCAGGAACCGTCAATGGACGCACTCACCTCCGTTCTCGTGCCAATTCATAAAGAAGGGCACAAGTTCATCCTCATTTTTGCAGCTATCACCTTGCTTTTCTTCCTTCTGTGGGAGCCGCTCGGCTGGCTCGGCGTGATTTTAACGGCCTGGTGCGCCTATTTTTTCCGAGATCCTGACCGTCTGACCCCTGCGCGAGACGGGTTGCTCATTTCTCCCGCCGATGGTGTGGTGAGCCTCATCACGGAAGCAGCGCCACCGCCAGAACTGGGTCTTGGCGAAATGGCCCGTCCGCGGATCAGTATCTTCATGAATGTGTTCAATTGCCACGTGAACCGCTCGCCGGTCTCCGGCACGGTGACACGTACCGCGTATCGTCCAGGTCTCTTTCTAAACGCAGACCTCGATAAGGCGAGTGACGATAATGAGCGGCACTCTTTGGTAATCGATACGGCGAACGGCAAAAGCTATGTGGTCGTCCAGATTGCAGGGCTTGTGGCGCGCCGTATCGTAAATGAAGTGAAAGACGGAGACGCTCTGCAGGCCGGTGAACGCTTCGGCCTCATCCGCTTTGGGAGCCGGGTCGATGTTTACCTTGAGCCAGGCGAAACACCCCTGGTCTCTGTGGGTCAGACCATGATCGCCGGTGAAACAGTGCTCGTGGACACGAAATCGGACGAGACGGCGAGGCTTGCAGAAATCCGCTGAGAGGCGGAGACTGTAAGCGTGGGCCCAGAGCTTAGGCAACAAGAGCAGACGAAATAGAGGAGCAGACCATGGCAATCTCTCCATTCGGATCGCGTGACCGCGCGGCGGGGACCCATCAGCGTCGGAGCCTTAAGACGCTCCCGATCCGCAGTCTTGTGCCCAACAGTCTCACTGTTATGGCGCTTTGTGCTGGGTTGACGTCTATTCGATTTGGGCTCGATGGGAGGTTTGAGTTAGCCGTTCTGGCGATCTGCGTCGCGGCGATCCTTGACGGCCTTGACGGTCGCGTCGCGCGGTTGCTCAAAGGGACAACCAAGTTCGGCGCTGAATTGGATTCCTTGTCTGACTTCCTCTGCTTTGGCGTGGCACCGGTCATGCTGCTCTATCTCTGGACCCTGGACGGTCTGGGGGGGCTTGGATGGATTGTGGTGCTCGGGTTTGCTGTCTGCTGCGCCCTGCGCTTAGCACGCTTTAATGTCGCTCTGGAAGACCCTGACAAGCCTGCCTGGACCGCAAACTACTTTATTGGTGTGCCCTCACCGGCGGCAGCGGGGCTCGTCATGTTGCCTTTGTACCTCTCCTTCATCGGCGTTGAATTTTTAAGAGAAGCTGAATTGCTTGTGGCAGCCTATGTTGCCGGCATCGCCTTTTTGATGGTGAGTAAGATCCCGACTTTCTCTGGAAAGAGATTGGGGATGCGGGTGCGCCGAGATGAAATGCTGCCAGTGTTGCTCGGTGTTGCGCTTTCTGTTGCTGTGCTCTTCAGCTACCCCTGGATCACACTGAGTGTGCTTGTGGTTGGGTATCTGGCTTTTCTGCCTGTCAGTACAATGCGCTATCGACACCACCAAAAGCGTACCGCTTTTGTGTCGGATGATGACGAAGACGAGTTTCTGGCAGACTCAAAGTAAAAGGCCCCACTTCATCAGCAGGGCCTTTCTATTCAGATAAATCAGTAGCCTTGGTCGCTTGCCTATTCGGCTGGCTGAGAGTGTGTCCAGTTTTCCCGATCTCGGCGCAGGAAGCGCCGTTCCTGGAATGACTGCTTAAAGCGGCTCGGGGCCACCAGCAGAACCGGGACCAGGACCAGCGTCAGCAGTGTCGAGAAGCCAAGGCCAAAGATGATCGCGGTCGAGAGCTGTACCCACCAGGCGGCAACGGGGCCACCATAGGTAATCTCGCGCGCAAAGAAGTTCACGTTCACCTGAATGGCCATGGGAAGCAGACCAAACATGGTTGTGATTGTGGTCAGAAGGATAGGCCGCAAACGTTGCCCGGCTGTTCGCAGGATAGCTTCAATTTCATCCATGCCGTCCTTCAGCAGGCGCTGATAAGTGTCGATCAATACGATTGAGTTATTCACCACGATTCCGGCCAACGCCACGACCCCAGTGCCGGTCATAATAATAGAGAAGGTCTGGCCTGTAATCATCATGCCGAGGAAAACGCCGACGGTTGATAGAACAACGGTGGACAGTGTTAGGGCAGAAAAATAGAAGCTGTTGAATTGGGTCAGCAGGATGATGAACATCAGGAAGAGGGCTGCAAGCATAGCGCGGAGGAGGAATGCGCCAGACTCTGCCTGTTCTTCATTCGCACCACGAAAAACCACCGTGACGCGAGGATCAATTGTTTGAGTCTTTACCCATTCCTTGAGCTCCGTCACTTTTGCATCAACGTTGATCTTGGCCTCTGTTTTCGGATCTATGCCGGTATTAGCTTTGATCATGAAACGACGATGCCCATCGATGCGCTCAATGGTCGAGACTTGTTGTTGTGGTGTTCTCGATACAAAGTTACTAATAGGAACGAGGCCATTATTGGTGCGGATACGCAGTTGATCCAGCTGCGCCACGCTTCGATACTCACTTGGGTACCGAACGCGAATATCAACTTCGTCTTCCGCATCATCAGGTCGGTAGTTTCCGATCAGGATGCCATTGGTGACGAGCTGCACAGTCGCTCCGACCGTTGTGATATCTGCGCCAAACCGGCCCGCCATCTCTCTGTCAACGGACAAGACCCACTCAATGCCGGGCAGGGGACGCGAGTCTTCGATATCGATAAGGCCCATATCACTGTTTTCGAGGTGGTCGCGAATGAACGCTGTCGTTGCTACGAGAGCTTCCTCGCTGTCAGAGGTCATCTGAACCTGAATGTCTTTGCCCGTTGGAGGCCCATCTTCTCGCTTGCGCACTTCAACGGTGATACCCGGGATAGTCGCAGCTCTTTGGCGGATTTCTTCAAGAATGATGGCGCCTTTGCGGCGTTCCTCATACTTGTCGAGTTCGATCATCATTTCCGCGATTTGGTCCGCAGGCCGGTCGCCGCCGCCTGAGCCAGGACCGCCGCCGCCAACTGAGGTACCAGCCTGCGAAAACACCGTCCGAACACCCGCTGTTGTGAGGGCTATTTCCTCAACTTCCTGAGCAAGTTGTTGCATATCTGTGGCGGACAGGTTTCCTCGCGCACCGACTAGGATGATTGCCTGTTCAGGTTCCGTATCAACAAAAAACTCAACACCGTTTCCGAAGAAACTATAGGCAACGATGGTGGAGACAAGGACGACGCTGGCACCGCTGAGGACCAAAATGGGATGATGGACCAGCTTGTCCAACATCCGAACATAGGAACCTGTCAGCCCGGGTAGCAGTCGCACGTCGCCGGTTTCAGCACCGGCAAGCATTTTCAGGACTTCGCTGTCCTGATCTTCTGTTTTCCCAACCAGCGACCCAAGCACCGGCAGGAAGAGCATGGCGGTAATGAATGAGGCGGTCAGGACCACGATCAATGTGATCGGAAGGTAGGACATAAACTCGCCGCTCACCCCCGGCCAGGCCAGCATGGGCAAAAAGGCGGCAAGGGTCGTCGCTGTTGAAGAGGCGATGGGCCAGAACATACGTTTGGCACCAAGCGAGTAGGCCTCAAGACGGTCGAGGCCTTCGGCCATCTTCCGGTCGGCATATTCGACCACCACAATGGCACCGTCGACCAAGATACCGACGGACAAAAGCATGCCAAACATGACCATCATGTTCACGGTCATACCCATGATCGACATGAAGAGAAAACCGATCATGAACGAGGTTGGGATGGCAATACCCACCAGGATGGAAGAGCGCATGCCCAGAGCTGCAACACAGACGATCATCACCAGAGCAATCGCTGTGATAATGGATGCCTGGAGAGAACCCAGCGCGCGGAAAATCCAGGTCGATGCGTCCAGCGTATAGTTCACCTGAATTTCTTCAGGCCAGTTCGCAGAGAAGGTCTCGACAATCTTCACAACTTGCGCGTTATTGTCGACGATGTTCTCACCGATACGCTTGGTAATCTGCAAAGCGATGGCTGGCTGTCCGTTGAAGCGGGCGTAGGAGTCCACATCCTTAAAGGTTCTGCGGATGTCTGCCAGGTCAGAAAGGGTGACGACACCATCGCCGGACACCTTTATGGGAAGGTTGAGTACATCGTCACGGTCCTCAAAGAGGCCAGGGACTTTTACTGAAAAACGACCCTCGCCAGAATTGACAGCGCCCGCAGCGACCAGACGGTTGTTGAGCGAAACAGCGTTGATCAGCTCAGACTGCGAGACATCGTAGGACTCCATGCGCGAGGGATCGATAATAACTTCAAGCAGTTCCTCGCGGTGTCCAACAAGCTCTGCCTGCAGAACGGTCGGGACGTTGCCTTCAATTTCATCTTGGAGAGCGCGGGCATGCTGAAACAGCGTGCGCTCAGGCACGTCGCCGGAAAGGGTGACAATCAGAACCGGGAAGAGGGAGGTGTTAAACTCTCGAATGATGGGTTCTTCCGTGTCACCAGGCAATTCCGCCTGGGCCAGATCCACTTTTTCACGTACATCGGCAAGTGCGGAATCTTTATCGAAGCTCACATCGAACTCAAGGATGATCCCAGCATGGCCGGTCGACGCGATAGCCGTCAATTCATCAAGGCCCTCTAGAGAACGAAGCTCCGTCTCCATGGGTTTGATGAGCAATCGCTCTGCGTCCTCGGGAGAAATGCCCTGGTGAATGATTGATACATAGAAAACCGGGATCTGAATGTCTGGGTCAGCTTCTTTTGGAATTGAGATATAGGCTGATACGCCAGCGAGCACCATCAGAACCATCAATGTCATGACGGTTCTGGTGCGCGCTATCGCAGCATCAATAAAGCTGTTCATGAGGCAGCTCCCATCTCGTCTTCATAGGTCACGTCCACGGTTTGTCCTGGGACGACAAAATCCTGCCCTACCGTGATCAGTTTCGCACTTGTCGGGAGGCCGGTGACCCACACCCCATCAGGACCATCGGCCAAAATTTGAACGCGCTGGAAGTGCACCACATTGCTCTCGTCCAGAATTCTTAACCCGATTGTTCCGGCATCATCCAGGCCCAGAATGGAAGGTGGCACACGGTGCGCCATAACCTCCGAGCTGGGAACCTTGATTTCAGCTGTCACTCCCGAGCGAAGCTTCCGTTCAGGATTGGGGACCTCCAGTTCGACGCGGAAGGTGCGCGTTGCCGGATCTGCTGTGGTGGAAATGAAACGCACTCTGCCTTCGACGGTCTCGCCGGTTACCAGAGTTGCAATGCCCAGGGTGCCTTCCTGAAGCTTATCAACGTCGGTCTCTGCAACTTGGCCGACCACAAGGAAGGGGTCCATGTCGACAATCATTGCGCATGGCTGTGACACCTGAAGATAATCGCCGACTTCAACAGGTCGCGCATCCAGGACGCCGTCAAATGGAGCAAGTATTCTTGTATGGCTGAGCTCCACTTCCTGCTGCTTTACTTGCGCCCGAGCAGCATCATAGGCAGCCTGCGATGCCGCAGCCTGTGTTTCTGACCTGTGGCCCCGTGCCGCCAACTTCTGGGCAGCATCAAGTTCGAGCCAGCGCTGCCTCATAAGAGCTTCGGCTTCTGCCATGCGGGCATCGCGCGCGTTAAGCGATAGGCGACAGATCACGTCGCCTTTTTCTACCGTCGAACCTTTCTCAACAGGCAGTTCGATGATGGTTCCTGATGTCTCGGCTCTAACCTGAACCGACCTGACGGCTTCGGTGCGACCTCGAATAACAACCTCGGTATTGCGAGCTTCAGCATGGAAGATCGCAGCCCGAACTCTGGGGGTCCGTGCGGCAGTCTCGTCGGTGTCGGCAGTCTCGATGACTTCGCCATTTTCATCGACCTCAACGACCTCAGCGTCGCCATTGCCGATCTGGCCTGACAAAACCCATGCACCAATGATAGCTGCAATAATCAGCGCCAATATGTGAGAACGCCGCAAGCTCATCTTATTCAACCTTCTATTCTGGGCCACTTATGCGACCTTATTGTCGCCGCTTTGGACGACATGTCATTTCAGATACCAGCGTTTGTCAGCGCACTGGCTCTACTTCGTTGTTACGAACGGGCTCTTCTACCAGATGCCTATTCTCTGCGATAAATTTCAGGGAAGCGGTCATGACTGCTTCCCCGTACCTCCGAACGAACTCCTGTCCGGGATTTACGCAACTGTCTTGTTCCGATTGAAGCTCTTGCAGCTCGCCTCGAATACCCTGGACACGATCTTCAAGCAGGCTGGTCACGCGCTCTGATGACAGCGCGTCAGCGAAGAGCATCACGAAAAGAAACTCTGACTTGAAACGGTCTTCTGCCAGAGGCTTGGCCAGTGCCTGTTCAAGCTCTCGTTTGCCTTTCGCCGTAATCGAATAGATTTTCTTGTCTGGCCGCCCGCCCTGTTGCTGAGACTTGCAGGTTAGCAAACCATCATCTGTCAGGCGGGTCAGGGCTGGGTAGATAGACCCGAAACTTGCCTCATGGAAATGAGAAAAGATGCCGGTCTCAAACATTTTCTTGATCTCATATCCCGTGGCGTCACCGAGATCCAGTGCGCCAAGGCAGAGTATTTTGACGTCCATTCTTCTTTTAAGGCCTCAATTGGGGAAATTGAGGCTTCCACGCTGTTTTTGGGGGCTGCGTATCGTGGCTATATATAGGTTCGATATATCAAGCGCCAAGGTGCGGCAAGGAAGAAATTGTAAATTTTTGTAACGGAATCAGGGGTATGGAAGCCGATGGCGTGTCGTCAGTGTCTAGTCAATCGACATGGCGTCCGTGAGAGAGCGTTTTGGACCACGCTGCATTATGGCACGACCGTGAACGACACGAAGCTGGCCACTTTCCAAAGCGCGGGAGCGCGCAAGCCAGACCTGACCTTCCATCATCAGCGTATCCACGTAGGTGCGAGAGAAAGAACCTGATTTGAGGCTTTCGACCATCGCCTTCCAGCCAGTCTGGATGCCGGCGATGTAGCTGCTCGTTATGTCATCCATCGACTTCACATCAAACCGCAGTTCGAGGAGAAGCTCGCGATATTCATCTGCCGTCGAAGGGTAGGGCTTGGCTGGCTCGCACTGGCGCCATTCGATAACTGATTTATTTTCTGTCGCCCGGTTGGCAAGGACGAAATCCGTGAACACGAAAGAGCCATTTGGACAGAGGGATTCACCGATTACTGAAAGCGCCTGCTTCCTGTCGGCAAGGAAGCAAAGGAATTCTCGCGCGACCACGATGTTATAGCGGTCTTTATCGAGAACCTTATCAAGATGGTCAGGATCAAATGAGAGAATAGTTGCGCGCTCTGCAACATCTGTCGCTTCGGAAGCTTTGTTTGCCGCTGTAGCGAAGTCTTTGTCGCGCTCGAACCCATGCACGGTTGCGCCGAGTGTGGACGCAATATGGCGAACCCCGTTACCAAGCCCGCCGCTCAAATCGGCAATCAATGTGTCAGTTGAGGGCTTGGCGGCCTCAAGCAGGTCGAGGGTCATGGACTTCCCGCCAGGGAGCGAATTACCTTCACCCCAAATGCTTTGAACGAGTTGAAGGCGCTCTGCCACAGGGTCGACTGGCGCGGCATCAGCAGGATCAATATGCATGCGCGGCTTCTTGGCCGCGGGTTTTCGGGTTTGTGGAGCAAGCGCTTCTCCGTCCCACCATGCGCGGACACGCGACCAGAGCTGAACGTAGCCGTCGTCGTCGACTGCTTGCTTTTTCGAAGCTTGTTTCTGGTGTGGTTTAGAGACCCCTGATTTCGTTTTCGTTTTCGTTTTCGTTTTCGTTTTCGCTTTTACCTTTGCCGAAGCAGGTGGCGCTTTGCTGGTCTGGGCCGTCAGTCGTTTCTCGGGGTGTTGGCGAAGAAAAGTGGTCAGGGCGTCATTGTGCTCCGAGCTGAGTTTACGCATACGCTTGAAACGGTCGATCGCGCTCGGCGACATCTCAGACAGGCCTGTCAGAAGCTCCCGCTGAGAGAGTTTTCGAAGCTCTGAGGAGCTGATTGTGGCTAGTTCAGACATCAATCAAATGTTTCGTCGCAGTTCTGGCACCGGTCATTTTTGTGAACAGCTGCCCCCAATTAGATGAAACCATACCTTTATTTGATTAAAATTTCGTGAGAGGTGCAAAAACACACCTTTTGTGCTGGTGGCCGGACACGGTGAACGAATATTTTTCCTCCAAACACAAAGAACTATTGAAGGAAACCCACGTGTCGGGGCACGCTCTCATAAATCAGTACGAAAGATCAGATTTTTCGCTGCAGGGAGAGACCACCAAGTCATGGGTATGTAAAAGTGAAGTGGAGTGAGAGACCTGACTAGTATTTGGCCGAGTGATGCTAGTCAGCGGTATCCCAAGCTGGTGCTCGCCATTTGGGGGCTCCTCTTTCTGGGGATGATTGCGGGTGGCAAAAACCTCACTGTTTCGTTCGACACCCGCATATTCTATTCGGAACAAAACCAGCTGCTGCTGCAGCTACGCGGTTTTGAACGGAAGTTTTCTCACAACAACAACATTCTGTTTGTGATCAGTCCTCGTGATGGGGACGAAGGAAGAATTGCGACTGTTGAGACGCTTCAAGCTTTGGTTGAAATCACGGATCTGGCGTGGCGTCTGCCTCATTCAACGCAGGTCGAGAGCCTATCGAATTTTCCGCGGATTGTGTCAGACGAGGACGCTTTCTCAGTTTTGGAGATGGTCCCGTCATCTGGGCGGCTGACGCCGAGCGCGGTTGCGGTTATTGAAGAAGAGAGCCTGGGCGACCGCCTGATTGTTGACCGACTGCTCTCAGCAGATGGGCGCACGACCGGCGTAAATGTCAATTTCAGACTGCCCCCCTCTGCTTCCTCTGAGGTGCAGGAAATCACCGAAGCGGCACATCAATTCGTTCGCAAGATCGAAACTGACTATCCACATTTGCAGGTGCATCTGACCGGCAACGTTATGCTGATGACAACCTTCAACGAGGCATCGCATGTGGATGCCCGATTGCTGGTGCCCGTTGCGCTGATCGTAGCGGCAATCATCGTCGCCGTATTTCTGAGGTCCCGAAACGGGACCATTGCTGTTTTGTCTATTCTGGGGGTTGCGAGTCTGGCGTCTATGGGGGTCGCCGGGTGGTTTGGGCACGTCATTACGCCCGCATCAATTGCAGCACCGATCATTGTGATCTCGATTGCTCTCGCATCCACCATCCACGTTGTCATTGCTGTGAAGCATGAGTTGGCCTCCGGTGTGGACAATGGAACAGCGATTAAACAAGCCATCAGAACAAATGCCGCTGCTGTCGGGTTAACTAACCTTACGACCGCAGTCGGGTTCCTTGCCATGAACAGGGCAGATGCACCGCCGCTCAACGACATGGGGAACATTGTCTTTGCGGGTATTGTTCTCAGCTATTTGCTGACATTTACCTGGTTGCCTAGCGTTCTCACATTGTTGCCGCTGAAGCCATCTCAGGATCGGTCTGCTCAGCTTATGGCCGGAGTAGGGCGTACCATCAACAGACTTCGCTGGGTTCTTCTGATCATGGTGAGCACGGGCGTTCTGGCAACCATCGGCGGTTTGGGGCAAATCCGTTTGGACGACGATTTCGTGCGCTATTTCGATGATCGCTTCGAATATCGTGTGGCTTCTGATTTTGCGGAAGAGCGTCTGACAGGTCTCAATATCATGGAGTTCGATCTTGAGACTGGCATCGATGGCGGTGTGTACACAGCTGAATACCAGCACTTTTTGGCAGACTTCACCGACTGGCTTGGCCAACAGCCAGGTGTTGCCAGTATTGCTGACATCTCAGAGATTACCCGGCGCATTCATAAGGCCATGCGGGTAGAAGATGAGCCAACACTCAACGGCATTCCAGACAATGCCGATCTCATCTCCCAGTATTTTCTGCTGTACGAACTATCGCTTCCCTATGGCGCGTCCCTCACAGATAGGATCAATGTCTCGCGAAGCGCCAGTCGAGTGACGATCATTATGCGTGGGCTGACGTCGGGTGAGATCCGGAACTTGCACGAACGCGCCACCGCCTGGCTGGCGACGCATGCGCCGGGCCAGGCCGCGACAACAGGGATCAGCATCAACGTCCTGTTTGCCTATCTCTCCAATGACAACATCCGATCAATGATCACAGGTACTTTCGTGTCTATCCTGATCATCGGATTGATCATTGCATTCGCGTTGCGCAGCTTTGCATTCGGTGCATTGAGTCTTGCAACCAATCTGTTGCCTGCAATCGTCGGATTTGGGCTCTGGGGCTACTTTATTCAGGATATTGGCATTGCTGGAGCGGTGATCACCACAATGACCCTGGGGATCGTGGTGGATGACACAATACATTTCCTCATGAAGTACCGGCGTCAGCGGGCGGGTGGTGCATCAGCTGCTGAGGCAATTGAAGCCGTCTTTTCAACTGTGGGGGTCGCGATGGTGATTACCAGTGTGTCGCTTGCGACAGGATTTATCGTGCTGTCGCTGTCCGGGTTTCAGATCAACCGCTCGCTCGGCATTCAAACCTCGATCATCGTTGTGGTGGCTTTGGGCATCTGCTGGTTCCTGCTACCGCCCTTGTTACGGTTAATAGACAAAGGTGGCAGTGAAATTGCAGATGTAGCCAGGGAGTGATCCGGAACGAAACATCACTAATGCCTTGCATATCTATAGTTAAGCTTGGAAATTTGTAACCAGATCGGATTCGGATGTTCTATATTGAAACGGCAAAATTAGTTTTGCTCATCAAGGAATAGTAATAATGCGTACATATGAGCAGCTCACCGGCGCCAAGGGCCGAAAGGTTTTTTACCGCGCAGAACGGTATCGTGCTGACCACCTTTTCAAGGACATCGTGCCTGCTGTGGATCTGGGAGGCGACCGGGCCGCGCTGAAAGACGTGTCGATGACAGGGCTTGCCGCGCAAAGCGGCGAGCTGGACTATTGGGACGGCCGACTGGGGGATGAAATTCCAGTGCGTCTGTGCATCGCAGACGACACGCTATATGAAGGCTCCGGGCGAATTCGTCGTATCGAACCCAGCGGTGTTCGCACGACGGTCGCTGTGGAGTTGACCACCGGCTATATCGACATTCCCTCAGTGGTGACGGATCACGACCAGTTCCTTTTGTCTCGTGCGCTTTCTGATCCCCAGTTTGGGACAGCATCAAACATTCTGCCCGAGTATCAGGAGCTTGCTGCAGAGATTATCTATCTGTTTCGCTCCTACCGAGACCTGCTCTCCCGTTTCGAAGATAGGCTCGGGGATGTGTCGGAGGAAGACCGGGCAAAACAACTTCATGAAGCTCTTGTCGCTTGTGAAGACAAGATGGTCCCGCAGTGGAAAGAGCTGTGGTATCGCGGCAATGACATCACATTTCCTATGCTGGGTGATCCCATCACTCTTGCTGAACACAAACGGTATACAGAACAAGTTCTAACACCTGACTTCATGCCAGGCCCTGTGATGCGCCGCTGCTACGAGAAGCCATTGGGGTATCCTGGTGACTATCAGATTATGAACTATGTGTATCGATGGGAAAAAGTCGGCGATACACCCTACGAGAAACTTCTGCATCGTATCGGGATTGAGACGGGTGAATGTGTTGGGACCCGCCTGCGCATGACCCAGAAATTCATTGGTGAGAAAGTACGCGAAACCGCGGGCAGCGAGGTGATGAATATCACCAACCTGGGCTGTGGATCAGCCCACGAAGTTGCAGAGTTTCTCAAGATAGATGCTTTGGCTCGCCCGGTTAATTTCACCCTGATCGATCAGGACCATGATGCTCTCTCTTATGCTTATGAGCATGCGCACCCGCAGGTGGTCCGTCATGGTGGCAAGGCGCGGATACAATGCCTGCAAGCATCCTTTGCTCAGTTGCTGAAGGCCGGACCTTTGTTCAACTCACTGCCACCTCAGGATATGATCTACAGCCTGGGGCTTTATGATTATCTGTCCGCGCGCCGTGCGAAGGCGCTGACCCACGATCTCTACGATCAGCTGGCGCCCGGCGGATATATGGTCCTCGCGAACGTTAAGACCGGGCGTGAGACCTGTATGTGGCCGCTTGAGTTCATCACCGACTGGAGTCTGGTCTACAGGACGGCGGATGAGATGTGGGACATGGTGGATGGTCTGGACTGCGAGCGGATTTCGCTTGAAGAAGACAAGACCAAATGCGTCTACGTCATGACTGTACGCAAGCCAGAGTGAAGATAGGCTGCTGGTGAGCGTTTTAGGTTGCCCAGCGCATGCCGCCTTCAGATGGCGCGTCAACAAAACGGCTTCGGGGGAATGTGACATGCACATTCGTCCCGGAGCCTTTCCGGCTTTCCATGCGCACGTCGCCGCCATGTAGCGCCATTATTTTCCGCACCAGTGGCAGGCCAAGGCCCGTGCCCTGTTGCGTGCGGCTCATTGCGTTTTCGACCTGAACAAACGGTTCGAATATCCGTTCAATATCATCCTCGTCCACGCCGATCCCGGTGTCTTCGATGTTGAGCTCAAGCTCTCCTGCTTCTGTAAGGCCCAGTTCCACGCTCACCTGGCCACCCTCGGGCGTGAACTTCAGTGCATTAGAGGTCAGGTTGATAACCACCTGATTGAACAGGCGCGGGTCAGCCAACAACCAGGGAATGTCGTCGCGAACACGGAATGTCAGTTTGATCTTCAGCTCGCTCGCGCGCGGCCGGAACATCCGCATTGTCTGGTTAAGGGCTTCCACCGGGTCTAGCGCATCTTCATCAAGTTCTAGCTTACCTGCTTCAGCTTTTGAAAGGTCCAGAATGTCATTGATGATACTCAGCAGGTGCGATCCACTGTTGCGAATGTCGCCCGCGTAGTCCGCATACCGCTCGTTGTTGATCGGCCCGAACATTTGTGTCGCGATAATTTCTGAGAAGCCGATGATGGCGTTCAATGGGGTGCGGAGCTCGTGACTCATGATTGCAAGGAAATCGTTCTTCGCTCGGTTCGCTGTCTCGGACTGCTCCAGAAGTTCTTCAGAGCGTTCTCGTTCTGATTTCAACCGTTCATTGTCCACAAAAGCGAAACGCATTTGCCGCTCGTGCACATAGGTCAAGAAGCTACAGGTCGCAATACCAAGCAACATGAACGCAGTATTGTTGATCAATACATTTTCCGGCTGGGGATTGATGAAGAGCACCACTGCTTCATATGCCGTAAAGGTTGCCAGCGCCCACGTGAGCGAATACATGAAATTGAGACGCCACAGGCAGGCGCTAAAACAGATAATGGCTATCAGACCACCATAATAGAGATAGCTACCGGGGGCATCTGCCAACGCAATCATGGCGACAACGCCGAGGCCAGGCGTCGCCATGGAAAAAGAGAGCCAGAACTGGTGGCGATGGCTGAACCAGGGCGCATAGGAAAGTGCGACGATGCCGAGTAGAAGCGGGCAAACAAGACCGAGCCGAATGAACCAAGCTTGGTAGAGAATGTCTGGCACGATGAAATAGTCCAGGATGCCAAAGGCCGCCATGATGACAGCGCCGGCCACGATACAAAACCGGGTGAACCCGATCTGCCGTTCGTAATTGTCCTGGCGGTATGCTTCCTCAGCCGTCGGATCAAGGAAACCCATCGTGATGGGATGCATGTCGTAGGACAAAGCCGATCCCGTCAGTGCCTCGTTGCTGTCGCTACGGGCCTGATTGGAGAGTATCGGTGGCGCATGACCACTCTCACCCAACTCGGCAAGTCCTTCTTGGCGACTATGCATGCGTTAATACGACCCCGGCCTCAAACAGAGAATGCAGATTTATTTAACTTTCTACTGTTGAGAAGATAATTTGCCGTTAACCGACAGTGTTTGGGACCTGCTGTTCGGTCAAACTTGGATCTTTTGTTAACGTTTTGAGAATGGTGGCTGTAAAATGTAGGAGAGGGCCTTAAGGGTGAGCCGCCCGAAACCAAGTGCAGGTCGATGAAATGTTAACGGGGGTGCGAGTGATTCAAATATATGTTGATGGGGATGCATGTCCGGTTAAAGCCGAAGTGGAAAAGGTTGCCGAGCGGCATGGGCTGACGGTTTTCATCGTGAGCAATTCAGGTATGCGGCCGCGACGTCACCCTCTCATCCAGCAAATTGTTGTGCCTGAAGGGCCAGATGTTGCTGACGACTGGATTGCAGAACGCGCCACAGAAAATGATATCGCCATAACTGCCGATATTCCTTTGGCGGGCCGTTGTCTCGAAAATGGTGCAAAAGTCATAGGGCCGACCGGCAAGATTTTCAGTGAAGAAAATATCGGCATGGCGCTTGGCATGCGGGAGTTAAAGCAGCATTTGCGGGAAAGCAATAACACGCAGACCTACAATGCGGGGTTTACAGCACGCGACCGGTCACAGTTTCTCAATACACTGGAGAACGAAATCCAGGCACTTAAACGCAGTGGGGCTCGCTGACGCACTGATCTATCAATCGGTGAACACCGTAGAGAAGGCGTGTCCTCTAAGTCGCGGAGAGAATTTTGGCCAGATCTACCAGTTTGACATCCTTTCCGTGTGGCGGCGTTGCTATCGTGGTTGGGGCGTCGGGTGGTATTGGGGCTGCGCTCGTCCATGCAGTTGCACGGTCGGGACGGTTTAGCGAGGTGAGGGAGCTTGGACGGTCCACCAGCCCGCCGCTCGACTTGCTCGCTGAAGAAAGTATCGCAGAAGCTGCCTCATCTTTCGTCGATGCTGCGGCTCCACCAAGGCTTATTATTGATGCAACAGGCCTGTTGCACGGCGGCGGCTTGATGCCAGAAAAGAGCCTTGCTCAGATCGATGGAGCTCAACTTGACCAACTCTTCGCTGTTAACGCCATCGGTCCAGCATTGCTGATGAAGCACTTTCTTCCGCTACTGCCGAACGATGGAAAGTCGGTTTTTGCTACGCTTTCAGCAAAAGTTGGGAGTATCGGAGATAATCAGCTGGGCGGTTGGTATGGGTATCGCGCCTCAAAGGCCGCGCTCAATCAATTCGTTAGAACGGCGGCAATAGAGGTGAAGAGACGAAAGCCTGCCGCAGTGTGTGTCGCGCTTCATCCAGGCACAGTTGCGACCGACCTGTCGGCACCTTTCGCTAAAGATGGGCTGGCAGTGCAGACACCCGGTGCAGCGGCAGTTAGTCTTCTGAAGACGATTGAAGATTTGTCGGTGGATCAAACAGGCGGTTTCTATTCATATGAGGGCGAAGAGCTGCCCTGGTAGCCCGGCAATCAGAGATTGCGTGCGGCAGCGGCGCCGGAAGCCCATGCCCATTGGAAATTGTAACCGCCAAGCCACCCGGTGACGTCTACAACCTCACCGATGAAATAGAGCCCGGGGACCGTGCGTGCTTCTAGTGTTTTGGGTTGGAGTGCCTCAGTGGACACCCCACCCACGGTAACTTCGGCAGTGCGGTAGCCCTCGGTTCCAGAGGGCGTAAGGAGCCAGCCTTGAACCTTGTCGGCAACACTCTTCAGCCGCTTGTTCGAAAGATCGGCAAGGCGTCGATGCCCCTCTAGGTCATCTGTCAGACACTTGGCCAGCCGTTTGGGAAGAAACTCCGACAAGGCAACAGTGACATCTGTTTTTGGGCGGACGTCGCGCAGAGTGGTGAGCTCAGAAAACAGATCCACATCAGGAAGGAGATTGACTTCCAACGAGGTGCTTTCTTGCCAATAAGAAGAGGCCTGAAGGATAGAGGGGCCGCTCAGGCCACGATGCGTGAAGAGCAGCGCTTCTCTGAACGAGATACTACCCGTGGAGACGTCTGCGTCGACCGATACGCCTGGAAGGTCTGCATGCACTTCCTTCCAAGTTTGATCAAAGGTGAAGGGCACGAGGCCCGGGCGGGTGGTTACAACAGGGAGGCCAAGCTGCTCCGCAAGTTGGTAGCCAAATCCCGTTGCACCCATTTTTGGGATCGATTTTCCACCAGTCGCGACAACAAGTGATCCGCCCGTGAGGGTGCCGCCACTGGTCTCAACGGCAAAACCACTCTCGGTCTTGGCAACCGCATTAATCTCTGTTTGTAGCCTGATTTCAGTACTGCCCTTTGCACATTCAGCCAGCAACATGTCGATGATTTGTTGGGACGACCCATCACAGAACAATTGACCAAGGGTCTTCTCGTGATAGGCAATGTTGTAAGCCTCAACGAGAGCAATGAAATCGTCGGGGGTATAGGCACTCAGGGCGTTGCGGGCAAAATAGGGATCGGCGGAGAGAAAGCGGTCCACCTGGGTGTTGATGTTTGTAAAATTGCACCGGCCACCGCCAGAGATACGGATCTTTTCCCCCGGCTTTTTTGCGTGATCGAGCACGAGTACGCTGCGGCCCCGTTGGCTGGCCATACCCGCGCACATGAGCCCGGCGCCACCGGCTCCTAGAATAATCACATCGAAAGTGTCTGACATTTGGTCCGCTGTGGCGTTTGTAGGTGCAAGGAGGAGAGGTCCCCCCGGCTCTTACCGGTCTTTGAGATATTTTTCCAGCACAGCCTCCAATCCGCTCGCGGAGGCAACGTGCACGTCGTGCTGAGGAAAGGGGAACTCAATTCCTTCTTCATGGAATAGGTCCCAGATCGCGAGGCGGATGTCGCTGGCTATATTCACCATGCCTTTTTCCGGGTCCAGAACCCAGACACGGAGCTCTAAGTTTACCGACGAGTCTGCGAATTCGGTGAGGCGGACCTGCGGGTCATGTTCTGGATCTTTGAGAACGCGGGTGTGGTCGCCTGCCGCCTGCACCATCAATTCCATCGCTTTGCGCACATCAGAGCCGTAGGAGATGCCCAACCCGATTTTGATCCGTACTGCTTTATTGCTGTGAGACCAATTGATCACCTGTTGCGTGATAATGTCCTCGTTGGGGATCAGATATTCTTTGCCGTCCCGTGTGGCAACTGTGATGTAGCGGGCCCCCATCTTGTCGATCCAGCCATAGGCATCGCCGACTTCAATCACATCGCCGGGTTTTAGGGAACGGTCCAGAAGCAGCAGGATGCCGCTGAACAGATTAGAGATAACTTTCTGCAGTCCAAAGCCAACGCCGATGCCCACTGCGCCGGAGAAAATGGCAACAGCAGACAGGTCAATTCCGACGCTGGTCAGCGCCACGACAACGGCAAGGGTGATGAAGACAATGCGCAAAAGTTTGACAAGGAGGACGCGCGCTGCTGGTGTGACGCCAGACATGGCGCGCATCCGGTCATCGGTTAGCCGCACAAGCACCTGTGAGAGGATCAGGAACGCTGCAAGAAGCAGAATGCCGTTAATGAGACCCAGAGCAGAGACCCGCAGATCACCAGCCTGAAAGGCTGCAGCGTCGAGAAGGCCGCGGAGCGGATCAAGCCATCCTAGGATCGCAAGCGCAGCCACGATCCAAACAATTGTGGCAATGGCCGGTGTCCAGGTCGACTGACGCAGGAAACTGCTCAACAGTCGGATAACCACCCAGGCCGCCAAAAGGTTGCCTGCAACCCTCAGCATTTCCGTGGGCTGTTCCGCCTGAGCCATAGCTGCGAACCCAGTCCAGACGAGTAGGGCTGCGGTGAGCGGGAAAATCAGCGGTTGCAGTTTTTCTGCGGATTTTGTCAGCACCTGCCCTTGACCGGCAAGGCGATTAACATGAGGTGCGAAATGGCGGTGAACGAGATAAGCGACGATCGCTGCTATGGCGAAGAGTGCTGCCTGGGTTGCTGCGGACCAGGTGAAGATGTGCAGATGTACCCAAGTTTCTGTCGATGCGAGTAATTTCTCAAACTTATCCAATAAAACCGATGAATCCATCCTGTGTTGCCTCCAATCGACTTGGCGCTGTCAGCCTAAGGATGCAAGCAGAAGTGAACAAGTTGGACCGAGAAATGGCCGCCTTTAGTCTATAAATGGAAGCCCTGACACTTCCATTTGCGAGAGCCATAGAGCTGTCCTTTTGCTGAAAAAATGCTACAGTCATGAAAAAATGGCCTAAAATTTCAGGGGGGTGACGTGGTGAAAACGCAAAAAAAGACAATGCAGGCGGTAACGGTATTTACCGCGCGCAAAATCATCACCATGGATCCCTCATTGCCCGAAGCGACAGCAGTTGCCGTGTCTGAGGGCCGGATCATGGCTGTTGGCTCACTTGAGAGCATGGAACCCTGGTTTACCGGGAGGGCAGTCACCGTCGATGATCGGTTCGCTGACAAAGTGCTGATGCCAGGTTTTATCGACAATCACGTGCATCCGTTTCTTGGCGCGCTTCTGACGCCAATGGAGATTATTGCGCCGGAACCATGGCGCATGGCAGGCGGTGATATTCACCCAGCAGCCAACACACCGGCAGAATATGAAGCCCGGCTGAAAGAACGTCTCGCTGCACGGACTGACACAGACGAACTCTTCATCTCTTTTGGCTACCAGCCGTTGGAGCACGGAAAGTGGGGCCGCCCAGAGCTCGACAAAATCGCACCAGATAGACCCGTCGTTCTTTTTCAGCGTTCCTTTCATGAGACCTATCTGAACAGCGCTGCAATGACAGCTCTTGGATTATCGGCGGAGGTCGTCAGCGATCATTCGCAGGTTGACTTTGCACAAGGCCATTTCTTCGAAACCGGCAACATGATGGTCATGGGCAAGCTGATGTCGACGCTGTTGGCTGACGACTGGTATCGTAAGGGACTGGGCATCACCTGCGATCTGATGCGTCAGGGTGGCATTACGACCGCCGCGGACATGTTGTTTGGCACGATCAGTCCAGACTTTGAGCTTGCGGCGATCAATGCCGTAATAGAGCAGCCTGAATTACCGATGCGGGTTGTGAATGTTTTTGACGGACGCGGCTTTAGCAACCGGGCGTCTGGACGTGGCAACGGGGCACCGGATGCGGAGATCGACTTTGCGGCTGGGCAAGGGGCGATGGAAGAGCTGCTTGGAAAAGACGAGGGGCGTGTGCGCTTCCTGAGAGCCGTGAAGCTCTTCGCAGACGGCGCCATGTTCTCTGCACTCATGCAGATGAATGAACCCGGATACATCGATGGGCATGAAGGCGAGTGGATCATGACGCCTGACGTCTTGGCCCAGGGCGTAAAGCATTTCTGGGAAGCAGGCTATCAGATCCACGTTCATGTTAACGGGGACAAGGGCATGGATTCAGTGCTTGATGCGCTTGCTCAGGCACAGGACGCTAAGCCTCGGTTTGATCATCGCTTTGTGATGCATCACGTGGGCTTTCATACCAATGCGCAGTCAACGCGCATGGCCGCACTTGGCGCCCATGCAAGCGTGAACCCCTATTACATTCATGCTCTGTCAGACACACTTTCGGAGCTTGATTTGGGGCCAGAGCGGGCAGGCCAACTCGTGCGCTCACAATCCATTTTGCGCAACAATATGAAAGTGTCTTTCCATTCTGACTTCATGATGGCGCCGTTAGAGCCGCTCTTCCTCGCTTGGTGTGCCGGAGCGCGCGTCACCCGCAGCGGCCAACAGGTCTCGCCGGAAGAGAGGCTGAGTATGGAGCAGGCGCTGCGCGGCATCACCATTGATGCAGCCTTTGCCCTCGGCATGGATGATGAAATCGGGTCCATTGTTGCGGGCAAGAAAGCTGACTTTGCTGTTTTGGAAGATGACCCGTTCGACCTGGGCGTTGACCGCCTGAAAGATGTACGTGTTGCGGGCGTCGTGTTTGAAGGCGCAGTCACCATGTTGGCGAAGCCAGTGGCGTCCGTCTTTGGCGAGACCGGGCGCATGCCTGTGCCGGAGCCCACGCAAGACCAGTTGGAAGCCACTCATTGTTGTCACGATGTTGATCCCTGTGGGCACCTTCAGGAGATTGCCGCGTGGATACACGCCATGCCGGAAGATGTTCTTGGTCAACGGCTGAGCTAGCGGGTGAGAACAAATGAAAGCGCTGTTTGCTTTACTGAGTGTGGGTGTGCTCATTGTCGCCATCTGGGGATGGGCCCCTTTGAGCAACGCCATTAATCCCGATGACGCGCTCGCACCTGGCTATGATGGGCTTGAAACAGGTGTCGAGCGGCTGGCAGACGGGACCTATCATGTCTCTGCACTAACACGCATGCCGGGTGTTAATGCCAAGATGGTGAAGTGGTGGTTCACAGACTTCCTGCAGACAAGTGAACACTATTCATGGTGGCACCCAACCGCCCATGTCTGGATGGACTGGGAAAACAAGGTCCCCGGCAAGATCGTGGGCGCAAGTCATCTTGTCCACGAGTATATCGGCGGCGAAATGCAGAAACTGCGCATCCAGTTTGTGCCACCCGAACAGGTGCTCGGGCCCTTGCCGGAGTTGGAGGAAGGAACTTTTGTCCTCTGCGCCTGGGCGGGGCTTTTGGAAGAACCGCTCTACGTCGCCAAAATGTGTCATGTGGTGCGGGACACGGCCTGGGGAGCGGAGATGCGGAGTAACTTCTGGATGGGGCATGTCGCCCGCCGGGAAGGGAATGAAGCCGTTACGTCAATCGAAGGTATTGTGGGGAACACAGCGCTCGCGCGGTACATCCTGCTGGATGAGGCCGCGGCCATTGCTTTGATGACGCATGCCATTGAGGAGATGGGATATCTGTCCGATCTTCTTCCCGCGCTCTATGCACGAGAAACCTCAGCCCGAGCGGAGTAGGGTCTCAAAACCCGACCAAGATACATGATATGCGCAGAAACTGGCTGGGGAACTAGGATTCGAACCTAGACTACCTGAGTCAGAGTCAGGCGTCCTACCATTAGACGATTCCCCAATGAAATCAATGACTTACGGGAGAGTTTAGCGCTTGCTAAATTTTCCTGTGCGATATCAATGGTTTGCGCGACAGGGTGTACCGGAATCTCACAGGAGGTTCAAGCAGTTGTGACCGGGGCTGGTGCGCACGCCGTGCGCATCAAAAGTGCGACATTTTGCCTAGGTAAAAGAACTAGGTTTCAGGCCGATTTTTGCCGGATTTGGGCGAAAATTCCGAGAGTCAAGGTTATCCCATAGTAGAATCTGTGAGTTATTATGGGTTACATCAGCTGGTCAGCTTTGCATTTCTCAGCCTAAAATGCTTAAACAAGTCGTGTTCAGGGGGACGCTAGAGTGTCAAAGACACCATCTGTTAAGACGAGTTTAAGGCTATGCGTACAGCATGAGACTTGAGTTCGAACCCCGTAGGGAGGAACCGATGGAGGTCAGAATGTCGAATTGGCAAACAGTAAGCATCGCTCGTGCGCAAGCGTTTGGCGATACGGTCGATTGGTTGATTCCCACAGATACGGGGATCAAATCCCACCCAGCGCCAGTGGGTAGTTCTGGTGAACCCATGCCGTCACACACATCAGCTCGGGAACACCCTGTAGAACAGACCACTACAGCGACTCCGCTAACGTTGCCTAAGGCTTCTGGTGGTGCCACTGCTGGTTATGAATCTCAGACCTGATCAAGGGTTCGCCTTGAGCGCCAGCTCCAGACACAACTAGCGTCATTTCACGGTCGAAGCTGCTTGTTAGCCGCGAACTTTCTATGATCGCCATAGTGTTGTTGCACTCAAATTTAGTGCCATCCACAAACTCAGGTCCTGGCTGGCCGGGTTGCACTGCTGGATTTCTCGGAGCGAGCCGATAAAAGTCGGCCATCGGATCGAATATCTGGTCGTTTTGTAGAAGCTCTTCAAACTCAAGGTAGAGTTTCCAGACAGCTGTCTCCAATTCCGGTGGCACATGCTCGGTTATCTTTAAGCCCAGTTCTTCCTTCGCCTCTTTTCTATTGATTGGATGTCCATGGAAGTAGAGTTTGGAAGCCAAAGTATCAATAGTTTCATCTATGACATGCTTGTGTGTTTCTTCGGACATGTGAGTGAGCAGTATTTTTCTAGCGATCATTCGGCTTTGTGCGATAAATCTTTCCACATTGCCCAAAGCGAGTGGATGGACTTTTTCCGCGAGAATTTTGACCGCCTTAACAAGTTCATCTTCATGCCTAATGCCAACTGTGTCCTTTATGAAGCTGATATAGGCTTTAACATCTTCAACGCTAATACCCATCTTGTGCCCATTTTGAGGGTCAACCGGATTGTACTCGTTGCTAACGGTTGGATCGATTGGTCCCATCTCTCCGAACGGGTGCATTATTATTTCATCTGCTCCAAGCGCCAGCATCGTCGCTGCGCTGTAAGCGCGATAAGGTATGATTACACCGATTTCCTTGGCGAACTCGCGAAACAGAGAAATTATCCGCCAAGGCACGACACCATTGCCGCCATTGCTGCAAATAAACAAGTCGATTTTGTCGACAGGCCTATTGGGGAGAAGTTGAAGGTGCTCGAAAAAGACTCTGACTGAATCTTCCATCATTTGCGCACCTAACCCCGGTCTCAGGCTAGTCAAATAGCAAATAACATGTGAATCCCGAGCGTCTTCAATTTCCCTGATGATTTGTGTTCTTGCTGCGTGTGTCATTGGTCTTCCCGATGCTTTCAGTAAACTATCAATATCACACAGGCAGGCTCGTAAAATATCTTTTCGCTTAGTGAGGAGCGCTTAGGGTTGTTTTGTCCGCGTGCTGATCCATCGGTCAACGCACTGGAGCAAATATCGTTGGTGATCAGTTGTGGTTTTAGCACTCGCTCGCAAGCCGTTGATTCAACTGACGGGAACAAAACGGGGAAAGTGCTAAACCCCGTTGTTTTTATTGGGGAGCTGGTGGTCCTACCATTAGACGATTCCCCATCCGGGCAACTCCAGCGACCATATTTCAGCGGCTGAAGTGGGGCAGAACTTATGTGTCCCGCGCCTTCGCGTCAACCGATGTTAAAAGCCCCGAAAGCATTCATTAAACCAGCCATTCCTTCGATCTCGCGAACCTGATAGGCTCGCCCCAACTAACGATTAAAGGACCCTGGTTGAGACGGGGCAGCAAGGCGAGAATTGCTTTGCGCACCGTACTCCCAGGTGGATCGATGTGACGGATACGGGAGATCGGTCCCAGGCTGCTTCGGGGGAGGCAGCGGCATCTCGGTCGGATGCGGGACCTGTGGAGGGATCGAACGGGATCGCTGGGCAAACGCCCGGCGTCGATGCGGCGCGCGACGACGCAGCCCAGCCCAAAAAGCGAAGACGCCGCCGTCGACGCCGCAAGAAGGCAAGCAAGTCTGCTGCCGAGACATCCGCCGATAGCCAAAATCAGCCGCAGGATTCTCAGGCAGAGCGTTCGCTGCAGCCGAAGCCACAGCTGAAACAGCAGTCAAATCCCCAGCCAAAAGCCGGAACTCCTAAAGATCCGCCGGTTTACGCGGCCATCGATTTAGGCACCAACAATTGCCGCTTGCTTGTCGCTAAAAGAAGTCGCGACGGCTTCCGCGTCATTGATGCCTATTCCCGCATTGTGCGTTTGGGCGAGGGGTTGGCCTCGACCGGTCAGCTCAGCGACGATGCCATGGACCGGGCCGCTGCAGCGCTCAAAATTTGTGCGGATAAAATGAAACGCCGGGGCGTGACCCGGGCACGCTCAATCGCAACAGAAGCCTGTCGGACAGCGGCAAACGGTACGGACTTTATCGCCCGTGTGGTGCAAGAAACAGGAATTGAGCTCGATATCGTCTCGACGGCCGACGAGGCGCAGCTGGCAGTTGGCGGGTGCGCGCCGCTCCTGGATCCCAGCCATGCAGCAGCTTTGGTCTTTGATATTGGCGGCGGTAGCACCGAGCTCATGTGGGTGCACCATGAGGATAAGCCCAAACCGGAAATTCTCGATTGGACCAGCCTTCCCTGTGGTGTGGTGACCTTGGCGGAAACCTATGGGGGCGATGAGGTCTCTGAGGCGCTTTATCAGGATATGGTTGCCGATGTCGCTGAGCGTCTCGCACCCTTCAAACAACGCCTTGAAGGCAGAGAATGCGACGAGAAGCGGTTTCACCTGCTCGGTACGTCAGGGACGGTCACGACCATCGCCGGGGTTCATCTAGGGCTCAAGCGTTATGATCGATCTCAGGTCGATGGCGCCTGGGTAAGTCTTGATGATGTGTCGAATGTAACGCAAACCCTGTTAGGTATGACACTAGCTGAACGGGCTGCACATTCCTGCGTCGGGCAGGAAAGGGCCGACCTTGTGTTGGCAGGATGCGCCATTTTGGACGCCATATCTCAGGCCTGGCCTGCGGACCGGCTGCGCGTTGCCGATAGGGGACTGAGAGAAGGCATCTTGTTTTCTCTGATGGAAGCTGATCAAACACGTGGGAGCGCTGGTCGACGCCGTCGCAGAAGGCGACGCAGGCGTAAATCACAGGCAAATCAGGGTGTCTCTCCATCTGCCGGAGAGACAAAATCATGAGCAACGAAAATGAGTGAGAAAGCCGACAAAGGTGGGTCGAGCCGTAAGGGAGGCCGGCGGAATTTGCGCGAGCGCGTGAAAACCGCGCGGGGACGCAAGCTCTCGTCCAAACTCTGGCTCGAACGTCAGCTGAACGACCCCTATGTGACCCGCGCCAAGGAAGAGGGCTATCGCTCGCGCGCCGCCTTCAAGCTGACGGAAATGGACGACAAATTTCATTTTCTTAAAAAGGGCGGCCGGATCGTTGACCTGGGCGCTGCCCCTGGTGGCTGGACACAAGTTTCGGTTGCCCGCACCGGCTCGGATAAAGGCCCATCAGGAACACGGGGCAAAGTTGTGGGCATCGACCTTCAGGAGGTTGATGCGATTCCCGGCGCGGACCTCTATGTGCTCGATTTTCTGGAAGACGATGCCGACACTAAGGTGAAACAATGGCTCGGCGGCGAGGCGGATGTGGTTCTGTCAGATATGGCGGCGGCCTCTATGGGTCACAAACAGACCGATCATCTGCGCATCATGGCACTCGCCGAAGCAGCTGCCCAATTTGCCCATGATGTCTTGTGCGTGGGCGGCACCTATTGCGCCAAAGTGCTGCAGGGTGGCGCAGAACAAGAGCTTTTAGGCATGCTGAAGCGGGATTTTAAGACGGTCCGGCACGTGAAACCCGCGGCCAGTCGGGCCGATTCTTCCGAAATGTATGTCCTCGCAACTGGCTTTAAGGGGCGCCAGGAAGAGGACGACGACGAAGTCTAGGGTGCCCGGAGCGGGTCCCGTGTTTTATGCAACGCTGTGTCACAATATCGTCCTTTGCATTTCTCTGATCTGGTGTTACACACCAGCGCCAACATCACTATCCCGCTGTAGCCGGAGGTTGGCCCCATGTTCCGCGAAGCCCTTACATTTGATGACGTGCTCCTGCAGCCCGCTGAATCTGGCGTGATGCCAGGCCAGGTTGATACGTCTACCCGTCTTACCCGTTCCATTAAGCTTGGAATTCCGCTCATTTCGTCCGCCATGGACACAGTGACCGAAGCCCGGCTGGCGATCGCCATGGCCCAGGCAGGCGGTCTCGGCGTTCTTCACCGGAACATGACCCCGGATGAGCAAGCAGAAGAAGTAAGACGCGTGAAACGTTTTGAAAGCGGCATGGTGGTGAACCCGGTGACCATTGGTCCCGATCACTCACTGGCTGATGCTCTTTCACTCATGGAACGGCATAGCATTTCGGGGATCCCTGTCGTCGAACCTTCATCCCAAAAGCTTGTGGGCATTTTAACCAACCGCGATGTGCGCTTCGCTGACAATCCTGCTGAGCCTGTCCGCAATCTCATGACCCATGAGAACCTGATCACGGTGAACGAAGGTGTCACCCAGGATCAGGCCCGGAAACTGCTCCATCAGCACCGTATTGAAAAGCTGCTTGTCGTGGACGACCAGTATCGCTGCGTTGGCCTTGTCACAGTAAAGGATATGGAGAAGGCGCAGACCCATCCGGACGCCTGCAAGGATGATCAGGGCCGTCTGCGCGTTGCAGCCGCTTCCACCGTTGGCGACGATGGGTTTCACCGGGCGGAGCAGCTGATAGATGCGGGTGTCGATCTGATCGTAATCGATACGGCCCACGGGCATTCGATCCATGTCGCCGAAGCCGTGAAGCGGGTGAAGAAGCTATCAAATAACGTGCAGGTTGTGGCTGGCAATATCGCGACTGCAGAAGCCGCACGGACATTGATTGATGCTGGGGCGGACGCGGTAAAAGTTGGTATCGGCCCGGGCTCCATCTGCACAACGCGGATTGTAGCTGGCGTTGGCGTACCGCAGCTCACAGCCATCATTGATTGTGTGGAAGAGGCTCAAAAAGCGAACATCCCAGTGATCGCTGATGGCGGCATCAAGTTTTCTGGGGATCTTGCCAAGGCGATGGCAGCAGGTGCGGAATGTGCCATGATCGGCTCCCTCTTTGCAGGAACGGAAGAAAGTCCTGGCGAGGTATTCCTCTACCAGGGTCGCTCATACAAATCCTATCGCGGCATGGGCTCTGTTGGTGCAATGGCTGTTGGTTCTGCTGACCGCTATTTCCAGAAAGACGTCCAGGACACACTGAAACTTGTGCCGGAAGGTGTCGAGGGTCAGGTGCCGTACAAAGGCCCGATCGGCAGCGTCGTTCATCAGCTTGTTGGTGGCCTGCGCGCAGCGATGGGCTATACCGGTGCCGCGACTATGGCGGATTTCCGCGAGAGAGCGAAATTCGTCAAAATCTCCGCAGCGAGCCTGCACGAAAGCCACGTTCACGATGTGACCATCACCCGGGAGTCGCCAAATTATCCCGGCGCTCGCGGCTAACTTTCAAGACAGAAGACATTTATGACACCTGCCGCCCGCCTTTCTGCAGCTATTGAAATTCTCGATCAGATCGCGAAGGGAAAAATGGCGGACAGAGTGTCCGCTGCCTGGGCGAAGGCCAACCGGTATGCAGGCTCAAAGGACCGGGCGGCGATCCAGGCCCGTGTTTTCGATGTTTTGCGCAATCGCGCCCTTTACAGCTTCGCTGCTGACAGCACAACGCCGCGCTCTCTCATTCAAGCATCCCTGACGATTGAAGATGGTCTGTCTCCTGATGAGGTCAGGGAACTGTTTGACGGTGCCAAGTTCGCCCCTGTTCCGTTGACCGTAACAGAGACAAATGCGCTCGCTGGTCTGTCTGCCCGATTGGAAAGTGCGCCGGCACATGTGCGTATGAATGTCCCTGAATGGTTGCTGCCGGAGCTTCAGAATGCATTTGGCGAACGGCTCGAGGTCGAACTCGCAGCGTTGAACACCCGAGCCCCTGTGGATCTGAGGGTAAATTCACTGAAAGCAACACGCTCGGATGTTCAGGAACGCCTGGCGACAGAGAACATCGAAACGGACCCTTGCGGCGGGTCGCCATGGGGCCTTCGCTCCAAAAGCAAAGCCCGTGTGACCCATACCAAGACGTTCAATGAGGGCCTTGTTGAGATTCAGGACTTGGGCTCTCAGCTCACCTGCATGATTTCGAGTGTTCAGCCCGGCGAGCGGGTGGTCGATCTCTGCGCAGGTGCGGGGGGCAAAGCCCTAGCGTTGTCTGCCATGCTGTCCGGCGAAGGTTCCGTGATTGCATGTGACACAGATCCAAGACGTCTCGGGCGTCTGAAGCCTCGCGCGGACAGGGCAGGCGCTGGAACAATTGAAACCCGAAGACTTCATCCTTTCGATCCAAACGCCGCCGACCCGGATCTGGAAGATCTGGAAGGCGTGGTCGACTGCGTCTTTGTGGATGCGCCGTGCTCTGGCACCGGTGCCTGGCGGCGGCAACCGGAAGCCCGCTGGCAGCTCACGCCTGAAAAACTGGAAGCCTATCGCACTGCCCAAGTGGAAGTGTTGATCCGAGGTGCGCGTCTGGTGCGGCCCGGCGGACGCCTCATCTATGTCACTTGTTCCATATTGCCATGTGAGAACGACGACCAAATTGATGCTTTCCTGAAGGAAATAACCATGTTTCAGGAGCGCGACTGGCGCTCAAACTGGCCGGAAGGTGAACCCAAGCCCGCTGCACCCGACGGGCTCCGCCTGCGTTTGACCCCGCACAGCACCGACACAGACGGTTTTTTTGCCGTCATTCTGGAACGCGTTGAATGAGGATGTGCACGTCCTTGACTCAATTCACCGGGGATGGTGAGTCCCTTACCCATATTTTCTCTGAACATCAGTAGAGCCGCATGACCGACCGTATTCTGATTATTGATTTTGGCAGCCAGGTAACCCAGCTCATTGCCCGCCGGGTGCGTGAAAGTGGCGTCTACAGCGAGATTGTTCCATTTAACTCGGCAGCAAAAGCGCTCGAAACCTTTGACCCAAAGGCGATCATCCTGTCGGGCGGTCCGGCGAGTGTGACTGGCACGGACACGCCACGGGCACCGGAAGCCGTTTTCACATTGGGTGTGCCCGTATTGGGCATCTGCTACGGCGAACAGACCATGTGTGCTCAACTGGGCGGGCGGGTCGAGGCTCATGACCATCAGGAATTTGGCCGTGCCGACATTGAAGTGGTCGAAGACTGCGCGCTCTTTGAAGGTGTGCTGAAGGCTGGCGATAAAGAACAGGTTTGGATGAGCCATGGGGACCGGGTGGTCGAGCTTCCTGAAGGCTTCAAAACCGTTGCTGTCTCTGAAGGCGCCCCCTATGCAGCCATCGCAGACGAAGCGCGGAAGTTTTATGCGGTTCAGTTTCACCCCGAAGTCGTACATACGCCACGCGGCGCCGAGCTTCTCCAGAATTTCACTCACAAAATTGCCGGATGCCAGGGTGACTGGACCATGGCTGCCTTCAAGGAGACCGAAATCGCGAAAGTGCGCGAACAGGTCGGTTCAGGCCGCGTCATCTGTGGTCTCTCCGGCGGTGTCGATTCATCTGTCGTGGCGGTGCTGCTTCATGAAGCCATTGGCGATCAGCTGCAATGCGTCTTTGTGGACACCGGTGTCATGCGGGCAGGGGAAGCCGATGAAGTCGTCAATCTCTTCCGCGACCACTACAACATTCCGCTTGTTCATGCCGATGCAAGGGACCTCTTCTTAGGAAAACTGGAAGGCGTCTCCGATCCGGAGAAGAAGCGGAAGATTATTGGCGCGACTTTCATTGATGTCTTCGAAGAAGAAGCAAAGAAAATCGGTGGGGCAGACTTCCTGGCCCAGGGAACGCTCTATCCGGATGTGATTGAAAGCGTCTCCTTTACAGGCGGTCCGAGCGTCACAATCAAGAGTCACCACAATGTGGGCGGCCTGCCAGAACGCATGAACATGAAACTGGTGGAGCCTCTCCGCGAGCTTTTCAAAGATGAAGTGCGTGTGCTGGGACGCGAGCTGGGCCTGCCGGAAACCTTTGTCGGGCGTCACCCGTTCCCGGGACCGGGCCTCGCGATACGCATACCCGGCGACATCACCCGCGAGAAAGTGGACATCCTGCAGAAAGCCGATGCGGTTTATCTCGATGAGATCCGCAAAGCAGGCCTCTATGACGAAATTTGGCAGGCCTTTGCAGTGCTGCTCCCAGTCCGCTCAGTGGGGGTCATGGGCGATAGCCGAACTTATGATTATGTCTGCGCGCTCCGAGCAGTCACCTCAACGGACGGCATGACGGCTGACTATTACCCGTTTGAGCATTCCTTCCTGGGGCGTGTTTCCACACGGATCATCAATGAGGTACGCGGTATTAACCGCGTTGTTTATGATGTGACATCCAAACCACCCGGCACCATCGAGTGGGAATGATTGCTAACTGACCGTCTGATGAGTCACGCTACGGTTCGCAAGTTTTGCCGCCAACTTTTCGACGCGGGCCATTGCATCTGATTTTGATTTTTCAAAGCGGTGGTCGGCGAACTCCTGATACTCAATACCAATGTGGTGCAGGCTATCCGTGCCAAGATACTTTGAGATTGTTCGTATATGGGGAACGAGATGATCAGCACCAGCATTAATGCCGCCTGGGCCAAAGCCAAACTCTCCCGCGGCGGTAAGCAGAACGAGAGTCTTGCCGCTGAAAATCGGCTCGAGCGGTTGATCACCCCGTGAGAGATCGAAGGTAAAGGTCTTATCAACTCGGACGACCTGATCGACCCAGGCCTTCAGAGACGCAGGCAAGCCGTAATTATACATCGGTGTCGCCATGAGAATGATATCTGATCTATCTATCTCCGCGATGAGCCGGTCAGAGGTTTCCAGTTCAGCCATTTGTTCACTCGTCCGCTGATCGGCAGACGTGAAAGCGGCATCAATCCAGTCTTCAGAGATCGGTGTGGGGGGATGCAGACCCACATCGCGCTCAATTACCTTCAAATCGGAAGCGGTCCGATGCCAAGTCTGGAGAAAATGATCGCTCATCATGCGGGTAAGAGACCGAGCGTGCCTGGCGCTTGCATCAATGCGAAGGAGTGTGGGCATGTTTTTTCCCTTTTCATGCGTTTTATCTGTTCCTCCGCACATATGCCATGAATGAGAAAAATTGGCTCATGAGTAGAGGGAAAGACAAAAATGGTCATTTAAAGTTAAGGCGCAAACATGATATTCTCACCAACAAATGAGTAAAACTCATCTGAGGAGTGTCATGTCCTTACCATCTCTTGTCGCACTTAGAGCGTTTGACGCCGCGGCCCGTCTCGGGAGCTTCAAGCAGGCGGCTGATGCCTTGAACGTATCGGCGACAGCGATCTCTCATCACATCCGCGGACTGGAAGCTCAGATAGGCGTGCCGCTGTTTCTGAGGGGGACACGTCAGGTTTCATTGACAGACGAAGGGCGCCAGCTTTCCGAAGCGACGGCATTCGCATTTTCCCGGATCGAAGCGACGCTTGAAACACTTTGCGTCGCCGAGAACACGCTTACCATTTCAACCACACCGGCCTTTGCATCACTTTGGCTCGCGCCGCGTATTCAGTCATTCGAGGCACAGCATCCTTACCTCCGGGTTCGCACGGTATCCTCGACAGACGTGGTGGATTTGCAGCGGGACCGGACGATTGATGCCGCCATTCGATATGGCGAAGACGGGTGTTCGCATGACGGGTGGCTCACCTTGAGAGAAAGCGTCTGTGCATTTGGTTCTCCGGATTACATCAGGCGTTTGGAGCACCTGTCTCAGGCAGAGTTCATCAGTACAGCCTGGATGTCGAAGGACCTGAAACACACCAGTTGGACGGATTGGTTCGCTGCCGCAGAGTATGAGCCGGACAAAGATGCGAAGGTTCGAGAGTTTTTGCAGGAGCATGAAGTGCTTCAGGCGGGCCTGGGCGGACAGGGTCTGATTCTTCTAAGCGATGTTCTGGCTGCAGACATGGTGGCGCGGGGTTGGTTGGAACCTTATCGTCCAGACATATGTCTTGAAGGGTTAGGCTACCGTGTCATTTGCGGTCCGCAAAAATCCGACTCGAAAAAGCTGAAGGCTTTTGTGGCATGGCTAACTAAGGAAATAGGGTCGGCTGAGACATCGGCCAAGACCGCCGCACCCTGAGTTCGGCTTTACCCTGTGAGTTTCTAACCATTCCCTCATTCGCTAAGAGGGTATGTCGGTCGAATTGAATTGGGGAAGTATTATGAAGACTGTTCTTTCAGGTCTTTTGATTTTGGTTTTGCGACAGCTAGCTCTGTCGCGAGTGCATCTGGCCCGCGCTCTGGTGTAGACATCGACGCATCGAAGTGCGTTGCTTGTCACGGGTCGGGCGCAGCTGGCGCACAGAAACTCGGCGATGTGGCCGCTTGGGCGCTTGTGATCGGCAAAGGTATTGATGTCTTGTATGGCAGCACGATCAATGGCTTTAACGGAATGCCTGCAATAGGGCTTTGCCTCGATTGTTCTGATGACGAGCTAAAAGCGGCCGTCGATTAAATGGTCGAACAGTCGCAATAAGGATGTCTTTGCCTATTTGAGATCATCAATCACATCAGAGATCCGCTGAAAAAAGTGAAGTCCCTGATTGATCTCTTCGTCAGTCATGGTTTCGATGATGCGCTGAATAAAGGCATCACCGCGCTTGATCATGCCTTCCACAAACTTTTCACCGGCACGCGTTAGGGTCACGACTTTTTCGCGACCGGAATGTGCTGCTTCCTCCACAGTGAGAAGCGATAGAGGGTCGCTCGCCATGCTTCGGATTGCCTTTGTGATCGCCGCCCCGGAAATGTCAAACCAGGCGCCTAAATGGCGCTCAATGTCTTTCCGGTTCATGCGCTTGCCGTCGGTGCCTTCCGAGTGGATCAACCACAGAATGGCCACCTGATGGCGTCCTATCTTTCCGCCGCGCATTGAATCTTCTACACGCAGTCCCGCCTTGTAGTGGATCGGATAGTAAAACTCGAGAAAACGTCGCGCTGCGTCAGCCGGCGCCTGGTCAATCCGTCTTTTTGTCTTGGTCTTAGGCATGAATGTCGCGAATCCCTTGAGCCTTTTGGGAGAGTCTAGGCCGGTACCTGCTATTCACCAGGCTTTAAAAGTTTACAATGGAAATAATTTATGATGTAAATTAAAATTCTTATCGGGGAGGACAAGATGAACGCATCGGAAGTCAAAAATGATTTGGCGCGTCTTACCGCGTCGTCGACCATCGCAGACCCATATCCACTTTATGACCGATTGCGGTCCGTAAGCCCTGTAAAAGGATATGCGGACTACCCGCCGGGAACGGTCCCGGGGCAGGATGAGCCCGTATCAGCCTGGGTCCTGCTGTCTTATGACCATGTAGCCGCTGCTGCCCGCGATCACCGAACCTTCTCTTCGCGAGACCCGTTGCAGGAGGCATCTTCGGCACCAACACTCATGTTGGTCAATCACGATAATCCGGAACATGACCGATTGCGGGGCATCGTCAATCTGGCATTTTCGCGCAAACGCATGGAGGCGGAAGCCCCGGCTGTCCGAGCCATCGTTGAAGAGTTGTTGAGCGAGCTAGGGTCGCGGGATGTTGATGTTATGGAGAAGGTGGCGTCAGTCCTGCCGGCCCGTGTGATGGTGCATTTGCTTGGCCTGCCACGTGCAGACGCAGATCGTTTTCGCCACTGGGCGACCGCCTTTATGTTGTCTGCCGATCTGACGGCAGAGCAGCGCCAGGCAAGTAATGAAGAGCTTGCGGCCTACTTCATCGAGAAAGTCTCCACGATGGCTGGCGCGCTCGCAGCAGGCGATGATGTTCCTGACTGTTTGATGCGGGCGCTTCTTGAGGCAGAAGCGGACGGCGAGAAACTATCGGTAGAAGAGGTCATCCGATTTTGCATCACCTTGGTTGTTGCTGGGGCGGAGACCACAACCTTCCTGATTGGCAATCTGCTCTACAATTTGGCGACGATGAAGGATGTCCATCAAAGGCTGAAAGAAGATCCAGCCCTTCTGGTGCCTTTCATCGATGAAACATTGCGGCATTCAGGGCCGCCACAGCGCCTTTTCCGGATAGCCACCCAGGATGTGCGTGTGGGTACCGCCAACATAAAAAAGGGTGATTGGGTGGCGCTCTTCTTTGCCGCCGCCAATCATGATCCGGCAGTATTTGCAGATCCGGGCCGTTTTGATATGAGCCGACCGAACCTCAACAAGCAGCTGACACTGGGTGTCGGTGTTCACCATTGTCTCGGGTCCGCTCTGGCAAAGCTGGAAGCGCGTGTCCTTTTGGAAGGGATTCTGGCACGTGGTGATGAGATCCAGCTCGGCGGCTCCTTTCCTGTGCCTCAGACCGCGAGCCTCCTAAATCACGGATTTGAGCGATTGGTTCTGCGGTTCGTTCGAAATACAGCGGAGGCCGCATAATGGGTAAAGAGCAGAATATTGCCGAGACACAAAAACTCTTCGAAGCCTTCGGTGCAGGAGATGTCCCTCGTATTCTAGAGTTTGTGAATGACGATATCCTGATCGAGTTTTACGGCCCTGAAGGCATCATTCCCTATGCGGGCACCTATAGGGGGCGTGATGAGGCCAGATCCTTCTTTGAGACCGTTCTCTCGTCGGTGGACATTCATGTTTTTGAGCCGGAAGAGTTTCTAGCGGACAAAGATAAGGTCGTTGTCACTGGACACTTACATCTCACGTCTAAGAGGACAGGTGGCGCCATCAAATCAGATTTTGTTCATGTAATAACGATGGCGGGTGGCAAGTGGACGCGTTTTCGCGATTTCATGAACACCGCTGTGGCGGTAGAAGCATTTTCCAGCTGACGAACTGTTCCCACACTCCCTAAAGGAAGGTAGTCTTTCGCCAATACCGGTTTGAGGTGAAGGAAGTGGCATGCGTGGAATGCAGGGTTTGGTGATTGTTGGGGTGTTGCTTGGGTCTATCAGCGCCGTCCAAGCGAATGGCGTGGAAGACAACAATAATTGCTACGAGCAGTTCCAGGGCGGCGATATGAAGCTCGCCATTTATTATTGCAGCAGAGCAATTCAGTCAGGTGATCTGGAGCCGGGCGACATGGTTGTCGCGCTGCTCAATCGCGGTGTTGCCTACAAAAACACCGGCAATCTGGAAATGGCGGTCGTGGATTATTCCTCCGCGCTGGACCTGTCGCCCGACGACGCACTTCTCTTTTCAAACCGCGCAAATGCGTACCGCGAGCTGAACAAGCCGATAGAAGCGATGAGCGACATCAATCGGTCGATTGAATTGAACCCGCAGAATCCGGCAGCCTTCTATGTCCGGGGGCTCTTGTTTGAACAGATGGGCGACGCTGAGAACGCGCGTCGTGATTTTTTGCGCGCGCACGAAATCAATCCAGACGACAAGGAATTCCGCGAGCGTGCTGAAGCGTTTGGCGCAACCGAGCAATAGAGAACTATAGGGTGGGGACGTTACATGGCTAAGCTCGACATAGTAGGGACGGTGACAGAGTCTTACAAAGGCGCCTGGTCTCACTTTGGCGATATGGTGAAACTCGTTTGGGCGCCGGTCGTGGTCTATATCGCGGCAAACGTCCTCCACTCACTGTCGGTTCAATCGATCACAGAAGAAATTGACCCCTCAGATGTCGAAGCTTTATTCCAGGCCAGTTGGGGTTGGCAGGCGGTCGCTGTGACCTTGCTCGGACTGTTTTTGTGGCCAATCATCGCTGTGGCTTGGCATCGGTTTATCCTGCTTGGCGAAACGAGCTCCTCTGCTCTCTACTTCAAGTTTGGCCGTCGTGAAGCGCGCTTTATGCTGACGTCGATTTTCCTCTCACTTCTGGTGGTCCCAGGCGTGTTAGTGATGGTTGTCGGGGCAGGAACGGCCCTGTCGGTTTTCGCAATCCCTGTTGGGTTGGTCCTGATGGTTGCGGGGCTCGCCTATGCGTTGCGTCTCTCGCTGCTTCTTCCAGCGGTTGCGACAGACGCAGCCGTTGATGCACGTGCGATCCTTGAAGCAACGCAGGACAATGTGCTGCGCATCTTCGGGGCTCATATCCTCAACATTTTGGCCCTCATGGTAGTCGCTATTGTTGTGAGTATTCTTATTGGGATCGTCGCCTTGGTAATGGGTCCGGTGATTGGAATTATCGGCGGTGCAGTTCTAGGTGTGTTTGCGCAGATCATTTCCGTCGCCATTCTCTCTGTCATGTACAGAGATTTGGTTCTCTCCCAGCAGAGCGCGGCGAGCCCACCTGACATCCAGGTTCACTAGACGAACTTCGCTCCCACATGATTGCCCATTGAAAGACCGAAACCGGCGAGCTGCGCCTCACCATTTTCTCTAGGTTGCGCAAAGGCAGTTTATGGAGAGGGTGAGATGCGGAAAGCAGACAAATCATGTGAGGGCAAAGTCGCCATTGTCGCTGGCGCGAGCTCCGGCATCGGGCGTGCAACGGCACGGCGGCTCGCGGCAGAAGGAGCTGCGATCGTTGCAGGTGCCAGACGCCAGGTTGAACTCGACAGCTTGGTCTCTGAAATCAAATCAGATGGCGGAAGAGCGGTGGCGGTCGTCGGCGATGCCACGCAAGAAGCTTTTTCCAGGGATCTGGTGGAGCGTGCCTGTCTGGATTTTGGTGGTTTGGATGTTGCGGTAAACGCAGCTGGAACGCTCGGGCCTATGGGACCGATGGTCGATTTGAGCTGCGATCAGTGGAATGCAGTTCTCTCCACAAACCTTACCAGCGCTTTCCTTGGCGCCAAGCACCAGATCCCGGCAATGCTCGAACGCGGGGCAGGGTCCATCATTTTTGTAAGCTCTTTTGTTGGTCACACTGCGGCGATGCCGGGCGTCGCGGCTTATGCAGCCAGTAAGGCGGGGATGATCGGTCTCATGAAATCCCTCGCGGTTGAGTATGGGGCAGAGGGCATTCGTTCCAACGCATTGCTACCCGGTGGCACCCAAACGGCGATGGCGGACGTCATGGCAGACACAGACGAGATGCGCCAGTTTGTTCGTGAGATGCATGCGTTGAAGCGAATCTCTGAACCTCACGAGCAGGCTGAAGCCGCTCTATTCCTGGCTTCCGACGCTTCATCCTTTGTAACCGGCACCGCCATGCTGGTAGATGGCGGTGTCTCAATCAGCAAAACATGACTGAATTGGGGCATAGAGTTAACAAAAAACGGACTGTAAGCCATTGAAAATAAGGGAGAAAAAAGGATGTGCCTCCAAGCTTGACCAGGGCTGCCAATTGCCCCATATGGCAGGGGCATTGACCGCCCCCCGTCGCCCCATTGGGTGAAATGCGGTCACAATTGGAGGTCGTACCCATGTCGGTTCACACCAAGATCAAGCGCATCACTGTTCCAGAAATCATGGCTCGCAAGGGCAATACACCCATCGTGTCATTGACCGCCTACCATGCGCACACAGCGCGCTACATTGACCCATATGTCGACTTTCTGTTGGTTGGGGACAGTCTGGGCATGGTCATGTACGGCATGGAAAATACGCTCGGCGTAACCATCGACATGATGATCGCCCATGGCGCTGCCGTGGTCCGCGGGACAGAGCGGGCCCTGGTCGTGGTTGATATGCCTTTTGGCTCCTATGAAGAATCACCGGAAATCGCGTTCCGCAATGCCTGTCGGATTATCAAGGAGACGGGTTGTACAGCTGTGAAGCTCGAAGGCGGCGCCCGGATGGGCCCGACCATCAAATATCTGAGCGAGCGGGGCATCCCTGTCATGGCTCATATCGGCCTTACCCCCCAGAGCACCAATGTGATGGGCGGCTTTAAAACACAAGGTCGGGTAGCGGAAGACTGGGCGGAGATTGAGAACGATGCGCTCGTCATCTCAGAATCCGGCGCCTTTGCCGTTGTGCTTGAAGGGATGGCAGAGCCGCTGGCTGCAAAGATTTCCGGTCAGATCAGCATTCCCACCATTGGCATTGGGGCCTCTGCAGCCTGCGATGGCCAGATTCTCGTTCTGGAAGACATGCTGGGCCTCTCTCCCAAGCCACCGAAATTCGTTAAAGAGTTCGCGACTCTCGGTGCTGCGATTGCTGGTGCCGCCGAAGCCTATGCCGACGAAGTGCGTGGGCGGGCGTTTCCGGCCAAAGAGCACACATATGCCATGAAGAAGGTAGATTGAGCAGGCAGCCGGGCTATTAAGCTAAATCGTCTTTCCGTCCCATTTGCGGGTGGAAGGACGGTTGGCAAGTCATTGAATTGACGTTACTTTACGGCCGCAAGATCGCCATCGGGGCTGCCATTCAGGCAGACGCCTCGACCTACCTCGGAGACTATTCTTGGCCGACATTTTTCGCGAAGTCGAAGAAGACATTCGCCGCGACCGCCTACAGCATCTATGGGATAAATACGGCATCTACCTGATCGGCTTTGTGGTTGGCATCATTGCCCTCACCAGCCTGATTGTTGGATGGAGCAGCTATTCCCGGTCAGCAGCTGAGGACGCTTCAAAAGCATTTGCCGCGGCAGTTGCAGAGGCGGCCCAGGAAGGCGCTGATGCATCTACAATTTTTACGGAATTGGCGGACCAGGCTCCGAGCGGATATGCAGCGCTTTCCCGTTTGAGAGCCGCTGGTGCGTTGGCGGAAGCCGGTGAGATTGATCAGGCGATTGCAGCTTATGATGCTGTCGCGGCAGATAGCAGCGCAGACGAAATTTTGAGAGACCTTGCAAAGGTTAAATCGGGCACCTTGCTGGTTGGCCGCACGAGTTATGATGACTTGGCCATTCGTCTGGTGCCTTTGGCAGGCGATAGCGAACCCTGGCGCAATCCGGCACGCGAAGCGCTTGGAATGGCAGCATTTGCGGAGCAGAAATACGCTCAGGCGCAGAGCTTTTTTCAAAGCATCATTGGCGAACAGACGGCCACACCAGGTGTCAGAGATCGGGCGCATGTGATGCTTGCCTTAATTGCACCTCATGTTCCAGCGGCCCAAACCGTTCCATTGGGCGCATCTGAAAGCGCACCGGAGGAATCTGCACCGGCTAGTTCAATAGAACCAACAGGAGAAGCACAATGACAACATGGCGGGTGGTGGCATTGGGGTTGGTTGCGGCGGTGTCACTTGCCGGATGTGACACAATTGGCGACATTATTTCTTCAGATGACAAAGAGGCGCTGCCGGGTGAACGCATCTCCGTTATGGCGCTTGAGCGGAAATTGGAGGCTGACCCCCGACTGGCGTCGTTGGAGGTTGTCCTTCCACGGCCTTATGTGAACGAGGATTGGCCGCAGCCGGGTGGCTATGCTGATAATGCGATGCATCATTTGCAGGCGTCGGGCTCTTTGGATGTTTTTTGGAGCAGCAATGCCGGGTCAGGATCGAGCGGGTCGACAGAGCTCGCAACGGCGCCGGTTGCCGCAGCCGGGCAGGTCTACGTTCTCGATACAGAAACGGTTGTGCGAGCCTTCAATGCAACGACCGGCGTTGAAGCCTGGGAAGCAGAGCTTGCGCCAGAAGACGAAGACGCCGATGAAGGCCGCGGTGGTGGGCTTGCCTTCGACAGCGGTCGGCTTTTTGTAACGACCGGATTTGGTGAATCGATTGCTCTTGATGCAGCCACCGGTGCCGAGATTTGGCGAACCGAACTTGGGACACCCTTCCGTGCCGCCCCAACGGTGAATGGTGGCCGCATGTTCACCATTACGTCTGATAATCAAATGATCTGTTTGAACACCGAAGACGGGTCTGTTCTCTGGCGGCACCGCGGGATCGTTGAAAGCGCTGGGATTTTGGCCGCAACGTCGCCTGCAGTATCAGGGTCTATTGTTGTGGTGCCATATTCGTCCGGTGAGCTGTATGCGCTTCGCGTGGAAAATGGCAACACGCTTTGGTCAGATAGCCTGACCCGCACCGGCAATGTGACGTCTCTCACAGAACTCAACGATATTGCGGGGCGACCTGTAATCGACAGAGGTCGGGTCTATGCGGTCAGCCACTCGGGCCGGGCGGTCTCAATTGATATTCGAACGGGCGAACGTGTCTGGACGCGCAACATTGCAGGTACTCAGACACCTTGGGTGGCTGGTGGGTTCATCTTCGTTGTGACCCTGGATGCAGAAGTTGTTGCGCTCTCAAGGCGCGATGGTCGTATTCGCTGGATACAGAAATTGGAACGGTTTGAAGACGAGGAAGACCGAGACGGTCCGATTGAGTGGAGTGGACCGGTGCTCGCAGGTGATCGCTTGGTTCTCGTATCGTCACGCGGCGAAGCTGTTTCCTTGTCACCATACTCTGGCGAAGAGCTAGGCCGTATTGAACTGCCTGACGCTGTCTTCGTGCCACCAATCCTGGCCAATGAAACACTGTTTGTATTGACCGACGATGCACGTATCGTTGCTTTGAAGTAATAAGCTCAGGTGTCCTGGGCCCCGGTGGCCCAGTGGCCTGGATATGTCTGGAACCGCTGTGAACAGCGGACGGGAAACTGATGCCATTTAAACTCGCCATTGTCGGCCGCCCCAATGTGGGCAAATCGACCCTTTTCAACCGTCTGGTTGGAAAGAAGCTGGCGCTCGTCGATGACACGCCCGGCGTCACCCGAGATCGGCGAGAGGGCGACGCGAGCATCGCAGACATTGAATTTACAATCGTTGATACAGCTGGCCTCGAAGATGCCAAAGGCGATGTGCTGGAAGCTCGCATGCAGCGGGGGACTGAGCTCGCAATCTCAGAAGCCGATGTCTGCCTGCTGCTCGTCGACGCCCGTGCCGGGATCACGCCAGCAGATGCATATTTCTCCCAGCTTCTGAGGAAAGTGGAGACCCCGGTCATTCTGGCTGCCAACAAGTGCGAAGGGGGCGCTGGAGAGGCAGGGCGAATGGAGGCTTACGAACTGGGTCTCGGCGCACCGCTGCCCCTTTCCGCTGAACATGGTGAAGGGCTGGGCGATCTCTATGACGCGCTTCTGCCATTTGCCAAAGCCTTTGAAGAAGCTGAAGCCAACCAGGCCGTGGACGAAGCGTTGGGAGACGAAGAGGGGTTCGACCCAGACGCTCCATATGAGCCTGACCTTGAAACACCTCTGCGTGTCGCAGTAGTGGGACGTCCGAATGCTGGTAAGTCCACATTGATCAATCAATTGTTGGGTGAAGACCGGATGTTGACCGGTCCAGAAGCAGGCATCACCCGCGACTCCATCGGTGTTGAATGGGAGTGGCGCGGACGGCGGGTGAAGCTGCATGACACAGCCGGGCTCAGACGTCGCGCGCGGGTGACAAAGAAACTCGAAAAACTCTCAGCGGCAGATGCACTCAGAGCTGTCCGCTTTGCGGAAGTTGTCGTCATTCTGATCGATGCGACCATTCCCTTCGAAAAACAGGATCTGCACATCACAGACTTGGTTGAGCAGGAAGGGCGCGCGCTGGTCATTGCGGTCAACAAATGGGACCTGGTAGAAACGCCACAAAAGACCATGGAAGACCTGAAGGAGAAGTTGGGGCGCCTCCTGCCACAGGTCCGTGGTGTGCCCATCGTCACCTTCTCTGCATTAACGGGGAAGGGCGTTGAGAAATTGATGCCAAAGATTGAAGAAATCCACAGCATCTGGAACGCACGCATTCCAACCGCAAAACTCAATAAGTGGTTGAGCGTGACGTCGTCAAAAAATCCACCACCAGCATCAAGGGGCCGGCCGGTCACATTGCGCTATGCAACCCAGGTAAAGAGCCGTCCACCAACCTTTGCAATTTTCTCAAGCCGGGCGCATGAAGTGCCGACATCTTACAAGCGCTACCTTGTGAACACACTCCGGGAAGAATTTGATCTGCGGGGCGTTCCCATCCGGCTGAATATGCGCAAACGCGATAACCCATTTGCCGACAAAGCAAAAAAGCGCAAACTGGGTTAGAGAATTTCCAGCGGAAGTTGCAGACTTCAGCGTCCGGAAATGCGTAAAGCAAGGAATATGGAGCCTGGTTTTGAGTTTATCAAAACCCAGAAGGCTCTAGTTCGGTGCAAGCTGAACAACATCAGATACATTCATGTTCTCGACAAAAAACGGATCGTGCGACGTAAATATCAGCGCGCCGCGATAGGTTTTAAGAGCTGCCTCCAGTGCTTCTAACGCGTCCACGTCCAAGTGATTGCTGGGTTCATCCAACAAGAGGAGTTGTGCAGGCTCTGGGCAATTGAGCAGGCGCACCAGGTCGGCCCGTAAGCGCTCTCCGGCACTGAGCTGGTCGAACGCTGTCACTGCTTTCTCACCTCGCAGGCCGGCTCGGGCGAGGCTCGTTCGGATGTCCGTCTCTTGCCAATGAGGGCGATATGCGAGACAGCGGGCGAGCGGCGTATTCGTGAGCGCATGCTTCTCACGCTGCAGCAAATATCCAGCGGGCACGTGTCGGCTCACAGTACCTTTGTCTGGGGCTTTTTGTCCGGCGATCAGGTCTAGAAGCGTGGATTTGCCGCTGCCATTTGCTCCATCCAGATGGAGACGCTGAGGTCCTTTGACTGCTAATCCAAACTTGTTCAAAAGGCTTCGGGCACCATAGCTAAAGCTGAGCTCCTCCAGATTGAGGACAGGTTGTTGCGGGTGAACTTCACTGGCAGTAGCATCAAACTGGACAGAGGGTGTTTCCTTATGCCTGGCGCGAGCTATGGCAACACGGTCGTTAGCGGCCGTCAGGCGGGCTTGTTTGATCTGGCTAAGCCTGCTGGTCGTGTGTTGGCTCCGGGCCTTGCGTCCATCGAGAACAATTTTTGGCTGGCCACCCTGCACGCGTTCACGACGACCCTTGGCCGCTTTTCGTTCCTGGCGTTCGCGAGCGACCTGTTGATCTCGTTTGGCTTGCCGTTCGGCTTGTTTTGCATGGGCAATCCGGGCGAGTGCAGCATCTTCTTGAGCCGTTTTTTCCGTTAGATAATGGGTGTAATTTCCGCCATAGACGTCAAGGCCCGTCGGTGTGAGTTCCCAAATTTCATCTGGAAGATTAAGCAAATGCCGGTCATGAGAGATGAGAAGCCAGGCAAACGGTGCATTGCGTAGCCAGGTCTCAAGCCAGGCTCGACCTTCCTGATCCAGATGGTTGGAAGGTTCATCCAGGATGAGGAGATCGGGCGCTGTCTGCTGGGTACCCAAAATTTGTAGTCTGAGCCATTCGCCACCACTGAGGTCGGTGATCAAGTGCGTTGGGGGCAGGTGTCCCAAGCCCACCTCCTGAAGCCTCCGACATAGGGTGGCTTCAAGATCCCAATCATCAGCAATGAGGACCATGTCCTCCGCCGTTGCTTTGCCTGCCTGGCTTCGTGCTAGCGCGTCGAATTTGCGCCCAACATTTAGGTAATCCACCACGCGCATGTTTTGCAGGGGCGTCGCGTCCTGTGCCAGCAAGACAACCTGCCCATGAACCGCGAGGCTGCCGCGCGCAGGTGCAATGTCATTCACAAGCAGTCGGGACAAGGTCGACTTGCCGCTGCCATTGTGGCCGACAAGCGCAACGCGTTGGCCAGCTCTGATGGAAAAAGTTAAGTCTGAAAAGAGTTCTGCGCCGTCAGGCAACAGGTAGGCGAGGTTATCGCCTGCAACCAAAAATGGCGGCATGGATCAAATCTCCGGCAAGAGGAATTCCTTATGCTCGGTCTATTTGTCCATCGTCCTTTTCCTTAAGCGGTTCGGTTGTCAGTATTGCAATGACTAAGGTAGGGAGGCCCACATCGAATGACAAGGGATGCCAGGCCCCGATGCGCCAGCGTTAGGCTTGGAAAGCCACAACCTCTCCGTGGCGGGTACAAGTTTCACTCACCAGATCAAGGAAAAGCGGGGCAATATCTTCTGGGGTCTTGAGCGTCTCCGGGTCTTCCCCCGGCATGGCTTTTGCCCGCATCTTGGTCGCGATGGGACCCGGACTCACCATATTGATGCGCAATTCAGTCTTCTCCACTTCATGCGCCCAGGTTTTGACCAGAGCCTCTAGTGCCGCTTTTGATACGGAATAGGCGCCCCAGAATGGCCGGCATTTTTGTGCGGCACCAGATGTCACAAAGACGGCGCGTCCAGCTTCTGCCCGTTGCAGTAGTGGATCCAGTGACCGGATCAGGCGATAATTCGTTGTGACATTGACGGCGAAGGTCTTGTCCCACTCGTCTGGTGAGATGTGCCCGGTTGGTGTGAGCGGCCCAAGAACACCTGCATTGCCAACAAGGATATCAAGCTTGCCCCAGCGCTCGAAGATCGTCCCACCCAGGCGGTCAATCGCATCGAAATCAGTAAGGTCGAGGGGGACGAGCGTCGCGGTCCCGCCAGCTTTCTGGATTTCGTCATCGACCTCTTCCAGGGCACCGACTGTACGTGCCACGAGGATGACGTGAGCCCCTTCAGCCGCTAATGCGAGCGCAACAGCTCGGCCTATTCCACGTGACGCGCCTGTAATCAGCGCAAGCTTATCTGCAAGTCGTCCTGCCATAATCGAGTCTGCTCTTAAGCGATTTCCGTCAGCAGTGACAGCTGGGCGGAGCGTTTTTCTTGTTGGTGATCGATAAGCGCGGTTGGGTAGTCGCCGGTGAAATAATGATCGGCGAATTGCGGGTTGTCATTGTCGCGGCCTTCGAACCCTAGGGCTCGATAGAGACCATCAACGGACACGAATGCCAGACTGTCGACGCCGATATAGTTGCGCATGCCTTCCAGATCATAGTTTGCGGCGAGCAACTGGTCCCGCTCCGGCGTGTCGATACCGTAAAAGTCTGGGTGGGTAATGGGCGGACTGGAAATGCGCATATGCACTTCCTTTGCGCCCGCCTCATACATCATTTTGACGATTTTCGCAGAGGTCGTTCCGCGCACGATACTGTCGTCGACAAGAATGATCCGTTTCCCCTCAACAAGCGCCTTGTTTGCATTGTGCTTAAGGCGGACACCGAGTGCCCGAATATGCTGTGTGGGTTCGATAAAAGTACGGCCCACATAGTGATTTCGGATGATGCCGAGTTCGAACGGAATATTGGCTTCCGCTGCATACCCAATGGCTGCCGGAACACCGGAGTCCGGAACGGGGATCACCACGTCTGCGTCGACATGTGACTCGCGGGCAAGCTCTTCGCCGGTCCGGCGACGAACATTGTAAACGCTCTGCCCCCCCACAACGCTGTCAGGGCGCGCGAAATAGATATATTCAAATACGCAGGGCCGCGGCTGCATTGGTGGGAATGGATGCAGACTTTCAATTCCATCTTTGGTTGCAACAATCACTTCGCCGGGCTCGATCTCGCGGACAAAGCTTGCACCGATAATGTCGAGTGCGACGGTTTCTGATGTGAGGATAGGTGCCCCATCAAGCTCGCCGAGGATCAAAGGACGGATGCCAAGCGGATCACGTGCACCAATCAGCTTTTTATTGGTAAGTGCAACAAGTGCATAGGCGCCCTGAATCTGTCGGAGCGCATCAACAAAACGGTTCGTTGTGCGGTCGTGCCTGCCACGGGCCACAAGTTGCAGGATGACTTCTGTGTCCGACGTGGACTGAAAGATGGCGCCAGAGCGAACCAGATCGTCTCGCAGTGTCAGCGCATTGGTCAGATTGCCATTATGGGCGATGGCGAAGCCGCCGCCCCACAAGTCCGCGAATAAGGGCTGAACATTGCGTAAGATGGTTCCGCCGGTGGTCGAATAGCGCACATGACCGATGGCCCCTGTACCTGCCAGTCGATCCATCATCTTGGCGCTGGTGAAATGGTCGCCCACAAGCCCCATGCGCCGTTCAGAATGGAAATGCTCTCCGTCAAAGGAAACGAGGCCTGCGGCTTCCTGTCCGCGGTGCTGCAGGGCGTGCATACCAAGAGCTGTCAGAGCTGCTGCATCGGGATGGCCGAATATGCCAAAGACGCCGCACTCTTCGCGCAGTCGGTCTGCGTAGAGTTCGTCATGGCTGTCCAGAATGACACTGGCACCTTCGCCATGGGCAGGCGTGTTGTGTTGCATTTGAGTTGCGGCCATTGAGCCTGATAAATCTACCGTGGAACCGTTCTTGGAACCTGTCTCGGACATCTGGGTGATCGTCCTCTATTCCTGTGTGGCTTCGAAAAGTTGATCGAGCCCCCTCCGTTCGGAAGGCTTATACCCTGTCGTATCGTCGCTGTCAGTGTCTGATTTAGGCTCTTCTGTCCCCGAGTCTGCTGGGGGCGCTGTACGTCGTCCCTCTGGGGTGAAAAAGGGTTCTGTCGGCGCCGTCGACTGCTCGGCTGCCAGAGAGGAGAGGCCACCTGCGACAAAGTCCACCAACGGCAAAAGACGCGCATCAGCGATCCATTGGGGGCGATCTTCGCGGTCCGGGACGAGCCAGGTAAAGAGCAGAAACGCAATGGCGACAACAAGAAGTCCTCGAAATACACCAAAAATGAAGCCAAGAGAACGGTCAAGAAAGCCGATCTCGCCGCCATGCGCCCGGTCGGTCCATCGATAGGTGAGTGCCGATATGGCGATATAGACAACCCCGAATATCCCAGCGCCGGATATAGCAAGCGCGAGCCAGTAGGGTTCAACGATTGCCTGCACCAATGGGATGAGCAGTGGATAGAGGAGCAGGGCTGCCAGAGCTGCGACAACCCAGGCAAGGATCGACAATATCTCGCTCGCAAATCCTCGCACCATGGCCAGGAGGCCGGATACAACCATTATCGCGATAACTGCAATATCAAAAAGGGTCATGACGGGTCTGTCCCCCAACTCGAACGCCACATAGGCCAAGTCTAACGCTCTCGTGGACCTGGGTCACCTTATGCTTCACGGGCTTGTGGCGCAGATGTCTCACCTGTCGACAGTTTGGCAATTAAATCGCCCAGGTCTTCCAATTCCGTCAGCTTCAGCTTGCCCGCCGGTGGTTTCTGGCGCCCTGCGGCTTTCGGCAGAATAGCGTGCTTAAAGCCAAGTTTCTCTGCTTCTTTGAGCCGTGCTTCCATCTGACTGACGGGGCGAAGAGAGCCGGAAAGAGAAATTTCACCAAACAGAACCGTATCTGGCGGAATGGAAAGGCCTGAAAGGGATGAGATGAGAGCCCCGGCGACGGCCAGATCGGCAGCGGGCTCGCCAATACGCAAGCCGCCCGCGACATTAAGGTAGACATCCTGGTTCCCGATAGAGAGCCCACAGCGGGCTTCGAGGACTGCAAGTACCATTGAAAGTCGTCCGCTGTCCCAGCCGATGACCGCTCGCCGTGGCGTGCCAAGCGCACTTTGTGCAACCAAAGCCTGGATTTCCACGAGAACAGGGCGCGTGCCTTCAATTCCGGCAAAAACTGCGGCACCACTTGCTTCCCGGTCGCGTTCGCCGATGAAGAGGGCAGATGGGTTTTCAACCTCCATCAGGCCGCCTTCTGCCATTTCGAACACACCGATTTCGTTTGCCGGGCCAAACCGATTCTTCACCGCGCGAAGAATCCGGAAATGATGTCCACGCTCGCCTTCGAAATAGAGCACCGTGTCGACCATATGCTCGACAACTTTGGGACCCGCAATCTGACCATCTTTGGTGACGTGGCCGACAATGATCATGGCTGCGCCGGATTTTTTGGCAAATCGTGTGAGTTCCTGCGCAGACGCACGAACTTGGCTGACTGTCCCCGGTGCGGAATCAAGGGCGTCCGTCCACATGGTCTGAACAGAATCGATCACAATCGCATCAGGCGTCGGACCCTCTTGCAAGGTCGCGAGGATGTCTCGGAGGTTCGTCTCTGCGCCGAGCGAGACCGGCGCATCATCAAGCCCCAGACGCCTGGCCCGCATGCGCACTTGGTCGATCGCCTCCTCGCCGGAAATATAAACCGCTTCAGCCCCGCTGCGGGCAAGGACGGCCATTGCCTGAAGCAAAAGTGTCGATTTCCCGATGCCGGGATCGCCGCCGACAAGCACAGCTGAGCCAGGGACAAGACCGCCACCCAGCACCCGATCGAATTCTTTCAGTCCCGTGGTCCGCCGAGGTGTTTCTGTCGCCTCACCTTGCAGTGGCACGAGGGCAATCTGTCGGCCCTTTTTGGTCGAGCTCGCCTTAGCCGGACCACCAGCAACGCCGGAGCTTTCGGCAACTTCTTCGGTGATCGTGTTCCACTCGCCGCAGCCATCGCAGCGACCGGCCCAGCGCGGGGTCTGTGCACCGCAGGATTGACAGACAAATTGACGACGGGCTTTTGCCACGGTCTTCCTTACAGATCGAGAGACGGCGCGTGAGGAACGGCCATCAAGGTTTCAACACATCCATCTTGATGGGTCCATCAGCGCGACCATGGATGAACTGATCCACATATTCATTGCCACTATTGTCGACTTCGTCACGGGTACCCGCCCAGATGATCTCACCTTTATAGATCATCGCGATGTAATCGGCGATCTTTCGCGCACTTGCCATGTCATGGGTGATGGAAAGGGCTGTCGCGCCGAGCTTCTGCACGCTGTTGACGATTAAGTCGTTGATCACGTCAGCCATGATGGGATCAAGGCCCGTGGTGGGTTCATCGAAGAAAATGATTTCCGGGTCTGTTGCGATCGCGCGTGCCAGGCCCACACGTTTCTGCATACCGCCAGACAGTTCCGCAGGAAAGAGAACACCAATGTCAGAAGTAAGCCCGACCTGGCCAAGCTTTTCGATCGCAATTTCCTTGGCGTCCTTGCGTTTCATGTTGCGACCCTGAATAAGGCCGAAGGCGACATTTTCCCAGACCGGCAGGCTGTCAAAAAGGGCAGCGTTCTGAAACAGCATGCCGAACTTCCGAAGTGTTTTTTCGCGCTCGCTGGTGGAAAGTCGGGTGACATCTTTGCCGTCGACTTTGATGCTGCCTTTTTCCGGGCGGATGATCCCCAGTATGCTTTTGAGCATAACGGATTTGCCGCTGCCCGATCCCCCGATCACAACCAGCGACTTGCCCTTAGGGACCGTCAACGAGAGATCATGAAGGACAATTTTTTTGCCAAAGCGTTTGTGTACGTTATTCAGCTCAATCTTTATGTCTTTTGCCGGTACGGAAATATTCATGGGGCGCCAGCCTTAAGACGAGAAGAAAAGCGACGTCATCACATAGTTCGCCGCGAGAATGAGAATAGAGGCGTTGACCACAGCGTTGGTCGTCGCGCGGCCAACGCCTTGAGCACCGCCTCGACTGTGGAACCCCTGATAGCAGCCCATCATCGCAATGATGAAGCCGAAGACCGAAGATTTGATGAGACCAGACGTCAGATCGTCCAGCTCCAAAAAGTCGACAGTGGTTTTGACGTAGACACCCGCATTGAAGTCTAGCGTCTGCGTGCCAACCACAAACCCTCCGAAAATACCGATCACATCGCCGACGAAAACAAGCGCAGGCAGAGTAATGACGGCAGCAACGACACGGGGCACGACCAGGTATTTGAACGGGTTGGTCGACAGGGTGGAGAGCGCGTCAATCTGTTCAGTGACCCGCATGGTCCCAAGCTCCGCCGCAATTGCCGCAGCTGCGCGACCGGCAACCATCAGGCCGCCCAGAACCGGTCCGAGTTCCCGGGTGATGCCAAGAGCCACGATCGTTGCAACAATACTCTCAGAGTTGAATTGGTCGCTGCCATAGTAGATTTGTAGGGCCAGGACACCGCCGGTAAAGAACGCCGTAAGCGCAACGACCGGCAGGGAGAAGTAGCCGATCCGCATCATTTGCTGACCGATCAGCCGCCAGTAGAAGGGCGGGCGCAGGATATGGGTGATAGCTCTCCACGTGAACACGGACAGCCGCCCGGTTTCGCCGAGCGCCGTGATCACAACATTCCCGATTATCGCCAGCGGATTCAAAGTTATGCTCCCTCTGCCCCAGTCTTAAGTCTCTTCAGCTGGCACTGATTCCAACCGATGAAGTGTACGTCCGGTGATATCGATACCCCAAACGGGTAAGCACTTCGTAACCAATCGTGCCTGCTGCCCGCGCAAGATCCCCCACAGTGACGGATTTTCCAATCAATTCTGCGAAAGATCCTCGTTTTGGCACCTCCGGTGGCAGATCGGTCACATCGACAGTGATCATGTCCATGGAAATCCGTCCAATGACTGGGGCCGAGTGGCCGTCGATCGACACGGATACACCGCCGCCATCGTGGGCGCTCAGCGCCCGGAAATACCCGTCAGCATATCCCGCAGCGATCGTGGCCACCCGGGTGGGACGGCGAGCCGTGAAGGTGGCGCCGTAGCCCACCTGATCACCCTCATCGATCATTTTCACCTGCATAATGCGCGAGGCAAGCGTCACGACAGGATGGAAGGGGTGCCCCGGATGTGGAAAGGGGTTCGTGCCATAAAGCCCGATGCCGGGTCGGACAAGATCGTAGTGAAACTGGGGACCGAGCAGGATACCTGCTGTATTCGCCAGGCTTGAGGGGGCTTCGGGCAACTGAGATCGCAGATTATCGAAACACTTCCGCTGTTCGTCGTTCAAGGGATGGGCCGTATCGTCCGCGCAGGCCAGATGGCTCATCACAAGATCGGTCTCAAATGACGCAGCTGCCTCTACTACAGTAGCAAGGTCTTGAGACTGAATCCCCAGACGGCGAATACCCGTGTCGGCATGAAGTGCCGCTGGCAATGGGCCTTCCTGTCCACAATAGGCTGCCCAATCACGGACTTCTTCGACGCTCGATAGACAGGGACGAAGATCTTCGGCCTCAAACAGCCGTTCAGCCCCCTCATAAAGGCCGTTTAGAACATAAATCGTTGCCTTGGGGAGGATCGAGCGAAGCTCTGCGCCCTCAATGGCGGTGGCCACAAAGAAGGTTGAACAGCCAGCTTGCGAAAGCGTACGCGCAACCGGCACCAGTCCAAGGCCATAGCCGTCTGCTTTCACGCAGGCGCTGACCTCAGCTTTTGTATCTGATTGGATCAAACGATAATTGTCTGCAATCGCATCGAGATTGATGTTGAGCGTTCCGCTGGATGCAGCCGCACGAGCGCTTGCCATCTCTTCAGCCCCAAACCCATGAGGAGTGCTGTCAGACGGCAAGACCATTTACTCCATATAATCGGGGAGACGATCACTGTCGGCAAGATCACTAAAGCGCGTAATCTCTGCTTCAAACTGCAAGCGCACAGTGCCGGTTGGGCCGTGACGCTGCTTGCCGATAATGACTTCAGCCTTACCAAAGACCTGTTCCATGTCGGTTTGCCACTGAAGATGTTCAGGCGTGCCCTCAGAAGGCTCCCGCCGGGAGACGTAGTATTCTTCCCGGAACACAAAGGTCACGACATCCGCGTCCTGCTCAATTGATCCAGATTCACGTAGATCGGATAATTGCGGGCGTTTGTCATCACGCGACTCTACCTGACGCGACAATTGCGAAAGCGCCATGATCGGAACATTGAGCTCCTTCGCGAGCGCCTTGAGCCCGGTGGTGATTTCCGTGACTTCCTGCACGCGGTTATCGCTCGACTTGCCAGACCCCGAAAGCAGCTGAATATAGTCGACGACAATCAGCCCAAGCCCGCGTTGTCGCTTGAGCTTCCGAGCCCGTGCAGCAAGAGAGGCGATGTTGAGACCACCCGTATCGTCAATATAGAGCGGGATACCTTCTAGTTCCCGGCTCGCATCAACGAACTGGTGCCATTCATTTTCGTCAATCTTGCCGCGTCTGATTTTGCCCGATGGGACACGAGATTGTTCAGCCAGCAGCCGAGTGGCCAATTGCTCTGACGACATTTCCAGGGAAAAGAAACCGACAATAGCACCGTCTTTTACCTCAACCGTGCCGTCTGTGTGGTGCTCAGCCTTGTAGTTCTTGGCCACGTTAAACGCGATATTGGTGGCAAGCGCCGTCTTCCCCATGGAGGGACGGCCAGCAACAATGATTAAGTCGGAAGGTTGGAGCCCGCCCATCTGCTCATCAAGATCTCGGAGTCCTGAGGAAATACCAGAAAGGCCGCCATCACGTTCATACGCCTGCGCTGCCATATCCACAGCCATGCGCATCGAATCCGAGAAACTCTGAAAGCCCCCCTCATATTTGCCTTTTTCAGCCAGGCTATAGAGAGATTGCTCAGCATCCATAATCTGGGCTGACGGTGGATCATCGACACTCGCGTCAAAAGCGCGGTTGTGAATTTCCTCGCCAACGCGGATGAGATCGCGGCGGACCGCCAGGTCATAAATTGTGCGGCCATACTCTGCCACATTGATGATGGTAGTGGCGGCGCCGGCAAGTCTAGCCAGATATTGCGCGCCACCGACTTCTTGCAGCGCTTCATCCTGATCGAAATAGCTTTTGAGCGTGACGGGGGTGGCGATATGACCACCAGAGATCAGCTTTGACACTGCCTCAAAAATGCGCGCATGCAGAGGTTCATAAAAATGAGCGACTTCCAGAAAGGAGGCGATGCGATCAAACGAATCATTATTGATCAGGATCGCACCAAGCAACGCTTGTTCAGCCTCAATATTGTGAGGCGCGACGCGATACTCCTCGTCACCACTTTCCGGTTCGTCATATGCAGGCAGCGTGCTTTCCATGGCTCTGTTTTAAGGCAATGCCGATCAACCGGAAAGCAAGTCGCAGCGTTTTCGACGAACTATTTTCGCCACCTGTGGAAAACGGGGACAAAAGGGCGTGGTGATTCTATTTCGAGCAGCAATCAGCCTCCCGAGACACTTTTTTGCTGGACAAGTGAGTCGGCATGCTCTTGCTCCCAGCTGGAAATATAGTTGCGGGTGAGGGGGAGGGTATCTATCTCCTTCGTCAGTTGGAATTGAAACACCACCATGCCTTCGTGCCGAAATGAGGTCTCTGACCCGGCGAGATAAAATTCCCACATGCGTGCGAAGCGCTCGTCATAGAGGGCGACGACATCGTCCCACCTTGCGAGGAAACGATTGCGCCAATGGCGCAAGGTCGTCGCATAGTGCAACCGCAAGACTTCCAGGTCATTCAGAAGCAATTGTTGTTGTTCCAGCGTGGGGGCAACCTCACTCAACGCAGGGATGTATCCACCCGGGAAAATATATTTTGCAATCCATGGGTTTGTAGCGCCTGGTTCATCCAGGCGCCCGATGGTGTGAATGAGGGCAATGCCTTTGGGTTTGAGGAGTGCATGAACCTTGGCGCCGAACTCATTATAATGATGCACGCCCACATGCTCATACATGCCGACAGAAACGATCCGATCAAAGGTTTCCTCGACCTCGCGATAGTCCTGAAGGCGAAACTGAACACGGTCTGAGAGCCCGGCAAGGGCGGCTCTTTCGGATGCAATTTTGTGCTGTTCTTCGCTCAGGGTAACGCCGGTGACGCGGGCACCCGTTTCTTGTGCGATGTATAGCGCCAGGCCGCCCCAGCCGCAGCCTATGTCCAGGACATGGGTTTCTGGGGAGAGGTCCAATTTCGCCGCAATATGGCGCTTCTTGGCAAGCTGGGCAGCCTCTAGGCTCGTGTCGGGGGTCTCAAAATACGCGCAGGAATACTGCTTGTCTGTATCCAGAAAAAGATCATAGAGCCCTGCATCCAGATCATAGTGGTGGGCCACATTAGCCTGTGCTTTGCCCACCGGATTGAACTGATCGATGCGCCGTTTCGCCCGTCTGATCCGCCCGACGAGTTTAGCGAGAGGGTGAGCCCAGGCAATCCCGACATTGGAGAGGATGATGTCGAGCGCGTCATAGATACGCGCGGGCTCATCTATGGTGAGCGATCCGTCCATGTAAGCCTCACCGAGCTTCAAGTAGGGATTGAGCCCAAGTTGCCATTCAAGACCTTTTTGATGAAGTCGAATGGTAACGGACGTGCCGGTTCCATCACCAAAATGGCGAGCAGAACCCGACGCATCAATCAGCGTCAGGTCGCCACGTGAAATCAATCGATCGAGTACAAAAGCAAACATCTACCGCCTCCTGACTTTCAGGTGGCCGACAGCGTCTTCCCCTCTTTTGGCTGCCGAAGTCATTTGCAAGGAACCAATCCGAAGATTGCCGACCTGCGCCCCTAAACGACGAACCACTTTGAGCGTTTCCAGGTGAAGTGCCAAAACGGATTTGGGGTTCACCGTCCGGAAACGCGACAAAACAAGGATCTTGAGCGGCTAACTTGATCTAACCATGCGTGAGCCGCCTAAGATCAATATTGAAGAGCGAATTACGCTTTAGATCAAGGCTGCGGCGGGACTTTCATGCAACAAAAAAGGGCGCCAAAGCGCCCTTTTTCAAACAGATAGATCGAAAGATGTTTATTCAGCAGGCTTTTCAGCTTCTTCTTCTGCCGTTGCCTCAACTTCTTCAGCTGCATCGCCTTCGAGCTCCGGCGCTGCATCTTCCTCGAAGAATTCGCTGGCATCCAACTCGTCTTCGTCATCATCGTTCAAGGCGTTGATGTCTTCGCCACGTGCCTGTGCTTCGGCTTCTTCTTCTGTACGAGCTACATTCACAACGACAGTTGATGTCACTTCCGGGTGAAGCTTCACCGCAACATCATAAAGGCCAAGCGTTTTGATCGGTGCAGCAAGAATGACCTGACCACGTGCGACAGAGAAGCCGCCTTCGGTCAACCCTTCTGCGATATCACGAGGGGAAACTGAGCCGTAAAGCTGACCGCTTTCGCCCGCCTGGCGGATCACGATGATTGAATAGCCTTCAAGCTTGTCATGAACCGCTTCAGCTTCTTTCTTCAGCTCAAGATTGCGAGCTTCCAGCTGAGCGCGATCTGCTTCAAAGCGTGAGAGGTTGTCTTTGTTGGCGCGCAATGCTTTGCCACGTGGCAGCAGGAAGTTCCGGGCGTACCCGTCTTTGACCTGAACCACATCGCCCATCTGTCCGAGCTTTTCAATTCGCTCCAGAAGAACCACTTCCATTAACTTATCTCCTTGCCCGTCGGGGCCTCAGATTGTGCGAACCGGGCGCGCAAGGCAGCCCAGGGTTCCGCGAGTCCGATCAGGCAGACCGGTACGATCAGCCATCCGGTAAAAATCAGCAAAACATAAAAAACGCCCAGAAGTGCGATCCGGGCCGTCCAAGCGCGCGAAATAGCATGGATTACCGCCAGACCCAACAGAAAATATGGCACAAGCAGCGCAATCATGATCGCACCCCCCAATTGGGCCGCAGAACCGGGTATGAGCGACAGGATGAGCGCAGCGAGAAAGAGGGCTAAGAGAAAAGGGGGATACTCAATATCCAGCAAAGTTGGCGTGGGCCGCAGATGGTGGCCTGCGCGCTCCAGGATGACCTGAGCGAGCCACATATTCCCTAACGTGAGCAGGCTCCAGGCCATAACGACAAAGGCGGGGAGCGCTATTACGATGAGGCTGAGGATGCGCTCCGGATCTGCGCTTAAGCCCAGCTCTCTGAGTCCTGCTTCAATTGCGCGACCCTCAATCAGGTCTTCAGACAAAAGCATTCTGAGCGCGCCTTCAAGGCCGCCCTCAACGCCCATCGCCATGGTTGAGAGGCCTGACACGACCAGGACACCCACAGCAATGAGAGCGGTCCAGACGGCCAGCGCCCCTGCAGGATACCATTCCGTGACCGCGGCTTCTTCTGTGGCAGGGGGCTCTGCGTCCGGTGTTTCTCCTTTGCGCGCCAAGCGAGCGGCGTCAGCAGGCGTTAAGCGAGGAGTAGTTTCCAGATGATGCAGGAGAGCGAGATGGACAAGCCAGGCGGGTGCTAGGCCGTCTGCGACAAGAAACACAAGTCCGGCCGTGAAGCTGGATGTAGACGAGAGGACGACAAATCCGGTCACTGTCGCAATGAGCGCCGATCTGGAGCCCCAGCCGAGTCCAGCCAAAAACACAGGAAGGGCGGCAAAAAATAGCGGCAGCCCCAGAATGGGCGAGCCCACACCGGCTGTCAGAAACAGCAACGCCCCGGCAAGACCGGCCCCAACACCGATGGCCCAATATGGCGGCATGGGAAGATCTCCGAGGCGATTAGAAAACGTCGAAAGAAAATGGTCGGGCAGAGGTGTTGCTGTGGCAGTGCCGTCTGCCCGACCGGGAAATTTTAGCTGATCAGGTAAGGCAGCAGGGCGAGGAAGCGGGCACGCTTGATCGCGCGGGCAAGCTCGCGTTGCTTCTTAGCTGATACGGCGGTGATCCGGCTTGGCACGATTTTGCCACGCTCAGAGACATAGCGCTGCAGCAGTTTGGTGTCTTTGTAGTCAATCTTTGGCGCATTGGAGCCAGAGAAAGGACATGTCTTACGACGACGGAAGAAAGGCCGACGAGCGGCTGTTTGTGGGACACTCATTCGCTTTTCTCCTCAACAGCAGCGGCAGGAGCAGCTTCGGTAGCTGCAGCCTCACGGGGGGCACGGTCTTCGCGGGGCGCGCGATCTTCACGCGGGCCACGATCACGGTCACCACCACGGAAGCCGCCGCGGTCACGATCACCACGACCACCACGTCCGCGCTCGTTGCGGCTCTGCATCATGGCTGATGGACCTTCTTCATGCTCATCAACACGCAATGTCAGGTGGCGTAGAACATCTTCGTTCAGGCCCATCTGGCGTTCCATCTCAGCAACAGCTGCATGGGGCGCATTGATGTTCAAAAGCTGGTAGTGGCCTTTGCGGTTCTTCTTCACCTTGTAGGCAAGGTTTTTCAGACCCCAATATTCGCTCTTTGCGATGGTGCCACCATTTTCGGTGATGATGTTGGAGAATTGCTCCGTCAGGTTTTCAACCTGCTGCGCGCTCACATCCTGGCGCGAAATAAAGACATGCTCATAAAGAGGCATATCGGCCTTCCTTTCTCTAAGCGCTCCGTCTGAAGACGTCGCTCAAAATACGGACCCCGGCGCAAAGCCCCCTTTGAGCCCCGGAAGGCTCTAAAGGTGCATCAAAGAAGCGGAGACACCGGAAGCGCGGAGACATCTCCTGCCAGCCACATGGCCAGCGCTTCCTTCAGCCCCCAACCGGGGCCTCTCTGAAGCGGCGCACTATAGTCAGGAAAAGGCAGGACGCAAGGGGTTTCAGTACTATTCGAACGCCTCTTCTAACCCGGTACCCGCCAGCTTGACTCCCCTGAGCCACCCTGTATCTCTGTCCGCCTGACTTTGGCCCTATTTCAGGGGTTTCAAGGGTCGTGAAAGACGAAGAATAAAGCGGGGACGCATGACACGGGCATTTACCTTTCCAGGACAGGGATCGCAGACAGTCGGCATGGGCAAGGAACTGGCAGACGCCTTTCCGGCGGCAAAGGCTGTTTTTGACGAAGTGAACGACGCGCTTGGCCAGGATCTGACAGCCCTCATGTGGGGTGGCCCTGAGGATGAGCTCACGCTTACCGAAAACGCCCAGCCCGCTTTGATGGCGGTCTCCGTGGCTGTCATGCGGACCCTGGAGAGCGAAGGCGGCTGGTCTCTGGCAGACAAAGCAAGCTTCGTTGCCGGCCACTCTTTGGGCGAATATTCAGCACTTGCTGCTGCGGGGACCTTTTCACTGGCAGATACAGCCCGCCTCCTCAAAACCCGGGGCAAGGCGATGCAGGCCGCTGTGCCGGTCGGCGAAGGCGCCATGGCCGCCATGTTGGGCCTGTCCTTCGAGGACGCCCAGGCTGTCGCCGCTGAGGCTGCAGCAGGTGAGGTTTGCTCCGCAGCTAACGACAATGCAGATGGTCAGGTCGTGATTTCAGGCTCCAAAGCTGCCGTTGAGCGTGCTGCCGTTCTTGCCAAGGAAAAGGGTGCAAAACGCGCCATGCTGCTGCCTGTGAGTGCGCCGTTCCATTGCGCCCTCATGCAACCCGCGGCCGACGCCATGGCGGAAGCCTTGGCAAGTGTGGACATGAAAGCACCGTGTGTGCCGGTGGTTGCCAATGTGACAGCCTCCGCCGTGTCCGATCCAGACGAGATCCGTAAGCTTCTTGTAGAGCAGGTGACAGGCATGGTGCGGTGGCGAGAAAGCGTCAAGTACCTCGCCGCCCAGGGAGTCACTGAATTGGTCGAAACAGGCGCTGGTAAGGTGCTCACCGGCCTCACCCGCCGGATCGATAAGTCTGTTGGGGGCGCAGCCGTCGGGGCACCTGCAGATATTTCTTCATTCCTAGAAACACTTTGATTTCAAATAGTTGAGCGGAAAAGCTCAGGGAGAAACTCATGTTTGATCTGACCGGAAAAACCGCGCTGGTGACAGGCGCATCAGGTGGCATTGGTTCCGCCGTCGCCAAAACACTCCACGCCCAGGGCGCAACGGTGGCGCTGTCGGGCACACGGGTTGAGGCACTGGAAGCGGTGGCCGCAGAGCTCGGTGACCGCGCCCACATTCTGCCCTGCAATCTGAGCGACAGCGCCGCTGTGGATGCTCTGCCAAAGCAGGCTGAAGAGGCCATGGGGCAGCTTGATATTCTGGTGAACAATGCGGGCGTCACCAAAGACAATATCTTCATGCGTATGAAAGATGACGAATGGAACGACGTGCTGGCGGTGAACCTCACGGCCTCCTTCCGTCTGGCACGTGCGTCTATGCGGGGCATGATGAAGCGCCGCTGGGGCCGCATCATCTCCATCACATCTGTTGTGGGCACCATGGGCAATCCGGGCCAGGCAAACTACGCCGCTTCGAAGGCGGGCGTGACGGGGATGACCAAGTCGATTGCTCAGGAAGTCGCCTCCAGAAACGTGACCGCCAACTGCGTCGCCCCTGGCTTTATCGCAACCGCTATGACGGACGCTTTGGATGAAGGGCAGCAGGAACGAGTCAACGGAATGATTCCCATGGGCCGTATGGGATCTGGCGACGAAATTGCCGCCAGCGTGCTCTATTTGGCCTCCGAAGAAGCCGCCTACGTCACTGGCCAGACAATTCATGTAAACGGCGGCATGATCATGATTTAAAGGCAAGCAAAATCAAAGGCTTAGGTGTGTGCTATTCGGTCGTTTTCGCTGTCGTCAAAACTGGCGCAGGGCCAAAAAGTGTGTTACCTAACCGGCGATTTTTACTTGCGAAAGCGGCGTGAAGAGGCCAGAACAGCCGCCACGTGGTAACAGGGAGAAGATGAGGCACTAAACCTCACCCACCACACAAGTTTCCAAGCGCGTCTGCGCGAGGCCAGCCATCCGGTGCCAGCTAGGTGCCAGCAAACAATCCCGGGCGAGAGCGCCGGGGAAGAACACGAAGGATCTGAGGACAGAACATGAGTGACATTGCAGAGCGCGTGAAGAAAATCGTTGTTGAGCATCTCGGTGTTGAAGCCGACAAGGTGCAGGAAAACGCAAGCTTCATCGATGACCTTGGCGCAGACAGCCTCGACAATGTCGAGCTGGTCATGGCCTTTGAAGAAGAGTTCGGCGTAGAAATTCCGGACGACGCGGCAGAAACCATTCTGACCGTTGGCGACGCCGTGAAGTTCATCAGCGCGAATTCCTAATTGAATTAACGATGTCGGGCGCTGCATCCAATGGGTGCATGCGCCCGTCGTCTTTTCAGCGTAGGCTGGAGCCTATTCCCGAAAAGTGTCCGCGGTTTTCGGACAAGAATGTGCAATAGAACATCACCGGGTCTTCAGATCCGTTGAACCAATAATATCCAACTCAAGTTGGCCAAAGAACTTGGAGTGTATGCGAATGCGTCGTGTTGTTGTTACAGGCATGGGAATGGTCACACCTCTTGGGTGCGGCGTCGACACCACCTGGAAACGCGTCCTAGACGGCGAGTCCGGCGCTGGCATGATCTCAAAGTTCGATACCAGCGATCTGCCCTGCAAGATCGCCTGTGAAGTTCCCCGCGAAGGTGAGGGTGCCTTTGTTCAGGATGATTGGGTTGAGCCAAAAGAAGCCAAGCGGATCGATGAATTCATCATCTACGCCTTGTCGGCTGCTGAGCAAGCGATCAAGGACAGCGGATGGGAACCCAAAAGTCACGAAGATCAATGCCGCACAGGCGTGATGATCGGGTCTGGCATTGGCGGTCTTCCAGGCATCGAAGAAGCAGCCATTACACTGCGCGACAAAGGTCCGCGGCGGGTAAGCCCATTCTTCATTCCAGGACGCCTGATCAATCTGGCATCAGGATATGTGTCCATCAAATACGGCCTCAAAGGTCCTAACCATTCTGTGGTCACCGCCTGTTCAACCGGTGCTCACGCAATTGGTGATGCATCGCGTCTGATCATGTTTGGTGACGCCGATGTGATGGTCGCAGGTGGCGCAGAATCTGCCATCAGCCGTCTGGGTATTGCCGGTTTTGCGGCATGCCGTGCGCTTTCGACAGGCTTTAATGACACACCGGAAAAAGCATCCCGTCCTTACGACGAAGGCCGCGACGGCTTCGTCATGGGCGAAGGATCAGGCGTTGTTGTTCTCGAAGAATATGAACACGCGAAGGCACGTGGCGCGACCATCTATGCAGAGGTTGCGGGCTATGGTCTTTCTGGTGATGCTTATCACATCACGGCCCCGGCTTCTGACGGCGACGGTGGTTTCCGTTCCATGCAAATGGCGCTCGGACATTCAGGCCTTGGCGTTGCGGACATTGATTATGTAAACGCTCACGGAACGTCGACTCCTCTGGGAGATGAGATTGAACTCGGCGCTGTGTCGCGTCTCTTTGGAAATTCGATCGAGACCATGTCCATGTCATCGACCAAGTCTTCTATTGGTCATTTGTTGGGCGCCGCGGGTGCCGTCGAGGCCATTTTCTCGATCCTAGCAATGCGGGACAATATCGTGCCGCCGACCATCAATCTTGAAACTCCGTCGGTTGAAACGGATATGGATCTGGTCCCGCTCAAAGCCCGTGAAAAACCAGTGAACGCAGTGCTCACCAACTCCTTCGGGTTTGGCGGAACCAATGCGTCACTTGTCATGAAAAAAGCTGACGCTTGAACAGCACACCGGACGACCCAAAGCCAGAGGTTTCAGTCGAAGCCGAAGACAGTGTGACGTCTGAGGAGAAACCCACAGACGACGAGAAACCTGCTGGCGCCGACGACCAGACATCCGATGAGACAAAACCACCGAGGCGATGGCTGCGGTGGGCCCTGATTAGTGCCCTGGCAGGTCTGCTGGTGGTTGGGGGCGCAGCGACTGGCGCTTTCTACTACGCCAAAGACCAGTTTGAGCGCGAGGGACCAGCAGAGACGGACAGTGTATTTCTGCTGGAAAGAGGCACGGGCCTCAATAAGGCTGCCACGCAACTTGAAGAGCAGGGGCTTATCACCGATTCCCTGATTTTCCGCATGGCGCTCCAGGTGGTGGGTCGAGCATCCACCCTGAAAGCCGGTGAATTTCTCATTCCCGCTAACGCGAGCATGGCCGAGATCGCGAAGATCCTTCGCGAAGGAAAGTCCATCCTGCACAAGCTTACTCTTGCTGAAGGCCTGACCAGCTGGGAGGCAATGCAAATAATTGCTGCCGACCCGGTGCTCATGGGAGAGGTGCCCGACCTCCCTGCAGAGGGCGCCTTGCTGCCGGAAACCTATCTCTTTACCAGAGGCACAAGCCGCGCGGACATCGTTGCTCAAATGGAGGCGGCTCATATTGAGGTGGTAGAGCGCCTTTGGGACGAACGGGCAGAAAACTTACCCGTCACCTCAATTGAGGAAGCTGTGGTTTTGGCTTCGATCGTAGAGAAGGAAACTGGTGTTGCGGCAGAGCGGCCCCGTGTGGCCGCCGTCTTTATCAACCGGCTGAGACGAGGGATGCGGCTGCAGTCTGACCCGACGATTATCTACGGCATCACCAATGGAAAAGGGCCTCTGGGTCGCCCCATTCGCAGGTCCGAGATTGATAGGAAAACTGCCTACAACACATACCAGATTGATGGTCTGCCCCCAGCACCGATTGCCAACCCAGGTGAAGCATCAATTGCAGCGGTGCTCAATCCGCCAACAACGAATGAGTTTTATTTCGTCGCAGATGGCACCGGCGGGCATGTGTTTTCGAAAACACTCGCAGAACACAATCGAAATGTCGCCAAATGGCGCCGGATTGAGCGATCTCGTCGATAAGCATTTTCAACAAAAGTTGCGAGACTTTTGTGGTTCGACAATGCGACCTTAGACATAGAGACCACTAGGCTTGAGCATTGCTATACTGCTTTAAGCGCAGGGTGCGCGCGTGTTGATTCCCAATCTGAGGATGTTTCCATGGCCTTGAAGAGTATGACCGGTTTTGCTCGTACCGAGGGCACTCATGGTGCGTATCGGTGGCACTGGGAAATAAGAAGCGTCAATGGGAAGAGCCTCGATTGCCGTTTTCGCCTGCCCTCTGGGTTTGAAGATATTGAGCCTGCCTTGCGCGATGAACTCAGCAAAGCGATCAAGCGAGGCAATTGTCAGGCCGCCCTTCAGATGGACAAGTCGGCAGCGGAGACCGCCGTACGTGTGAATGATGCGATGCTGCGTGACGTTCTGCGGGCGAGCAAGGTCGTATTAGAGGCAGCGGCAGAACAGGGTGCAGAAATAGTGCCACCAACCACCGACGGATTGCTCTCTATCCGTGGCGTGCTGGAAACAGCAGAGGTTGAGGAAGATGAGGCAGACGAAAAAGCCCTGCGCGAAGCTCTCACATCCTCATTCGCTGAAGTTGCTGCGTCCCTGGCCGCCGCCCGTCGGGAGGAAGGGCAGAAACTTGATGAGATTGTGAAGGGGCAGATCGACCGGATCGAAATTCTGACCAATGAAGCCGCTAAATCCCCGGCCGGAGGGGCAGAAGCCTTCCGCCAACGGCTGAAGGACCAGATTGCTGAATTATTGGACGCCTCAACCGAGCTGCCGAAGGACCGCCTGGCGCAGGAAGCAGCTCTGCTGGCAACAAAGGCAGATGTGCGCGAAGAACTGGACAGACTGACGGCCCATGTGGCTCAGGCTCGGGATCTTGCTGCTAGCGACGAACCGGTAGGTCGCCGCCTCGATTTCCTGACCCAGGAGTTCAACCGGGAAGCCAACACACTCTGCGCGAAAGCCGCGGACAATGACCTCACCCGCATTGGTCTCGACCTCAAAGCGGTGATCGACCAACTGAAAGAACAGGTGCAAAACGTCGAATGAGTGAGATTGATATTCATCGCCGGGGATTAATGCTTGTGCTCTCCTCACCATCGGGCGCCGGGAAAACCACATTGTCCCGAAGACTGCTGGAGAGCGACGGCGAAATCACGATGTCGGTCTCTGCCACCACCCGGAAGCCGCGCCCAGGTGAGGAAAATGGCAAGGATTATCACTTCCTCACCACCGAAGATTTTGGGGTGATGCGGAACAAGGGTGAGTTTCTGGAACACGCCAAGGTCTTCGACAATTATTACGGTACCCCAAAAGGGCCTGTTGAAGAAGCACTGTCTGCGGGACGTGATGTCATGTTCGACATTGACTGGCAGGGGACGCAGCAGCTCGAAGAATCTGCCTCCAGCGATCTCGTGAAAGTCTTCATCCTTCCACCAAGTGGCCATGAGTTGGAAAAACGCCTCAACACGCGTGCGCAGGATCCGCCAGATGTGGTTGCGGGCCGTATGGCCAAAGCATCAGACGAAATCAGCCACTACGCGGAATATGACTACATCATCGTCAATGATGATGTGGAGAAAGCGCTGAAGGAACTGACAGCTATTCTTGTGGCCGAACGCGTCCGTCGCGAGCGGCGCGTGGGCCTGCGCACATTTGTTCAGCAACTACAGCAGGCGCTGTAAATCAAGTTGGACTTTTAGAAGCTCTCTTTGCCGATCAGGTCATCAAACGGCACCATGACCGCTTGTTGGTAGGCGGGCCGGTCTGAGAGGCGCGTGTACCATGCGGTGACATGCGGCAGGGCTGGGCGCTCAAGGTCTTTCATCTCGAAAAAGCGATAGAGGCAGGTCCCTGCCGGGATATCCGCAAGAGAGAAACCGTCGCCGACGAGATAGTCGCGGGTGGAAAGTTCTTTGTCCAGAAGGGTGAGCGCTGCGGTGGTTCTCTTCAACGCGCGATCAACAAATGCCGCACTTTGTTTTTCTTTTGGTGTGCGAACACCACCCCAAAAGAGATCCAAGGCTGCGGGCAGGAGGGTCGTCTGTGCCCAATCCATCCATTGTGCTGCAAGAGCGCGTCCTTGGACATCATCTGGGATGAGGATGGGGGCGTGTTGCTCTGCCAGATAGCGAATAATGGCCTGGCTTTCCCAAAGCACGAACCCGTCATCATCAATGACGGGGATGCGCCCATTGGGATTGCGGGCGAGGAAGCCGGGGCTATCAAGGCCCCCAAAGTCACCGCCCGCATCAATTCGTTCGTATGGTTGACCCGTCTCCAATAAGGCCCAATAGGCCTTTTGAAGATTGAAAGCGCTGGCGCGTCCCCAAATACGGATCATGGATAGCGTTTCCAAGAAAAATGCGCTTGCGGTTTTCTGTCCGGAAACGCGACGAAAAGAAACGGCAGCCCAGTCTTAGCGACAACTAAAACCGGGCTCTATTCTTTAAGGTTTCAGAACAACCCGGCCCATGATGCCACCCGTACGCAGATCATCCAGCGATTTGGTTGCCTGGTTAAGCGGACGCTCCTCGACCGGGATAGGATCGATCTCACCGGCCTTCACCAGTTCCATCATATCGATCGTTTCCTGAAGCGAGCCCACATAGGAGCCGCCAATGCTGATAGCGCGCATGGGGAACATCGGGATCGGCATGGAGAAACCACCACCGAAGAGACCGACAACGATCACCTGACCGCCCTTACGGACGATTGATGAGGCAAACTGGAGTGAGGACTCAGAACCCACAAAGTCGACTGCGGCTGGCACACCGCCATTCGTGTCGGCGAGCACCTTCTTGATCGCGTCTTCGTCTTTGGGATTGTAGACAGCGTGCGCACCAGAACCCATCGCTGCCTGCAGCTTGTTCTCATCAACATCTGCACCGATTGGTGCAGCATCAAAGAGTGTCTTGGCGAATTGCAGACCCATCATGCCAACACCACCAAGACCGACAACCGCGACCCGCTCTTCAGGGCTGATGTCGCCGAGCTTCTTCATGGCTGAGTAGGCGGTAAGACCGGAGCACATATAGGTTGCGGCCAGGCCTTTGGTGACGCCCGCGTAATCCAACAGGTAGCGTGGATGCGGCACGAGGGCATGGGTAGAATATCCACCGGCAACCTGAATGCCGAGATTTCGTGGCTTGTTGCAAAGATGCTCTTCACCGCGTCGGCATGTCGGGCACTCACCGCATCCAATCCACGGATAGGCGACGCGCTGGTCGCCAACCGCGACACCTTCTGCGTCTGGCCCGACAGCGATCACTTCACCTTCAATCTCGTGACCGAGCGTAAAGGGAAGCTTGCGACCGCCGCGAACATCCAGCTTGTTGCCGCCGCCCAGGTCGAAATGTCCGTCATGGATGTGGACGTCAGAGTGACAAACCCCGCAATGGGTCACTTTGAGAAGGACTTGTGAGCCTTCAGGTGTGGGGAGGTCGCTCTCCACAGACTTCAGAGGGGCTCCATATTCGACAATGGCTTCAGATTTCATCACGCGTTCCCTGTTTGGCTTGATTGTCCATATTTGTTGGGGCGCAATGTGGCACGGGGAGAGGGTGGGCTCAACTCCGTTTCAATGTGGAATAGGCACGGGCAAGAGCCGCAAATTCCTCAATGGACAGCTTTTCCGCGCGTGCTGACGATTCGACCCCTGCCTGCTCGCACAGTGTTAGTGGATCAACGGCAAGGGCCTTAAGGCTCGCGCGCACCATCTTCCGCCTCTGACCGAAGGCGGCTTTGACTACCCGTTGCAGATCGCCAATGTCAGCTTCCGCCAGGGGTTGGTCGCGTGGCTCCAGGTGCACAATGGATGAAGTAACCTTGGGCGGTGGCGTAAAGGCCATGCGGTCGACATCGAACACCTTCTGAGCGGTACATCGCCACTGCGCCAGGATGGAGAGGCGTCCATAGGCTTTACTGCCAGGCTGCGCCACGATCCGCTCGGCGACCTCTTTCTGGAACATCAGGGTCAGGCTTTTGAACCATGGCGGCCAGGGCTCAGTCTCCAGCCATCCTGTGAGCAACGGGGTTGCTATATTGTAAGGCAGATTAGCAACGACCCTGACTGGGCCTGAGATGAGGTTCTTGTGATCAAGCTGGAGAGCATCCCCCTCCACAATCGTAAGGCGCTTAGGATAGGTGTCGGAGATTTCCTGCAAAGCCGCTAGACAACGTTCATCGCGCTCAATTGCTACAACCGTGCCGGCGCCCTCTGACAAGAGGGCCCGTGTCAGGCCACCTGGACCCGGGCCGATTTCCAGCACAGTGACATCTGCAAGAGGACCGGCAGTCCGAGCGATGCGCCCAGTCAGGTTGAGATCCAGCAAGAAGTTCTGGCCCAACGATTTCTTGGCATTCAGTCCATGTGTCGCTAGGACGTCGCGTAGGGGTGGCAGGCCATCAGCGTCGCTCATGGGGCAATCGCACGGTGCGCAGCGATGGCGCTTGCCTGGCGCAGCGCGGCAATAAAGCTGCTTGGATTCGCTTTGCCAGTGCCGGCGATATCACAAGCCGTACCATGGTCGGGTGACGTGCGCACAATTGGTAGCCCCAGTGTCGTATTGACACCATTGTCGAAATCAATTGTCTTGAGCGGGATCAGAGCCTGATCATGGTACATGGCGAGCACCGCATCATATCCGCGCCGGGCTTCAGCATGAAATAGGGTGTCTGCTGGGAAAGGACCTGTCGCATTGATGCCAGCGTCACAAAGCGTCTGAACTGCAGGCGCAATGATCTGGTTTTCTTCTGATCCCAGAGCCCCATTTTCACCTGCATGGGGGTTAAGGGCTGCGACTGCAATGCGCGGATGCGCCAATCCAAAGTCTCGCTCCAACGCAGCAGCCAATGTTCGCCCACGTGAAACGACAATGTCGCTTGTCAGGTGGTCAGGAACATCTGCCAGCGGAATATGGATTGTAACCGGCACAACCCGAAGGCCTGGGCACGAGAGCATCATCACCGGTGTGCCGTTCGTTGCCTCGGCAAGAAACTCCGTGTGTCCCGGGTGTGCAAAACCTTCTGCATAGAGTGTTTGTTTGTGGATGGGGTTCGTCACAATGCCAGCAGCGTCGCCACTCAGCGTGCACGCCAAGGCCCGCTCAAGCGATGCAATCACGCAGGGTGCATTACGTCGATCCAGATGGCCTGGCTGAGCGGGGGCGATGAGCGGTTGAGGGATAACCGGCAATGCATTGGGAAACACATTCTTGGTTTCATGAGGTGACGAGATGGTCTTGACGGGGACAGCGAGGCCGAGATGCTTCGCGAGTCCGCTGAGGCGGTCGGGATCATCAATGGTAAAAAAAGGAGGCAGGGCAGTTTCTTGGGCCAGTGCCCAGGCTGCAAGAAGGATATCGCCGCCAATTCCCGCAGGGTCGCCCATAGTGACCGCGAGCGGGTCAATATGACTGGAATCATCGAAAGACATCATAGGCCCTCCCAAAGGCGAGGCCCCAACAGGCTAGACAAGGGGGTTATCGGTATTCGATAACGGCATCGCGTCGAAGGTCACGCAGGTGCCGCCGCGCCATCATGGAAACTTCCTGATTGAAAAGAGTGTTTTCAATGGAGGCGCGTGTTGGCTGGTTGCCAACATCATCTTTGCGATCACAGACAACCAGTGCCTCAATCCCACGCTCTGTCCGTCCGATAGGAAGCACAGTGCCAGCTTCAGTATTCAGCATCTGTTCGCGAATGGGATTACGGAGCTGAGCGGCCGTTACCGCGGATGCCTGGCTGATGCGGGCTCCCGGAAAGGCTTTGATTTGCTCCGGCGCAGATGCGCAGGTTCGAAACTCAGCGCGGAACTTGTTGGCTTGGGCAGCGCGCGCCTGCACGGCGCGTTCTGGGGCATCAGGAGCAAGGGAAAACAATACCTGCATCACTTCAAACTTTGTTTCCAGTGGGTTTGGTCCGAGCCCCTGCCGTTGCGACCTCAACTGCATAATGTAGAAGCCATTAAGCGATCTAATAGGGTTGGAGATGCCGCCAACATCCATACGTGCAACTGCTTCAGAGATCTGCGGCGCCAACTGGCTTTCCGATACCCACCCAATGTCGCCGCCACCGGCGGCAGAGGCAGCTTGGCTGAATTGTTGGGCAACGCTGGCAAAAGGCGCGCCGGCCCTTAATTGTTCGACCAGGCGCTGAGCACCTTGCGCCATTTCGCGTTCTTGGCTGGGATTATCGAAGCTTAGATAAATTTCACCGAGTTGATACTGAAGCTGGGTGGCATCATTGTTGATGCGTGCAAGTGTTTCGTCAATTTCGTCTTCGCCGATCTGAACCAAAGGGGCAAACCGGGCGCTAATGACCCGGTTCCAAGCGACATCGGCAGTGATCTGTGTTCTGAGCGCGGCTTCGTTGACGCCGCTTTCACCAAGATACTCGACGATTTCCTCAGAGCTCATGCCAGCGCGTTGGGCAATGCCAGTAATTGACTCATCCACGTCCTCGTCGTCGACTTCCAATTCAAGACGCTCTGCTTCCTGCATTTGGAGTTTCTCGTCGACGAGGGACCGCAGAACCTGCTCTCGTATGCGCTCAACGTTTTCTCGCGTTGGCTGAATACCGGAGGTGGCAACAACAAGACGGACACGCTGGTCGAGGTCATATTTCGAGATAACCGCATCATTTACGATAGCCGCTATGCCGAGTACTTCCCCAGCTGCGCGTGCTGGCAGAGCAGTCGCGGAGTACATAAAGCCGACTGCCATCAGCAACTGACACAGAGCTGAGATCATCATTTTTGTCGTCAAAATATCGGCACGCAAGGACACTTGGATCATCAAATTCTCAACCAGGAGGAAACCTCATAAACACGACGTAAAACACCGCTAAGTAGTGATCCCACAATACAATTTTCGCCCGCTGGATCAAGCTGCACGGCGTCCTAACTGCCGGATTGTTGACCTAATGCGCTGGTGAATTGGGTTCCACCCAGATGTTTGAGGACAATCGAGAAAATGATCGAGTTTGTCGGCTCAATATCACGGTCTCGCGTGAAGGATTGTGAGAAGCCCAGGCCGACAGACATACATTCGTCTGCGTACCCAATATTCGCATAATTGCTAAGCGTCTGGCGTCCTTCAATATCCCGGCGAGTGTACCCCGATACGCTCCAATAGTCGGTCAACCTGTATGTGCCACTTAACGTCAGTTCTTCGCGTTCTCCAAGCGCAGCCGATAGGCTCTGGTCAAAGAAAGCGTAGCCCAAAGTGCCTGACAGCGGCCCCCAGATTCCGGTGACATCAACTTCGTTCCGTCTGAAAGTGAAATCACTTTTATCCAACCGAAACCGGTGGTCGATCGAAAAGTTATCAGATGGAATGAGGGAGATACGCCCTACATAATCCGATTCCTGATCTCGCAGACCCGATGAGCTGTCGAATGTGTTATTTTCCCTGAGGCGGAATGTCTGGCCGAGCTCAACCGAGGCTGTTCCACCTTCTTCCCCGAAAATCGAGGCGCGAAAGCCAAGATTGGCGCGTGATCCACCTTCCCACCGGTCCAGGCCCGCAAATCGGCTGGCATCTAGCAGGTTGGAAGTATCAAATTCGAAACTGAGTGAATCTTCGTCCGGTATTTCGTCGCGATCACCAGTATTCGGCGCGTAAATCAACTGAACAATGGGTTCGACCAATTGTCGTGTTGTTCCGCCTTGTCGAACCAATGGCCAACGCCATTCAGCTCCGACGGTAGGTAATGCACGGGCAACAGTCGTGGGCGTGGAGACTTGTCCACTATCCAGCACGACATTGTCAGTGTGGTAGATATCGCCGCGCATGTTGGCAAAGAAGGAATAAACTTCGCCGGTTGACGTGATCGATTCTGCGTCCCAACCAAGGTCCATCGAGAGGCGACGGGAGTCTGCGCCATCGTTCCGGTTCAGCACCAGAGCATTGACATCAAGAGCTGTTGTACCGCCCAGCACTTGTCCACCAAACTCATGATGATAGTTCATAAGGGGCGCGACCACGGGGGTTTGACGTGGATCGTCTGAAGACAATAGGCCTTGAAAGTAGAAACCCTCAGCAGTGAAAAGGTTTCGTCCACTTTCTGCTTTGACGTAAGCGGTGCTGGTGAGGTCAGTTTCATCTGACAGGTTGAACCGCCTGAGAAACGTATCGTCGGAGGTTAACTCGCTCTCAAAGCCCCAGCTCCATTCGCCATCAATCTGAAAATCTCCATGGGCAAACAAGCTTCCTCGGAAATTTTCATCTCCAGGAGTTCCGGCAACGGGTTCAGCTTCGGGCCAAATTGCGGCAACGTCTACCTCAAAGGACCCACTTTCCAAGGCCTGTCGATATTCGACTTCAAAGAGCGTGCCTTCTTTCGTCATGAAGGTTGGCTCAAAGGTCATGTCGATGCTGTCATTGATCGCCCAAAAATAGGGCACGCTGAAAGATGTCCCGACATCACTCGAGTTGCCGATAGACGGAGCCAGGAAACCGGATTGCCTGTCGATAGTCGGGTCAGGATGTGAAAAGAACGGAATGTAGGCAATCGGAATACCAAAGAGCTCGAAGAAAGCATCTTCATAGATGATCCTCTGTTCCTCTTGATTATGCACAACCCGGAAAGCTTTGATTTGCCAGAGCGGCGTCGTTTTTCCCTCTTCGGCGCAGACTTCGCACGGGCTAAACACACCTTTGTACATTGTCGTGACATTGCCATTGCGCCGTTGAGCTTCGTTCCCGGCAAGCCGCGATTTGTCTGCCATTAAAACCTGTAGTGTGTCGATCACACCATCGCGCAACTCATCAGAGAGTTCTGCCCGTTCGGCAAAGATCACATCGCCGCTCGGCTCCAGCAAGACAACGTTGCCTGTAGCGACCACAACACCTGTGGTTTCGTTGTAGGTCATTTTATCGGCGGTCATGATGCGGTCGCCATAAGCGACCTCAACATCGCCCATCGCTGTGACTGTCCGGGAGTCCTGATCGTAGGAAAGCGTGTCCGCTTGCATGAGGACATTACCGCCAGGCTTAATATCGGCAGCGGAAACACTGTTTGATATGAACACAAATGCCGCGGCAAAAACCAAAGCGATTTGCCAGGTTGGAGTGAAGCTTCGCCAACTCAATACAATGTTTCCCACTCGTCGCAACACAGATCCCCCCGCATCTCAGTCCCCAATGTCTACCAGACAATTTGCACGTCTTGCAGGTCTTCTCCGGTACTTTTAGTTTTTTTCTATCGATTCAGCCGTCTTCAAGGTGGAAAAGGGCGGAAAGGCCGAGGAGCATGGCAATCAGGGCGGGTGCCCAGGCTGCCAGTATTGGAGGGATGATTCCAGAGCTCCCGAATGCGAGTGACAGGCGGGTCAGGAAAAACAGCATAAATCCCGCAAAAATGGCGGCGATGATCAACTGGCCGACACCGCCAAGGCGGGAAATTCGCATCGAAAAGGTTGCGGCGACAAGGACCATAGTCGCAAACAAAATCGGGCTGGCGAGCAAGGAGTGGAAATGAATACGATGCTGGCGTGCTGAAAAGCCCGCTTCTTCAGCCAGTTCGATGAAGCGCGGTAGATCCCAGAAAGATATAGTCTCTGGCCGGTTAAAGCTTTCGTGCACGCGCTCTGGTTGAAGTTCCGTCGCCAATTGATAGGTATCGTGATATCTGGGCTGCCCGGATGGCTCCGCCAACCAAACCTCTTTCAGCTGCCAGTAGCCAGGCTGCAGATCAGCACTCGACGCATCCAGACGCCCAGCAAACACATTGTCGTTTGTATAGCGGAATATGATCACGTCCTGTAGTTCAATCCCATCCGTGCTGCTTCCCCGCAACGCGTGAACAACAGATTTGCCATTCTCATCGGACTCGCGAAGCCAGAAGCCCGTTTGTGCGACCGACAAGAGGCTCGCGCGGCCTTTGATGAACTTGCTCTCCAACTGCCCGAACTGCGAAACCATCGTTGCAGCGATGGGGTTGTAGACGGTCACAGCGACGACACCTATGAGGAAGGCGACAAACACGGCGGGCATCAGAAACTGCCAGACAGACACTCCGGCGGCGCGTGCAACCACCAACTCCTGACTTCGGTTCAGCCGAAGAAGCGAGGCCATGCCGCCAATCAACACAGCAAACGGCATCACCTCCCAGCCAAGACTGGGAAGACGTAAAAAAGCCATCGAGATCACGATGCCAATGCCGACATCATCTTTTGTGGAAGTTCGCCGAAGCAGTTCAACGAAGTCTGCGAGGAAGATGATGGCAAGACAAATCAGAAATGAAATCCCCACCGCATAGAGAAACAGGCGGCTGAAATATCGTGAGAATGTCCAGGAAAGGTGCATGAGGGTCAGGCTCCCCCGCCGTGGACGGCAGTCTTGGAGCGAGACGAGATCATGGCTCGAACTGGTGCGAACAGCCGGCCGACTCGAAGACCTGATATTGATGCAGCGGCAACGCAACAGATCGTCAGAGGAAACAGATACATGGCAAGAGCCACTTCGGTGTAAGTCACTGTGGTGCTGAAGAGGATGAGTGAAACAAGCCGTGCACCAAGCGCAAGCACCGCAGCAACGCCAAGCCGGAACGCATACCCACGTCGGTTGAATTCAGCGGAAATGAGACTCGCCAGCGCGATAAAGGTCAGCATGAACGGGTAGAGGATACCTGCGAGGCGATCATGTGCTTCAGCAAGGAGCCGCGGCCGGTAGTTGGCTGCATAAATGTCATCCGGGTCGGGCCACAAAAGATCCGATAAATAGCGCTCCCGGCCTTCGTAATATTGTGTGGAAGTACCGGAGGAAAACTGGCTGAGGTCATAGGTGTATTTGTCGAAATAGAGGAGGCTGAGGGAGGTTTCCCCATCAGCGCTGCTGGCGCGTTGAATGTTGCCGTTGAACATCACCAGCCGTGGGCCTGTGTTCGAGAACACCAGGTTTCCTGTTTCGGCCATATAGGTAACCGGCTCGATGGGGTCTCGATTGTCATGAACCAAAATGCCCTCGATGGTTCCGTTCAACTTCCTGTTGCGGACATAGACAGTCAGACCATTGATTGGGTTGTTGAATGCCCCCTCACGGATCATCGCCGATGCGAAGTCGGCCCGGATCTCATACAAGCGCTTTTTTACCTCCCGGAGGCCAGCAGGAGCGATGTAGATGTTGAGGCTCAGGATTACCACACTCACAAGACCAGTGAGAATCAACAGCGGTTTGGCCACGCCCCAACGGCTGATGCCAGCGGAGAACATGACAACCAATTCACTGTCCGAGTAAAGCCGATGGAGTGAGTAGAGCACCCCAATGAAGAGTGAAATAGGCAGCACCAAGGTCAACACGCTGGGGATAGAAAGCAGCGTCAGGAAAAAGTAGGTGCCAGCACCTTGTCCCTGGGCGATGATCACATCAAGCAGCCGCAGGGCTTGAGTCAGCCAGATGATCCCCGTAAGTGCGAGGGTGGCGAGCAATAGCGGTCCTGTCGCCTGCCAAAGAATGTAGCGGGTGAAGCCGGTCATCATCCGCGTGTGGTCCTTAAATCTCTAAAAGCTGCAAAGTGAACTATGGCGTTAGGCACAGAATTCGCTTCTGAATTCACTCTAGGATAGCTTGCATGTTAAGAATGAATGGTTAATCCATTTTAACCTCTCTGGGAAGCCGCAGAATTCAGCAAGTTTCTGCTAGAAAACCAGAAAATGATGTGAAGAAAAGCGAAAACTAAGGGACGCGATCCATGAATGTGACTTTTGCCGATTTTTCCTTGCCCAAAACCGGGGCAGTGGCCGTATTTGCAGCCGAAGGCAAGCCTCTGAGCGGCCGTGCCGCGGAAATCGACAAAAAGACAGGTGGAGCCCTCAAACGCGCGATGAAGGGGGCTGAATTCAAGGGCTCTAAGGGGCAGATGATCGATCTGTTGTCGCCCAAGGGCCTGTCAGCTGCGCGTGTGGTTTTGGTCGGGCTTGGCAAACCAGAGAAGCTCACCGCCTCGACTTATGAAACCCTGGGCGGCTCACTCGTCGGCCATCTTGAGAAGACGGCTGACAAAACTGTTGCGGTTGCAATCGATCCGATCAAAGGGTCGTCAGTTGGTGAAGAGGAAGCGGCGGCGCACATCGGGTTCGGGGCGAAGCTCCGGGGCTACAAGTTCGACAAATATCAGACAAAGAAAAAGCGTCCTGCGCCATCCAAAACAAAGCTTGGCAAGGTCACAATTATGTCGGCCGTGACCACCCAGGCGCGTCGGCACTTTTCTCCATTGGGCAAGATCGCGGACGGCGTTTGTATTGCACGAGACCTCGTCAACGAGCCAGCCAACATCCTTCATCCCAGCGAGTTTGCAGGACGCGCGAAAGAACTCACCAAGCTTGGCGTGAAAGTTGATGTGCTTGGTGAAAAAGCCATGCAAAAGCTGGGTATGGGCGCGCTGCTCGGTGTCGGGCAGGGGTCTGTTCGTGAAAGCCAACTCGTCACCATGCAATGGATGGGCGGCGAAAAGGGCGAAGCACCTGTCGCTTTTGTCGGCAAAGGCGTTTGCTTTGATACAGGCGGTATCTCGCTGAAACCCGGTGCCGGCATGGAAGATATGAAGGGTGATATGGGCGGCGCTGCCTGTGTGACAGGTCTCATGCATGCCCTGGCAGCGCGGAAAGCACCGGTAAATGCAGTTGGCGTGATCGGCCTGGTTGAAAACATGCCGGACGCCGGTGCACAACGCCCTGGAGACATTGTGACTGCTGCAGATGGCCAGACCATCGAAATCATTAACACCGATGCTGAAGGCCGGCTCGTGCTCGCTGATGCGCTTTGGTATACGCAGGATAAGTTTGATCCAAAATTTATGATCGATCTGGCGACCCTGACCGGTGCCATCATGGTGGCGCTCGGACAGGAATATGCAGGCCTCTTCTCCAATGACGACGAGTTGAGCGAGCAACTCACCGCATCGGGACAGATGGTCAATGAGAAAGTTTGGCGTCTTCCCATGGGCGAGCCTTATGACAAGATGATCAACTCCAAATTTGCCGACATGAAAAACACAGGCAGCCGGTATGGTGGATCCATTACGGCTGCGCAGTTCCTACAGCGCTTTGTTGATGGCCGCCCATGGGCGCATATCGATATTGCGGGAACAGCGATGAATTCGCCAGCGAGCGCCATCAATACAAGCTGGGGGTCTGGCTATGGCGTGCGTTTGCTGAACAAGCTCGTCGCTGACCATTACGAAAATTGACCGAGGTTCTTTTTTATCATCTGCAGCAAACGTCGTTGGAGCAAGTGCTGCCCTCGCTCTTGGAGCGCAGTTTGGAACGAGGCTGGAAGGCCGTGGTCCAGGTTGGCAATCCTGAACGCCTCGATGCTCTGAACGGAGCACTGTGGACCTACAGTGATGATGCCTTCCTGCCTCACGGGACTGAGGAAGACGGACCTTTAGAGAAGCAGCCTGTGGCACTGACGGCTGAGAGCGTAAATCCCAACGGAGCAGATGTGCTGTTCCTGGTCGACGGCGCGGTACCGGGCGAAATCGAACCTTATGAACGCTGTGTTCTCATGTTCGATGGCAGGGATGATGAGGCTGTCGGCGCAGCGCGGGGCCACTGGAAGACCCTCAGCGAGGGCAGACATGACGTGACCTACTGGCAGCAAAACGATGCTGGCGGTTGGGAGAAAAAGGCCTGAGTTAAAGGCACAATGGGTGGGGTAAAAACATGAAAAAGCTTGGCGCGGTCGTTCTGGCCATTTTGGTTCTTGGTGGTCTTGGCTACTACATCGCATTGTTGCAGATGAGTGATGTCGATGAAGCTCTTTACTCGATCGATCTGGGCAAGGTGCGCACCTTGAGCACCAGCATTGAGGGGCCGCTCCCCTCAAAGGTGAATACGGAAGCCCCGGTCGGGATCGAGTTCCCTGGTGCAGCCGTGATCACAGGGTGGAGTTGGGCGCCGCATCAGTTGCCGATTTATGCCTATCAGGTCGTCTATGCAGATCGGCATATCATGATCGATGCCGCCATGAGCAAAGACCAGGCGGCGATTGGGGGCGGAGCCACCTTCTTTAACGATGAGTCCTATGCCCGGTTGATGACCGCTTTGACCAATGCACAGCAGATCGTCTTCACCCACGAACACTATGATCACGTGGGTGGGGCTGTCGCGCACCCGGACGCGATTGCGTTGCTCGATAGGGTCCGCTTAACCGATCTGCAACTTGCCTATCCGGAAAAATGGGGTGATGTGCATTACCCTGAGGGTGCGCTTGAAGATTATGAACCCCTTTCCTATGACGGCATGATGGCGTTAGCCCCTGGCATGGTTTTGATCGAGGCAGCGGGCCACACCCCGGGCAGCCAAATCGTGTATGTACGCCGCAATGATGGACAGGAATATTTCTTCATCGGAGATGTTGCCTGGAACTATGCGGGGATTGATCAAGTGCGCACACGGCCCAATCTCGTGAGCTACGGCTTCCTTGGCGAAGACCGAGCAAGAACCCATGCGCAGGTCGCCGAACTGAAACAATTGGAGGCGGCCAATCCTGAGATTGCCATCATCGTTGGTCACGATGCACGTCGCACGGGCAGCCAGATCGCAGCTGGTATACTTGGGGATCAGTTCGAGTAGGACTTGGACTTAGGATCAGCTCCTTTGGCAACCGCTTCTTTGGCCTTTTCGTAAGCGTCCGAGGCCTTGAGCCACCGGTCCTCGGCTTTGTCGAGGGATTTCTGCGCGGCACCGCGTCCACGTACGAGCTCTGCAGCTCTGTCGGGGTCCGTTCGGTAGAGCCCACCATTGGCCAGCCGCGCATCGACTTTCTCGATAAAGGTCCGAGCTTTTTCAATCGCAGCGGTTGCCTCCTCAATGTCTTTCTTGAGGGGCGCGATGGACGCACGGGCTTTCGCCGCATCCCGGCGTAGCTGTTTGCGAGTGGCTTCCGGATCTGGCCCGTCCTCTGCATCTTCCTCGTCTACGTGTGAGAGCGGTCCATTGCGACGTGCAGGATCAAGCAGCCACTTCTGATAGTCGGCCAGATCTCCTTCCCACCGTGACACACCGCCGTCAGCAATCAGCCAAAGCCGGTCCGCCGTCATCTCAATCAGATGGCGGTCATGACTGATCAGGATCACAGCCCCTTCAAATTCGTTGAGCGCCAGGACCAGAGCTTCCCGTGCCTGAATGTCCAGATGGTTTGTTGGCTCATCGAGGATCATGAGATGTGGCTTGTGAAATGTAGCCAGAGAAAAGAGCAACCGTGCTTTCTCGCCGCCAGACAGGTTGCCAGCTTTGGTGTCAGCCTTGTCCGCGCCAAAGCCCGCCGCACCTGTCCGCGCACGGACCTGTGCCTGGGTTGCGTCTGGCATCAATTCGCGGAAATGGTCGTACGCACTCCAATCCGCATGCAGTTCATCAAGCTGGTGCTGGGCAAAATAGGCAACCCGCAGCTTCTTGGATTTATAGAAATGGCCAGCCTGGGTCGTGAGTTTGCTGGACAGGAGCTTCGCAAAGGTTGATTTGCCATTGCCGTTTGCCCCCAAAAGGGCGATCCGATCATCCTGATCAATGCGCAAGTCCATGCCAGACAAAACCGGGGTGCCTTCTTCATACCCAACGGACGCACGTTCCAGTCTGGCGATGGGGGAGGCCAGCGGCGTTTCCGCATTGGGAAAATGAAAGGGCAGCATTCGATCAGAGACAATGTCCGGGATGGGCTCAAGTTTTGACAGGGCTTTCAACCGGCTCTGAGCCTGCCGTGCCTTGCTGGCTTTGTAACGGAAACGCTCTACGAACTTTTCCATATGGCGCTTGGCGTCTTCCTGTTTGCTCTTCATCGCCATCTGCAGGGCTTGTTTTTCGCGCCGTGTGCGCTCAAACCGGTCGTAGCCGCCCTGGTAGTAGGTGAGCTTCATCTGATCAAGATGAAGAATGCCCTGAACTGAGCGGTTCAGCAGGTCGCGATCATGGCTCACAATGATGACGGAGTAGGGATATGTCTTCAGATAATTCTCAAGCCAGATAGCGCCTTCCAGATCGAGATAGTTGGTCGGTTCATCGAGGAGAAGCAGATCCGGCTCTGCAAAGAGAACAGCAGCAAGGGCAACACGCATCCGCCAGCCACCCGAAAAATCCGAGCAGGGACGTGCTTGGGTTTCTTCGTCAAAACCCAGGCCAGCAAGAATGGTCGCGGCCCGTGCTGGCGCTGCATGGGCGTTCATGTCAGCGAGGCGGGTTTGAATTTCGGCAATGCGATGGGGGTCCGTCGCCGTTTCCGCTTCCTCTAGCAGGGAGGCGCGCTCTGTGTTCGCCGCCAAGACCGTGTCGATGAGGCTGGTGGGCCCCGCAGGGGCTTCCTGGGCGACGCCGCCAATAACCGAGCGTTTGGGCAGCGAGATGCTGCCTGTTTCAGGCTCTAGCTGCTTGGTAATCAACTTCAGAAGGGTCGATTTCCCAGATCCATTGCGCCCAACAAGGCCAACCTTGTGACCAGCAGGGATCGCCGCCGTTGCATGATTGATCAGCAGGCGACCATCTATCCGGTAGGTAATGTCGTTAATATGCAACATGGGGCTCAGACAATCGGGCTAAGGGGGCTTTGGGCGGAAAAGCAGGCTATCTAGCACGCGCCGGTTGCCGATGCCACCAAGCCCCGCTATAACCCGCGCAAAATCCAGCCCAATGAGGGCACAACCCGGTCATTACCGACAATCTCTGACTTAAGGAATGCCAAATGGCTCTCGAACGCACTTTCTCTATCATCAAGCCTGACGCGACCCGCCGTAACCTGACGGGCCAGATCATCGCCCGTTTCGAAGAAAACGGACTACGTATTGTGGCATCCAAGCGCATTCACATGACCAAGGAGCAGGCTGAAGGCTTCTACGGTGTGCACAAAGAGCGCCCATTCTTTAACGACCTGGTTGCATTCATGACATCCGGCCCTGTTGTTGTTCAGGTCCTGGAAGGCGAAAACGCCATTGCCAAGAATCGCGAAGTTATGGGCGCAACCAATCCAGCTGATGCGGCTGACGGCACAATCCGCAAGGATTTCGCAGAGTCCATTGAAGCAAACTCTGTCCATGGCTCTGACGCGCCTGAAACAGCTGCTGAAGAAATCAAATTCTTCTTCACAGATGCAGAGCTGGTTGGCTAACAGCATTTCCAGCAAAAGTTGCAGACTTTTGTGGTTCGGAAATGCGATGAGAAAATTAGATCAAAGCTCGGTTTCACGATCGATTAAAACCGGGCTCCAATAATTTTCATGAGACTCAGAAGCGGGTCTGCTCGGTCCAGCGCTCAGGTGAGTGCTGGAACGTAGAGTGGGCCCGTTTTTGATTCTGGCATGCCTTGAATTGTCACACGCTCTCCCTGAACCCGGGCTTTGCCCTCCGCGACCAAACGAACGGCCATCGGGTAAATCTGATGTTCGGCGAGAAGCACCCGCGCGGTGAGTGTTTCGACTGTGTCATCTGGGTCCACAGGCACCGCAACCTGCGCAACAATCGGCCCTTCATCCATTTCGTCACGGACAAAGTGGACGGTAGCACCCGTCAACCGAACACCTGATTCCAGAACCCGATCGTGGACATGCAGACCTTTGAAGGCAGGCAGCAGGGACGGGTGGATATTGAGCTGCCTGTTGTGCCAGCTCTTGACGAAGCCGCTCGTGAGAATACGCATAAAGCCAGCATTGCAGACCAGCTCTACACCTGCTTCTTTCAGTGTGGAATCAAGGGCGGCGTCAAACGTGTCACGGTCTTCGAACTCTTTGTGGTTGATCACCTGTACTGGAATACCAGCAGCCTCAGCGATGGCAATACCTTGGGCATTCGGATTATTTGAGATCGCGATGGCGATCTCTGCCGGATAGGTCTCTTGGCCACAAGCGTCTATCAGGGCGTTGAGGTTGGTGCCCCGACCAGAAAAGAGAATGCCAAGCTTCATGTGGCCGATCCCAATTGACCGTTGATGACAACTTCACCGGTTTCACCGGCGCGCAACGCGCCGATCCGAGCGACACTTTCGCCTTCTGCTTCAAGCGCAGCCGTGACAGCATCTGCGCTAGCTGCATCTACAACCACCACCATGCCGATGCCGCAATTGAAGGTCCGGCCCATCTCGGCATTATCGATGCCGCCAAGCTCAGCCAACCATTTGAATATGGGCGGCTGAGACCAACTGGCGCCGTCAATGTCCGCTGCAATATTGTCAGGCAGGACGCGGGGAACATTTTCCGTGAAGCCGCCCCCGGTAATGTGAACGAGGGCTTTGATGCCGTCCGTCGCTTTCATCGCGGCGAGAAGCTGTTTTACGTAGATGCGCGTCGGTGTCAGCAGAACGTCGCCGACCGTTTCACCGGCGCCGCTCTCTGCTGATGGGGGGAAGGGCGCATCGAAGCCGATTTTGTGATCACTCAAAAGGCGTCGCACGAGCGAGAAGCCATTGGAATGCACACCGCTTGAAGCAAGCCCCAGGAGCACATCACCTGGGCCGACATCTGGGCGGGGCAGCACAGCGTCGCGTTCAACGGCACCTACAGAGAAACCAGCAAGATCGTAGTCACCCGCGGCATACATGCCAGGCATCTCAGCTGTTTCGCCACCGATAAGCGCGGCACCCGACATCTCACACCCTTTGGCGATCCCGGCAATGACAGCTTCGGCTTCGTCAAGTTCCAGCTTGCCTGTCGCGAAATAGTCGAGGAAGAAGAGCGGTTCAGCCCCTTGAACGATCAGATCGTTCACGCACATGGCGACCAGATCAATGCCAACCGTGTCATGCTTGCCGGTCTCAATCGCGATTTTGAGCTTCGTCCCCACACCATCATTGGCGGCCACCAGAAGGGGGTCCTTGAAACCCGCCGCTTTGGGGTCGAAGAACCCGCCAAAGCCCCCAAGGCTCGCATCTGCGCCGGGACGGGCAGTGGCGCGTGCCAAAGGCGCGATGGCCTTCACCAGCGCATTGCCTGCATCAATATCGACGCCAGCGTCGCGGTAGGTATAGCGATTGGGGCGATCGTCTGAAGAATTGGTCATGGGGCGGGAAGGCCTTGCGTCAGGTTCGAAGGAATCGACGAGGGGTGCCCTCGAAGTTCGCGCTCAAAACACCGCAAAATGCTCCCCGATGCAAGGCGAACTTGACGGCAAAAGGCCCCATTTTTGCCCTTGTAGCGCTTCATGGTCAGCGCTCAATGTTGTAGTTTGCCCGGATGTGGCGGATCACCAGGCGCAAAACACGCCAAAATGGGAAAATGAGCGAGTATGAGACGGCAAATCAGAATGATCGGCACCAGAGCCCGCCTTGGCGCGCTCATGGCACTTACTCTGCTTTTTGGTGCGACCAGCACACCTTCCCTGGCTGCAGATGTCTTCACCGTGACGGGGATTTCCGTGGATGCGACAGCAGAAACCGCGACCCAGGCACGTAATGCCGCAGTGGCCGATGGTCAGCGCCGCGCGCTGGAAGTCCTGTTGAAGCGTCTCGCGCTCCAGGAAGACTGGTCGCTTCTTCCCACGGTCGACACAGCCATGGCTGAGGGGATGGTTCGCTCTTTCCAGGTGGCAAATGAGAAACGGTCCGCAACAAGATATCTGGCCAATCTGAGTGTGAAGTTTCAGCCCTCGGCCGTTCGAAACCTGTTCACGGCGAGGTCCATTCCCTTTTCCGAAAGCCGCGAAAGAACAGCGGTGATTGTGCCGGTTTTGACCGACGCTACCGGCGACCGTCTTTGGGATGAGGGCAATGCATGGACGGCTGCGTGGGCGGGCACCGATCTGGATAACATCCTGACGCCGATGGTTGTACCGCTGGGCGACATTGGGGACATGACGACCCTCACCGTTGAACAGGCGCTGGGTGGGGATCGGCCGGCTTTGTCGAATCTGGCAAGCCGCTATGGCGCCGACCGGGTTATGATTGCCCATGCGCAGACTGGCGATACGCCTTCTGCTCTCTCCGTCCGCATCATCACCTATCCAGCCGGAGAAGGCGCGCCCAAATCCTGGTCAGGGCGGGAAACAAGCGCACCATCTCTTCAAACCGCCGCCTTCCGCTTGGCCGGACGCTTTGTGGATGCGACCCAAGCCGACTGGAAAAGAGAAAGTACAGTTCGCTTTGCCGAACGCGCGGTGCTGTCAGCATCAGTTGCATATGAGTCCATCGGGGAATGGCAGGCGATCAGGAACCGCCTGGCTCAGATTCCACTCATCCAGAAAACCACCATCGTTGCGATCTCCACAGAAGGTGCGCAGGTGGAGCTGGATTATGTCGGCACAGTGGACACCCTGGAACTGAATCTGGCTCAGAAGAACCTGACCCTGAACAATCTGGAAGGCTATTGGTACCTTGCAGCCGTTCGCTGAAGCTGACCAAAGCGCCCTGAAGCAAGGACAAACATGATGACTATGCAACGTCAGGCGCTGATCTGGATCGCCGGGTTAGTCGTGTTTATTGTGCTTGTCTGGTTACTGAGCGGCGTCTTGCTGCCCTTCGTTGCGGGTCTGGCTGCCGCATACCTGCTCGATCCTGCGGCTGACAAGCTCGAAAAATGGGGCTTGTCTCGGTTGGCGGCCACCTCGGTCATCACAGTACTTTTCATCCTGCTGTTTTTCGCGTCCCTGATTGTGCTCCTTCCAGTTGTCTATGAGCAGACAGTGGCTCTCCTTGAAGCCGCGCCCCATTTGGCGGAGCAGGCCAAAACACTTTTCATGAGTTTAAGCGAAGGCAAACTCGCCCAGTTGCTCGCAGGTGACGGTGAGGATGTTCAAGCGACGATCAGTAGTGCAGCCAATGGCGTGCTGGATATGCTGATTGGTGCCCTTGCCGGATTGGTGCAGCAGGGAGTGGCGATCATCGGCTTGCTCTCCCTCTTGTTTGTCACACCCATTGTGGCGTTCTATATGTTGCTCGAATGGGACAATATGGTGGCGCGCATTGACGGTCTCTTGCCGCGCGATCATACCGCCACGATCCGAACGATTGCGCGGGAAATAGATGAAGTCCTCGCAGGCTTTGTACGCGGACAAGGCGCTGTGTGTCTTATCCTCGGCAGCTTCTATGCCATCGGCCTTTCATTGCTTGGGCTTCAGTTCGGGTTCCTCGTGGGTGTGATCGCCGGGATCATCAGCTTCATCCCCTATGTCGGATCCATTGTCGGCTTTGTACTGGCGATGATTATCGCCGTCTCACAGTTCTGGCCTGAATATGGATGGATCATCGCCGTCGCAGGTGTCTTTGGTTTGGGGCAGTTCATCGAAGGGAATTTCCTGACGCCCAAGCTGGTCGGGGACCGGGTCCGTCTGCATCCGCTTTGGGTCATGTTGGCACTTTTTGCCTTCGGCTATCTCTTTGGCTTTGTCGGCATGCTGCTCGCGGTGCCCGTAGCCGCCGCCATGGGCGTATTGGTCCGTTTTGCGGCAGCCAGGTACCTTGTGAGCGCTCTCTATCAAGGGAATGGCGGAGACGACAGGTGACGCCATCGCAAATCCCTCTGGATCTGCCCCATCGTATTGCCTTTGACCGCGAGGACTTTCTGGTTGCCGAGGCAAACAGCGCGGCTGTGGCACTTGTGGATCAATGGCCCGACTGGCCGACACCTGCTGCGATGCTGGTAGGTCCCGCCGGCGCCGGGAAAAGCCATTTAGGCGCCGTCTGGAAGTCAGCAAGCAAGGCTGTGTCACTTGCTGCCCAGGAGCTTGACGAGGGCCGTGTGCCGTCTCTGTGCGCTGCTAAAGCGGTGTTGTTGGAAGATGTAGACCAGCTTCCCGCAGACCGGGAGAAGGCGCTCTTTCACCTCATGAATCTCACCAAGGAAGAGGGGAGCTCTTTGTTGATGACCTCCAAGGTGAGCCCGGCCAGCCTGACGATCAAGCTGCCTGACCTGGCCTCGCGCTTGAGAGCGGTGGTGACCGCAGAACTTGGTACACCTGATGATGAACTGCTTCGTGCCGTCTTGGAAAAACTCTTCCAGGACCGGCAATTGTTAGCTCCTGAGCAGGCGCTGCGCTATCTGGCGACCCACATGGACAGGTCAATTGAGACGGCCCGAAAGGTGGTCGCGGCGGTCGACAAGGCAGCGCTCGCGGGAAAACGGCGGATTACGGTGCCTTTGGTGGCTGAAGTGCTTAAGGAAGCGGCACCATCGTCATGACTCGGTTACAAATTTGAGTTAGTTTTCAAGGGAGTAAGCCCACCTACTGGCCCATCGAATGAAGTTGGTCCAGCAGCCCGTGAGAACCTGTTATGAGCACGCCCCGACCATCCGACGCTGCCAATGAGGACGTTCAGTCAGACGACAAGGCCGAAGAAGCCGCCCCATCCGTCGCGCCGATAGATCCGGAATCGCCTGAGCGTTTTATGAACCGCGAACTCTCTTGGTTGGCCTTCAACAAACGTGTGCTTGAAGAAGCTGAAAATCGGAACCATCCTCTTTTGGAGAGGCTGCGCTTCCTCTCCATCTCGGCCAGCAACCTGGATGAGTTTTACATGGTCCGCGTAGCGGGCTTGCGCGGCCAGGTCCATGCAGGCGTTGAAACTCGCAGCCAGGATGGTCTGACGGCTGCTCAGCAGTTGAAGCGGGTGAACGAAACCGCTTATCTCTTAATGGCAGAGCAACAGCGTCAGTGGGAAGAATTGCGGACTGAGCTCCGGGCGAACAAGATTTCGGTGATTGATGCAAGTGAGGTTGCACCCTCGGAATTCTCCTGGCTTGAAGAACGTTTTCTCGAGACCGTTTTCCCGGTGCTCACGCCTCTGGCGATTGACCCGGCACACCCGTTTCCCTTCATTCCCAATTCCGGCTTCTGTCTGGCGCTGCAGCTGCGCCGGGTGACAGACGGGAAGCTTATGAATGCACTCCTGCCAGTGCCGCAGCAGATTGAACGGTTTGTACGCCTGCCGCAGGCAGACGACGCCGCCGGAGAGATCCGGTTCCTCAGTCAGGAAAATCTGATCCGTCTCTTCCTAGACAGACTCTTTCCTGGATATGAGGTAATCGGCCAGGGCGCGTTCCGGGTCTTGCGTGACAGCGATATCGAGATTGAAGAAGAAGCCGAAGATCTGGTACGGTTCTTCGAGTCTGCGCTGAAGCGGAGACGGCGCGGCAGCGTCATTCGTCTGAAGATGGAGAAGAACACCCCCGAAAGTCTCCGAAAGCTGGTGGTCCAGGAACTCGAAGTCGGCGACGAAGAACTGGTTTTGGTCGATGGCCTGATTGGCCTCGCGCAGACCGACCAGTTGATTGTCGATGATTTCCCGAACCTAAAGTTCCCAGCCTACAATGCGCGCTTCCCGGAGCGGGTCCGAGATTTTGGCGGTGACTGTTTTGCAGCCATTCGGGCCAAGGATTTCGTGGTCCATCACCCTTACGAGAGCTTCGACGTTGTTTGCCAGTTTTTGCGGCAAGCCGCTGCTGACCCGGACGTCGTCGCCATCAAACAAACTCTTTACCGGACGTCCAAAGACTCGCCCATCGTTCAGGCCTTGATTGAGGCTGCCGAAGCCGGGAAGTCCGTGACCGCCCTGGTCGAGCTCAAGGCCCGCTTTGATGAAGCGGCCAACATTGTCTGGGCGCGAAATCTGGAACGCGCCGGCGTGCAGGTTGTCTTTGGTTTCATTGAGCTGAAAACACACGCCAAGATGAGCCTCGTGGTACGCCGAGAAAGCGGCCACCTGCGGTCTTATGTGCATTTGGGCACCGGGAACTACCATCCAATCACCGCGAAGATTTATACAGACCTGTCAATGTTCACAGACGATCCTGCAATCGGTCGTGATGTCGCTCAGGTCTTCAACTATTTGACGGGGTATGCCGAACCTGAGCGCCTTGAAAAGATCGCCATGTCGCCGAAAAACCTTCGCGCCCGTCTTTTAGGGCATATCCAAAAGGAAATGGAGCACGCACAAGCAGGCCGTTCGGCATCCATCTGGGTGAAGGTCAATTCGCTCGTGGACCCGATCATTATCGATGCGCTCTATGCGGCAAGCCAGGCGGGTGTCCAGATTGATCTGATTGTCAGAGGCATTTGTTGCTTGCGGCCTGGTGTTCCTGGTCTGTCTGACAACATAAGGGTTAAGAGCATCGTGGGACGCTTTTTGGAACATTCCCGAATCGTTTGCTTTGGTGATGGACATGAGTTGCCCTCCGATGAAGCGAAAATCTATTTCTCGTCTGCCGACTGGATGCCCAGAAATCTGGACCGCAGGGTGGAAAACCTTGTGGCTGTCACGAACCCAACGGTGCATGAGCAGATTTTGGACCAGATCATGGTTGCGAATATCAAAGACAATGAGCAAAGCTGGTATATGTTGCCGGACGGTCGCTATGAGCGTATTGAGCGGCAGTCGGGGGTGGAGCCGTTTAACGCCCACACCTTCTTTATGAACAATGCGAGCTTGTCGGGTCGCGGCAAATCACTAAAGCGAAACGAGCCTTCCTCAGGTGACAACCCTCCAGCGTAATATAGACGGATCAGAGCTCGACAAACGAGCCGCGCCACACGCGCGCATGGAGGGACGTTTTGGGATTATAGATATTGGATCGAACTCTGTTCGACTGGTGATCTATGAGGGCACAAAGCGCAATCCCGTACCGATCTTCAATGAAAAAGTCATGGCTGGGCTCGGCGCCCAACTGAGTGAGACAGGGCGTCTTGATCCCGAGGGCATTGAGCGGGCCATGAGGGCATTGAAACGTTTCTCTGCGCTCATAGATCAGCTAGACGTCGCCCAAACAGTAATGGTTGCCACCGCTGCGGTCCGTGACGCAGAAGACGGTGCAGCGTTTGCCTCTGAAGTTGAGGCTGCGACGGACATCAAAATGCGCGTCCTGTCAGGTAAAGAAGAGGCGGAATATGCTGCCCTTGGTGTTCTCTCAGGCATTCCAGATGCTGATGGCATTGTCGGCGATCTAGGCGGCGGCAGCTTGGAACTTGTTGATCTAAAAAAAGGGGTGAGAGGTAAGGGTGTGACATTGCCCTTGGGCCCCTTACGCTTGTTAGGCAGCGGGCTGTCGCAAAAGGATGTTCTGAAGGAAGTCGACAAGGCATTTGAGCAGGTTGAGTGGCTGAGCAAGGCGGAAGGGCGCACCCTCTACGCTGTGGGGGGTGTCTGGCGAAATCTTGCTCGTATTCATATGGCGCAGAATGACTATCCAGTTCGGGTTCTGCATGAATATCAAATGCCGGCCTCAGAAGCCGCGGACTTGGCGAAATTGATTGAACGGTTGGGCCCTAAGTCTCTGGCAAAGATACCGGATGTTTCTTCAAGGCGTGTTGGTGCACTCCCTCTCGGAGCGATGGTGCTCAATCGGTTGATCGCGGCCACCAAAGTGAAGAAGGTGGAAATCTCCGCTTATGGTCTCCGCGAAGGAGTGTTATTTGATCAACTATCTGACGCAGATCGCACGGTCGATCCGTTGTTGGCGGGCGCGAGTGACTTGGCAAAGCGGTTGGTACGTTTTCCAGAACATAGACACGAGTTGGCTGACTGGATAGCACCTCTCTTTGGGCCTGATGGGCTTGGGGAAACAGAAGCACAAAAGCGGTTGCGGCTTGCCGCATGCAGCCTCGCGGACATTGGGTGGTATGTGCATCCCGACTACCGCGCGATGCATGCCTTTGAGCAAACTCTCTTAGCTCCTTTGGCTGGCGTGACCCACGCCGAGCGTGTCTTCCTGGCGCGGGTTGGTTTTCATCGTCATGAAGGTGCAGGCGAGCCCGCAGCTTTTGGCGATTTGTCAGGCCTACTGGCGGAGGAAGAACACCATCGCGCTCAGGTGATGGGGCTTGCATTGCGTGTTGCCTTCACCCTCTGCGCCGCGAGCATTGGGGTGTTGCCCTATACCCGTCTTGTTCTGACCAAGAACGCTTTAACGCTGAATGTGCAGAGTTCGCACCAGGCATTTTGCGGCGAAGTTGTCGAGAAGCGCCTCGGCACCCTGGCACGGGCACTTGATGTAGAGCCGAACAGGATGATTATCTAGCGGGCTCATAGAAAAAGGCCGCTTCCCGGGAAGCGGCCTTCTGTTTGCTGTATGTAGCGAATGGATCAGGCGGCGCGGATCGACGAAACAAAGTCACCGACCTGCTTGCGCAACCCTTCGGCCGTTTTGGAAAGCTCTTCTGCGGAGCTCAACACCTGATCAGCTGCTGACCCGGTCTGTTCCGCTGCCGTACGAACAGTATCCACACTTGAAGAGACGTTCCGGTTCATTTCAGCTGTCTCTTCCGCACTGCGCGAGATTTCCTGCGTCGCCGAACTTTGTTCCTCAACCGCTGCAGACACGGCTGACGTGACCTGATTGATTTCGCCAATCTTATTGGCAATACCGGTCATGGCATCAGCGGCAGTTTTGGTTTCTTCCTGAACACGGTTGACGTGATCTGAGATTTCTCCAGTCGCTTTGGCGGTTTGGTTGGCCAGATCTTTGACCTCTGATGCAACAACCGCAAAGCCTTTGCCTGCTTCACCGGCACGAGCCGCCTCAATTGTGGCGTTCAGCGCGAGCAGGTTGGTCTGCTCGGCGATCTCCTGGATCAGTTCCATCACTGACCCAATCCGGTTGGCTGCATCAGACAGATTTTTCATTTGCACATCTGTCTGTTCTGAGGCCGCCCGGGATTCTTGCGTCAAAGCGGCAGACAGCGAGATCTGTTCTGTCACCTCGCCAATGGCGTTGGACAATTGCGTTGCCGCAGAAGCAACCGTTTCGACATTTTGCGTCGCTCCAGTGCTGGCATTACTCACAGAGATTGCTTCTTCGTTCGTTGTACCCGCCAACTCACTCATGGAGCGGGCGGTGGTTTCCAGTTCAGTTGATGATGCAGTTAGTCCGTCAATCATCTGACCGATTGAAGATTCGAGGTCGTCAGCCATCTTATTGAGGCTTTCGCGCTTCTCTTCTGCAGCCCGTTTTTCGGCAAGCTGCTGCTCTTCTTTCAAACGCTCAGCAGCTGCACCCTGATCACGGAAGACTTCAACAGCGCGTGCCATATCTCCGATTTCATCGCGGCGGTCGGCACCTGAAATTTGAACATCAAACGCACCATCAGCCACCTCACCCATAAGGTCTTGCAATGTAGCAAGGGGTTTCGTGATAGACCGACCCACAACATAACAGGCGACACCGGCAACAATCAGAGATCCGATAGATGTGGCCAGCGTAATGAGCAGAGCCATCCAGGCTGAGCTCAAAGCGCCGTCTGCGGAAGCGATCATCTCTTTTGAGGCAAAATCCTCGACCTGGGTAATGAGATCGATTTTCATCGAAATCCCATCATACCACTGGATGTCGGTGATCTCATCGTAAAGCATGTCATAGCCAGCTTCGACTGCGATATCGCGCCAATATTCAACGTCGTCAACTTGTGTGCCTACGACCATTTCGTCGTAGAAAGCGACAGCTTCCGGCGAGGCATAGGCGCGGAAAACTTCCATGTAGGAGTCCTGCTGGCCAATGAGCGTCACAAATTCTGTGTGTGTGAGGGAGTCAAATGCCTTTGCGCCATACCCTTTGGCGCCCATCGCGCGTTCCAGGCCGGCACGTTCCTTGATCTCAAGAAGGCTCATATAGGCAATGCTCTGACCTTTAATTTCCGCATCATCTGCGAGAGATGCAACAACGGAAACGATGTCGAGCAACTGACGAATGGTCAGTGTGTAATATTCTGCGGTTGCCTCGATGGTAGTACGCGCGGATCGTGTCCGTTCCCGAAAACCCTCTAGTCGTTCGAGTTCGGCCAAAGCAGCTGTCAGACGTTCCTCAACTTGCACACCATAGTTGGCCGCTGGGAATGCCTGCAGAAAAGGTAAAACATCTGTCAGGACGGCATCGGTAGAGGCGAACTGCTGGTCAAGACGGGTAGACCAAACGCCGGTGCCGCCAGAAGAGATGTATGTCGAGGAGACACCGCGTTCTCCCTGCAGTTCATTTACGGCCGAACTGATCTTCGGGGAAATCGATGCCAGCGTGTGTAGCTGGCTTAGAGAGGCGTAGCGCTGGACCTCAGCGCTGACAATATAGGCAGCAAATAGGGCGATGCCGACAATGGGCACCACTGCTGCAATAAATATCCGTTTGCCAATATTGGCATTGAAAATTCCACCCAACATTTAGATCCCCGTCCCTGAAATATCCCGTTCGCCACAGGATCAACGGAGAATTCTAAATTCTAGTTAAAGACGACCAATCAAAATTCACTTAGTGAACAAAATCTTGGCAACATAGAAAATAGGGTTTAGGTGGGCACGATTGGCAGCAAAACCACCGATGTAATTTCGCTCGGCGGATTGCCCCGAACCACGCGACTGGCGTCTCCCGCCGGGGAGATTTAGGCGAACCCCGACCTTTGAAGCGTCAGGCGCTAACCTTCGTATCAAGTCGTGTCAGTTTTAATTGTCGACCATTTGCGGAGATCGCAAGCTCTCCTTTCTTGAGAGCCAGTGCGTCGCCGCCAAATATGTCGTGACGCCATCCCTTCAACGCATTGACGTCGGCATCTTTGAAAGCGGCGATTTGCTCCAGGTCCGAGACCGTTGCGATGAGTTTAGGCGCCACATTGTGCTCCTCGCTCCGCATCTTCAGAAGCACTTTGAGAAGTTCCACCAGTGGGCCGATACCTGACGGGAGCGGCCTGGGGTCTTCGATATCCGGTAGGTCGGCCTCATTCCGATTTAAGCCGGTTTCAATCGCTTCGATCAGGCTTGTCGCCGATCGGCTGTTGGAGAAACCGCGCGGCACGGCGCGCAGCCGGTCCAGCCCCTTAAGGTCTCTGGGTTGTTGGTTCGCCAGTTCAAACAGGGCGTCATCCTTCATGATGCGATTGCGCGGTGTGTCGCGTTTCTGCGCTTGACGCTCCCGCCAGGCAGCAACCTCCATAAGCACGCCAACAGCCTTACGACCTTTTACGCGCATTTTCATGCGTTTCCAGGCCGCTTCCGGGCGTAGCGCATATGTCTCCGGATTTTGCAGGATGGCCATCTCCTCGCCGACCCAGGCCACGCGATCATTCTCAGCGATCTGGCGGGCAAGCACGTCATAGATCTTCCGCAGATGGGTCACGTCTGCCATCGCATAGTTTAACTGCTTGTCGGTCAGTGGGCGGTGGCTCCAGTCCGTAAAGCGAGAAGATTTGTCCACTTTGCCATTGGCAAGCTTGCGCACCAGGGTTTCATATCCCACGGACTCGCCAAACCCGCAGACCATGGCAGCCACTTGACTGTCAAACAGCGGGTCCGGGATGGCTTTCGCCTCATGATAGAAAATCTCAATGTCTTGGCGCGCGGCGTGAAACACTTTGATGACGTTTCGGTCCGTCATGAGGTCATAGAACCGCGCAAGGTCGATGCCATCTGCCAGGGGGTCAATAATGTACTCGTGGCGCGGCCCAGCAACCTGGATGAGGCAGAGGATCGGCCAATAGGTCGAATCCCTCATAAACTCAGTGTCGACAGTGATGTAGGAGGCCTTCGCCAGGTGGCCGCAGGCTGCTTCCAGCTGGGCAGTCGTCGTAATAATTTCCATGAGGCCCCTATAGCGCAATCTGGCCCGTCTGTCGCCCCCGTCCACAGGCCCTGGTCGCCGGATTTGGCCCCGGAGGAAAGTGGAGCTGTCAGACCTTGACAAATCAGCTGTCTCATGCGCTTTTCGGCACCCAGAACTGGGGTCGGCATCCGCCTGAGACCCTGTAATTCCTGCCTTTTTTCAGGGTTGAAGCCAAAATGCACCCTTATCGCAGCCACACATGTGGCGAGCTCACCAAATCAAATGTCGACGAGACTGTGCGCCTTTCAGGCTGGGTCCACCGGAAACGTGATCACGGCGGCCTGCTGTTTATCGATTTGCGCGACCATTATGGTCTGACCCAACTGGTGTTTGATCCTGATATGGGAGAAGGCTTCAAGCTTGCGGAGCGCGTGCGTGCTGAATCTGTCATGCGCATCGACGGACCTGTCGTCGCCCGGTCTGAAGACACAGTGAACACAAACCTGCCAACCGGTGCGATTGAGATCTTGGTGAAAGACGCCGAGATTCTCTCGCAAGCCCAGGAGCTTCCGTTGCCGGTATTTGGTGAGCCTGAATATCCTGAAGACATCCGGTTACGCAATCGCTTCCTCGACCTGCGCCGTGATGGTTTGCATGAGCGTATCGTGTTGCGCTCTAAACTCATTCGCGCCATGCGCAACTCAATGGAAGACCAGGGCTTCCTTGATTATCAGACACCGATCCTGACGGCTTCAAGCCCTGAGGGCGCCCGCGACTTCCTGGTACCAAGCCGCCTGCACCCCGGTAAGTTTTATGCGCTGCCCCAGGCACCTCAACAGTTCAAGCAGCTCACCATGGTGGCAGGCTTTGATCGTTACTATCAGATTGCAGCCTGCTTCCGCGATGAGGATGCCCGGGCCGACCGTTCTGCAGGGGAATTCTACCAACTCGACGTTGAGATGAGCTTTATCGAGCAGGCCGAAGTCTTCGAAGTGATGGAGAAAGTAGCTGCCGACACATTTGGTACTTTCGCCAGTTCCATGGCGACGCCTCGCGTGGCCGATAAGGCACCCTTCATCCGCATTCCGTATAAGGAGTCGATGCTGAAATACGGCAATGACAAGCCGGACCTGCGCAACCCGATTGAAATCGTCGACATCACCGAGTTCTTCACGCCTGAGGAAGTCACCTTCAAAGCATTCAAAAATGTAATCGCTCAGGGTGGCATTGTACGTGGTATCCCAGCGCCAGGCGCGGGAGATCGTCCACGATCTTTCTTTGACAAGCTCAACGACTGGGCCCGCAAGGACCAGGGCGCGGCAGGTCTTGGCTACATCGTCTTTGAAGAAGTTGATGGTGCGCTGGCTGGTAAGGGACCGATTGCCAAATTCTTCCCTGCGGACGTGCTCCAGGGCATGGCGGCAAAAGCGGACGTTAAAGCAGGTGACGCCTTGTTCTTCGCCTGTGACAAGGAAGCAGCCGCCACAGCTCTGGCGGGAAACGCACGGACGCGCATTGGCACAGAACTGGACTTGATCGAAAAAGACGTCTTCCGCTTCTGTTGGATCACGGACTACCCGATCTACGAATTTGATGAGACTGAGGGCAAGATCGACTTCTCTCACAACCCGTTCTCCATGCCGGTAGGCGGTCTTGAAGCGCTCAACACTCAAGACCCGTTGGACGTTATGGGCCAGCAATACGACCTGGTCTGCAACGGCTATGAGTTGGGTTCTGGTGCCATCCGGAACGCAGATCCGGAATGCATGCTCAAAGCTTTTGAGATAGCAGGGCACACCCGCGAAGACACGGAAAAGAACTTCGCAGGCATGTTGAACGCTTTCCGTTTTGGCGCACCACCTCACGGAGGCATTGCGCTGGGCGTCGACCGCATCGTCATGCTGCTTGCTGATCAGGCGAACATTCGCGAAGTGACCATGTATCCGATGAACCAGCAAGCAGAGGATCTGCTGATGGGCGCGCCGTCAGAGCCTGCCAACCATCAGCTGCGTGAGTTGCACCTTCGGCACATTCCGCCACCGGAAAAGAAGTAAGACGTCAGATCGCGGAACGAGGGCCAAGCCAAGCAGGTCGTGGGCCATCCGGCCGGAACATGTGCACGGTTTCCTCTGCAAAATGAGGGATCAACCGGTCGCCATAGCTCAAATTGTCCAGCGGCAGAACGTGAACCATTTGTCGCGTAGAGCCATCGGACGGCTCAATATAGGGAAATGCCAGGCTTTCGAATCCAATCACGTTGCCTGTTCGGCTGTTGAGTGTGCCGCTGACCCACCGACCAAACGGCGTGCCTTCTCCATGTTCTCTGTAGAAAGCCTCAAAGGTTTCTCTGCGTTTTGTGGCATCAACCGTCGTCATGCGCTCTTCCAGATAGGTACCAGTAAGGTTTTCGCCAAACGCATCCGTGAGTGCTGTGCCGAAGAGAAGGCAGAACGCGTGGCCATTCTCATCAATTCGATGCAGCAATAGATTTGGCATGAAAGCGGCCAAGCCCCGCAAGGGCAGGTCAGACTTGGCAGGTATGGAAACACCGGCTTCATCGCGCGCGTCATACCAAAGCGAGGCAAACGCGATCATTGCTTCTGACTTAACAACCACTGATGACACGGAGTCCCCCATAGATAGAATGGAGGTTTTAATATGTGGTGAGCGCTGTGTCTAGGTATTCGGTACGCGCTGCAGGGGGCTCACTCCGCTGCTGCAATCTTCTGACGCAGATACATCCAGTCTGGTCTGTCATCAAGGGCATTGAATTCCATACCATCAGCTTTGGGATAGTAGGCACCCAGAGCATCTCCGCCCGCACATTTGCGTCTTCATGACACCGTGCTTAGCCCTGTCCTGGGGCGGCCATAGAGAGCCAGCTAGGGCGCGTTTTGGCTGCATCGAACCAGATCATTTCATCAGCTTCAACAAAGCCGGACATCCCCTCGCCAAAATCCAGTGTTCCCAAAATGGAGGCGAAGTTTAGATGGCGCATCTCCGATGCCTGTCCATCGAAGTAGGGCAATGCCAGGTCCTCTATCTGAACCACCCGGCCACTTGTCGTTGTCGCAGTGCCGACGGACCAGCGCGCGCGTAGTGCATCTGAACTTGCTGTTTCGTGAAAAACCATCAATCCATTTTCACGTTGGGCTACGGCCTCTGGGGTTAAGGTCTCATCCAGGTAATGGCCAGTAAGGTCAACACCAGCCCACTCGACAAGTTGTGTTCCGAAGAGTTCGTATTTTGCCCGGCCGTCCGAATCAAAGCGGACCAGCGCGATGTAAGGCATGAAAGGGGCAAGCTCCCTGAGCGGCAGATCCCTCTTGTGAGGGGCACGAACACCTAAACCATCGCGCGTGCGATACCACAGATCGGCAAGTGCCAATGTGGCCTCAGACACCAGTTTTGATTTGCCCACGCACCCTCACTCTCAGCCGACAACATTTCAGCTGGGTAAGAATGCCAGCAAAAAATAAATCTTTAGTTTCGGTAGAGTCTCCACCAATAGATCTGGCTTGTGGCAAAGCCTCGCGGTGGAGCAGGGCTTATTGTGAGCGTAGACGGTCCCGGGCAGCCTCGCGAGAGCCCGTCGCTGGGATCAAACCGCCTTGTGGCTCCATGGCCTTGCCAAGGCCAAAGGGCGGCATACCGCTATAGACGTTCTCGTAAGAACCGGCTTTGACGAGATAGGTTTCATGCCAGATGCCCACATCGCCACGGGTCTTGCCTAACAGGGCGTTAAACCGTGCCCAGGCCGGCCAGTGTTCGTGGTCACCTGCGCGCGCATAGGTTTCCAGGTGATCGAAGGATCGCCAATATTGGATGAAGAGGCTACCGGCACGCTCCACACCGAGAAACCCTGTTTCCTCAGCATTTGAATTTTCAAGCTCTTTCAGCATGCGGAACATGGCGCGCGAGACCGGCACCCATTTATGCGGCAGCCACCACTTATTGATCCGCATGCCGATCAGAAAGACAACAAAGTCACCGTCAATTTCAGCGGTCATGCGTTGGGAGATGATGGTGGACATGGGGGCCATGCCTCTCGTTAGTTGAACTGAATGAAGTCGGTGGTGACCGGACCCTGGCCGCGAATTTCCACAACCACCGGATCGCCGCAGGACCCATCAAAGTGCAACTCCCCTTTGGGGTGAAAGGCGAAGCTGCCAGCAGGCAGCGGCTTGGTCGCGGCACAGCCGCCCGAAACCCCGGTGCCAAAATGCCAGGTGCCCTCAATCACGGTGATAAAGCGATCCTGATTGTGGGAGTGGGGCGGGCTGCGCACTTCTGTGTCAAACCGGACACGCAGCACATAGGGGCCCGGCGTCTCTGGGTCGCCATAGAGGATGGCGGCGGTAATCCCTTCCAGTCCCGGTACACGTTGAAGCTCAATCTCGTCGACGCTCTGTGCGATGAACCCGGGATTAGAAGTGGTATCGATGTTGGCGTCGGGGGCTTCGGCTGCAGCTGCGGCTTGTTCCCCGGCTTCATGATGGCTGGCAAGGGCAGGGTCAGAGAAGCTGGACAAGGCGAGGGTGCTGAGGGCCACACTCAAGATCGACATCAGTTTCATGACAGAGGCTCCTTTGGTTTCGACTTAGTCTGCCACCACACCAGCACCCGTGTCATGCCCGGACTTGGCCCCCCCCCAAACCTGTCACCCTCGGGCCTGACCCGAGGGTCCACGCAGCCGTTCGACTTGGTATGGATCCTCGTGTTCTTTTTGCCAACGCGGTACCCACAAACGAAAGACGTCATACCCGGGCTTGTCCCGGGTATCCAGGGTTCCAAACACAGGCTTTAGTTCCATCGCTCCTGGACCCCCGGAAGAAATCCGGGGGTGACAGCAGAGGAGGGAAAGAAACGCCGGCGTGATAAGCTGCAACCTCACTCAACCAACTTGTCATACACATCCAGCCAGTAGCGCGCCGTGACCCGGTGCAGCAAGCGCTCAGCTGTCAGCGCCCGTAACAGCGCTTCCTGTCCCGCCTGGGGGCCATGCATGCTCTGCAGAAACGTTACCGCCCGCGCCGGGTTTACATGGGAAAGCGTGTTCTGCATCCGCGCGTCTGCATCATTGTAATGCATGCGCGTGTGCGGAGGCAGAAAGGCGAGGGTGCGATCCTCTTCCGGCTTTTGGTCTTGGGGAGTGTTGGTATGGCGCTCGGCTTTGCCATCTGGCTCATCATCTCGGGTCATGTCCGCCCCTTTTTTCTCTGTTGAGATGGGGCGGGTCCGGCAGGCATGAGAGTAGCCGGATGTTAGTAACCTCCACATGACATGGAGCACGGTCACCTTTAGGCGTGAGCCCTGGACATGCGTGACCGTCACCCGGCCACGCATGTCTGCTTAGGTAAAACCTAACGACGTGTGACCGCATGTCATGTTCGGGGTTACTACGCCCCACGGCAGGAATTTGCCTGCCGCAAAATCAGCATACCAGAATCTATCGTTTATGTGGAGGGGTGACAGGAAATTGGAGCTGCCTCATACTCAAACTAGGAGTTTTACTTAACCGGTGTGGCGGCTGAGGAAGTGGGGAGTGGGCATGTCATTCATCCGACCGGAAGATCGACGGGCGCGCTTGCGTCGAACGAGTGAGACCACTGCATCTTCCAGTAGTCTGACTGATAATGAAATTGCGCAGATTGATGCGATCAACAACACATCATCCTACTGCCGCACGCTTTTCTTTTCATACCTTGCCCTCGGCGCAACCCTCTTCATTCTGGTGAGCGGGACCACCCACGAAGACCTGCTCCGTGAAACGCCGGTCAAAATGCCTCTCTTCGACATTGGCGTGCCACTGCTCACCTTCTATGTCGTTGCACCATTCTTGTTTGCGCTCTTTCATTTCAATCTATTGAACAAGCTGTCGCAGTTGCGCATGCAAATTGAAGACATGGGAGATATAGAAAGAGGACTCATTCGGGAACGTCTCTTTCCTTTCGACTATACGCTTCTGATTGGTGGTTTCGGAAAGAACCAGCGGGAGAACATTGTGTTATGGGCGATTGTTGGTCCTGCTCTCTATTTCTTGCCGGTGGCGTTGATTATATACACCCAGTACAAATTTCTCGCTTACCACAGCACCCCAATAACAACTTGGCATTCCTTCCTGGTGCTTCTGAGTGTTGCATCTCTTGCTTTGTTTCACGCAGGCTCAGAGAGCCCTGCTCAACTTACCGTCGCTGCTCTTAGGCGATATGCCATAGCGCTGACAATCTGGGCAAGTTCCGGCTTTTTCTTGACGCCACCAGATTCATGGATCGATAAATCGATAACAAAAAATTTGTGGGAGGATGTCGAGGCGGTCGGTATGTACCGAAACCTAGAACTTCCTGGACGCACATTTTGGGCTTCCGATCCGCCACCAGAAATTATTGCAGCTTACATTGAAAAATACGGTCCAGACGATCCAAAGGTTGAAGAGGCGCGCGTGAGATATGGCCACCCAATGGACTTGCGTGGGCGCGATCTACGCTATGCTGTTTTGTTTAGTGCAAGCCTTATTGGGGCACATATGGAGGGCGCTCAGCTTCAACGTGCAAATATTTCTAGTGCCCAACTTCAAGGGGCAAGTTTGCGAAATGCCCGGCTTCAAGGTGCGCGCTTGTTCAATACTCGACTTCAGAGTGCGGATCTGGGCCACGCTGAGCTTCAGAGGGTAAGGATGGATAACGCTCTGCTCCAGGGTGCGGACTTAAGCCGAGCCCAGCTTAATGAGGCTCTCTTGAGCCAAGCTCAACTCCAAGGCGCGGACTTGATCTTTGCTGATCTTCGGGGAGCCAGCTTGAGATTTGCCGAGCTCCAAGCGGCGAGACTCAGAAAAACTCAGCTGCAGGGAGCAGATTTGAGCTATGCTAACCTTGAGAGTGCAGACTTGGAGGAAGCAGCTCTACAGGGTGCAACCCTGCTTTGGGCCCGGCTGCAGGGTGCGGATCTTGAGGGGGCTGGGCTTCAGGGTGCAGACTTGCGTTTTACCCAGCTTCAGAGTGCTAGTTTCATCAACACTTTTATCAATTTGGCAGACTTTACCGAGGCTGAGGCTTGGAAGCCCTCCAATGCAGAGAGAGAGGCATTCTGGACTCGACTCCGTAAGCTAGCAGAGGACCTGCCAGATGGTTATGGGCGCCGAATGCAACGCGAGATAGATAAGGCATCAGAAAGACCTCTAGTTCCTGATTTTGGTCCGTCTGAGTCGCTGCACCTGCGCGTCGCAGGAAGTCTGGCCGGTACCGGTCCAGCGTTTGCAGGCTGGTCTGGCGATAATAAGGGCAACTATCGATACATGCTCCATCAATTCTTGGGTAATCTATCATGCGAAAGTTCCGCGGCCGTCAGCAATGGCATCGCGCGCAGCAGAGCTGACAACTCCCCAGATGGTGTCATGTTAGCACGTGCGCTAGTTGAGCATCAGTGTACCGACGGGCAAGCACTCTCAGAGAGATTGTCAATTGAGGCAAAGATCTGGCTGGCCAGGATAATTGCCCGTGATGATAAGAGACTTGCTGCGGAAGCAGCAGAGAAGGATTAGAAGTTCGCTCAATCGCCTCAAACCCCCTCCACGATAATCACGTCATTCTCTGACGCGCCTTTGCGTTTGGCTTTGGCCGCCTGATATTCCGGTGAGTGGAAGCATTCCTTTGCCGCCGCGACACTTGGGAACTCCACGACAATGTGGCGTTCCTTAGTCTGGCCTTCCACCACCTCAAAGTCACCACCGCGGGCGAGGAACCTCGCGCCATATTTCTTAAACGGTGCGGCGACGCCGGCGCGGTACTCGTCATACTTTGCCTGGTCGGTAACGGTAGCGTGGGCGATCCAATATCCTTTGGGAGTTTCGCTCATGAGGGCAGGGTCCTTTCACTCAGACATTCAATCAAACAGAAGCCGTCACCCCCGGAATTGTTCCGGGGCAGGCATCCTTCGAGACGCGGTCCCATTGCATGGCCCCGCTCCTCAGGATGAGGGCGTCTTATAAACTATGTCCTCATGGTGAGGAGGCCTACCAATTTACAGATTGGTGGGCCGTCTCGAACCAGGGATACAAAAGCATTAGGTAAAGTTCAGGCGGCAGCGCGGAAAAATAGAAGTAAAAAATATTTGACTCTGAGTAAGATAAATCATACATGAGGTATATCAGAGTTGACGTGGGCGCTGTGAGCCCACGTCGCGTACCCCGTCCTGCAACCAAGGAGACCGAGCCTCATGCTGCAATCCCTGTCCTTCAAAGAGCGAAATATCGTCGCCTATCTTTTCAGTATGGTGCTGGTGTTCAGCGTCTATGGCTGGGTGGTCTCGGGCCTCGCGGACGCTGGACGGTTTGACGGTCCGGACGCGTTGGCGCTGCTCGGCACCTGCATCCTCGCGCTGGTTGTCGGCACCATTGTCGTGACCTTTGTCATCGTGATTGCTTTCAACATTGTGCTGACAAAAGTTGCTGGCGACGCGGAAGACGAGACGGCCTACCTGATGGATGAGCGCGACCGGATGATTGAACTAAAAAGTCTCAAGGTCGCCCACTATCTGACGGGCACCGGGGTGTGTCTCTCCATGCTGGTACTGGCCTTTGGTGGCAGTGCATTCCTTGTCTTCCATCTCGTCATGTTTTCCTTTGCCGGCGCGGACATCATCGCGTCTCTGGTGCAGTTCCGCTTTTACCGGAAGGGCGCCTGAGCGATGGCCAAAGACAAGGGAGCCGCTCGCCCCAAGAAGACGCGCGTAGCGAACAATATCCGCCGTCTGCGGTTCGATCATGATGAAATGACGCAGAAGGAGCTGGCAGAGCGTGTCGGTGTCACCCGCCAGACCATTGTCGCGATTGAGAAGGCCGCCTATTCGCCGTCGCTGGAGCTTGCCTTCCTCATTGCGCGTGAGTTCGGCCGGCCACTCGAAGAGGTTTTTTCGTTCGAGGACGGGTGAGGGGAGTGGGAACTCAGAACGGTGTCCACACAAAAGCCGTCACCCCCGGATTTATTCCGGGGGTCCAGGAGCGATAGCGCACAGGCCTATGTTTGGAACCCTGGATGCCCTGAACAAGTCCGGGCATGACAGGTTAGAATTAGGGGGCAGTGTTGAGCACCTAGTCCAGTTAACTACATCCGCTCGTACCACCACATGTATCGCATTTAAGGCAGGTGCCGTTCCGAACCATGGTGAAGTTGCCGCATTCGCTGCACGCTTCCCCCTCATAGCCCTTCATGCGTGCTTCCACCGCCGCAGACATGGTCCGGGAGATGGACGTGTTGCCACCTCCGGCCTGAACCGTTGTCGCGACTGCAATCTGCTCTGTGGCGACAATCTCTGTCTCTGTCACCAGCATGGTTTCAGGCTCTGCGAGTGTTTCAGCCATGAGCGCCTCTGCGGCTTGGCCTGCACGAACGGTCGCCGCGCCACCTCGCACCACATAAAGGTTCCCAAGCTGCGTGTTCCGCGCAAAGCCCGGCGAGGCGATGGCCGTTGCGGGCATCGGGGCGGGCGGTAGCTTGCCTTCGTCTTCTCCCTCACCCATGGCGTCGGGCATCAGGTCCGCAGGTTCTACATGACCGAGGTCATGACGGCCAAGATAGGAGACGGCAAGTTCGCGGAACACATAGTCGAGGATCGAGGTGGCGTTCTTGATCGTGTCATTGCCCTGTACAAGGCCTGCGGGCTCGAAGCGGGTGAACGTGAAGGCCTCCACATATTCTTCCAGCGGCACGCCATATTGCATACCGAGCGAAATCGCGATGGCGAAATTGTTCATGAGCGAGCGGAAGGCAGCCCCTTCCTTGTGCATGTCGATGAAAATCTCACCGATCGTGCCGTCTTCATACTCGCCGGTGCGCAGATAGACTTTGTGTCCGCCGACAACCGCCTTCTGCGTGTAACCTTTACGACGATCCGGCAGTTTCGCGCGTTCGCCGCGCTCTCCGTCTGCCATCGCGGCGCCCGCTGTCTGCGCTTGCTCAAGGGTTTTGCTGGCTAGCTTGCTTGCGAGTGTTGCTGCCTGTGCGGCAGCGGGCTGTTCAATGAGCGTCGGTGCAGCGGCAATGACTTCATCTGCCATCTCCATGTCCAGATCGTCATCTTCCACCAGCTGTGCGTTGAGAGGCTGGGAAAGTTTCGAGCCGTCGCGATAAAGCGCATTGGCTTTGAGGCCAAGCTTCCAGGACAGCATGTAGCTTTCTTTGCAATCTTCTACACTGGCCGAGTTCGGCATGTTGATGGTCTTGGAGATAGCGCCGGATATGAAAGGCTGCGAAGCCGCCATCATGCGGATGTGGCTGTCGACAGAGAGGAAACGCTTCCCTGTCCGGCCGCACGGGTTCGCGCAATCGAAGACGGGAAGGTGCGCCTCTGCGAGGCCGGGCGCACCCTCCAACGTCATCGCGCCACAAACATGCAAGTTTGCAGCTTCAATTTCGTCCGTGCTGAAGCCGAGGGCCGCCAGCATGTCGAAATCAATCTCATCCATGGCATCCGCGTCGAGACCGAGTGTCTCCGTGCAAAAAGCTTCGCCAAGCGCATATTTGTTGAAGGCGAACCGAATGTCGAAAGCCGTCGCAAGAGCGCCTTCCACAAGTTCAAGTGCTTCTTGGGTAAAGCCTTTAGTTGCAAGCGTTTCATGGTTCACACCGGGCGCGCCATTAAGTGTACCGTGGCCCACTGCATAGCCGACAATCTCTTCAATCTGCTCCGGCTTATAGCCAAGTGTACGAAGCGCCTGTGGCACCGCCCGATTGATGATCTTGAAATAGCCACCACCGGCGAGTTTTTTGAACTTCACGAGAGCAAAGTCGGGTTCGATGCCGGTCGTGTCGCAATCCATGACAAGGCCGATCGTGCCCGTGGGTGCCACAACGGTCGACTGGGCATTGCGGTAGCCATATTTCTCGCCCATGGAGACAGCGAGGTCCCAGGCAGCCCGGGCATGCTCGACAAGGTCGCCTTGTGGGCAGTGGGGCGCATCAAGTGGCACCGGATTGGTCGAAAGACCCTCATATGCCGTTGCTTCCCCATGGGCCGCAGCGCGATGGTTCCGCATGACGCGGAGCATATGGGTCTCATTTTCGCCAAAGCCGGGGAAGGCTCCCAGTTCCTTCGCCATCTGGGCAGACGTGGCATAGGAGACACCGGTCATAATCGCTGAAATCGCACCACAGATCGCACGGGCCTCTTTGGAGTCATAGCTGATGCCCTGGGACATCAAGAGGCCGCCGATATTCGCAAAGCCGAGGCCCAGCGTGCGAAACTTGTAGGAGAGTTCTGCAATTTCTTTCGACGGGAACTGCGCCATCAGTACAGAAATTTCGAGCACCACGGTCCAGAGCTTGGCCACATGCTCAAAGGCTTCCACGTCAAAGCGTCCGGACGCCTGACGGAACTGCATCAGATTAATGGATGCGAGATTACACGCCGTATTATCAAGGAACATATATTCCGAACACGGATTACTGGCGCGGATCTCGCCACTTTCCGGGCAGGTGTGCCAGTCATTGATCGTTGTGTGGTACTGGATGCCGGGATCAGCACTCTGCCAGGCGGCTTGTCCGATCTGGTCCCAAAGCTCCCGCGCGTCGAGCGTCTTGGCAATCGCACTGTCTGTCCGGTTGATCAGATGCCAGTCGCTGTCGGACTCAACCGCCTTCAGGAAGTCATCCGTCACGCGGACTGTATTGTTCGAGTTCTGGCCTGACACAGTGAGGTAGGCGTCCGAGTCCCAATCGGTGTCATAGGTACGGAACTCAATTTCTTTGAAACCTTGTTTCGCGAACTGAATAACCCGCTGCACATAGTTTTCAGGGATCATGGCTTCACGCGCGGCAATGATTGCGCGTTTCAGCGCAGGGTTTTTCTTCGGGTCGAAGCAGTCACCCTCGGGCCCTTCGCAATTGACGCAGGCGCGCATCACAGCACCCAAGAACTTCTCGTTGATCTTTGAGCCGGTGACGAGGGCAGCAACCTTCTGCTCTTCGATCACCTTCCAGTTGATGAAGTGCTCAATGTCGGGATGATCCACATCGACCACCACCATTTTGGCGGCGCGCCGTGTGGTACCACCAGACTTGATAGCGCCTGCAGCGCGGTCCCCGATTTTCAGGAAGGACATGAGACCTGAAGACTTGCCACCACCGGAAAGAGGCTCGCTCTCGCCCCGCAGATGAGAGAAATTGGATCCGGTCCCAGACCCGAATTTGAACAGGCGCGCTTCACGGACCCACAGATCCATAATGCCGTTTTCATTCACCAGGTCATCATCGACGCCTTGGATGAAGCAGGCGTGCGGTTGCGGGTGTTCATAGGCGCTGTCGCTAACTGTCAGCTCACCACTCTGAAAGTCCACATAATGGTGGCCCTGAGCTGGACCGTCGATGCCGTACGCCCAGTTGAGGCCGGTATTGAACCATTGTGGAGAGTTTGGCGCGGCAATTTGTGTGGCGAGCATAAAACGCAGTTCGTCGTAGAAGGCGCGGGCATCTGCTTCTGTGTCGAAATAGCCGCCTTTCCAGCCCCAAAAGGTCCAGGTGCCTGCCAGCCGATCAAAAACCTGTCGGGCGTCTGTTTCTGGCCCAAACCGCTCGCCCTCTGGCATGTCGCCCAACCGGGGCTCATCTGCTTCGTGAGCCCAGAGCCAGGATGGAATGCTCTCATCTTTGACCGGGCGCAGCACTGCCGGGACGCCGGCCTTACGGAAGTATTTCTGTGCCAGAATGTCAGCTGCAACCTGGCTCCAGTCCGCCGGTACCGCGATGTCATCAAGCCGAAACACAATCGTACCGTCCGGATTTCGGATTTCGCTCGTCGTTGTGCGGAATTCGATACCCTCGTAAGGCGATTTGGCTTCGTCTGTGAAACACCGTTGTATGCGCATTTGGCCCCCATCATCTTCTTGTAGATGCGCCCGTCGCCGCCGACGAAACGCCAATCTTTTTGCCCTTGGTCAGATGCTCGCAGGTTGGTCCCAGATGGCGCATAAGAGGCAGCTTTCCTGCGGTCCCGTGTCCTTAACCCACTGACTCAATAGGGAAATTCCCCTATCTCAGCTGCTCAAGGAACGGGCGGAACCTGGTCGCCGCCTTATGTCCGGTTGGTACCAGATGCTGTGTTGTTCATCTGAGCCGACACAAACTGTGGTGGTCAGAGCCGGGGGCGTCAAGCACTTGTGTCGAATGGCGTACGGGCCTCAAAATATGTGGGCGAGTGTGTTCAGTAGGGAATGTCTCCACCGAAAGATTCGCGAATCGACTCTTTTCCGCCCCCGCTGGTTACTAATCAGAAGGGTTTAGCGCGTAAAAGAAATGGGCAGGAATGCTCGGTCTTCTTGGTAAACGCCGGGCGAATGACAGCCTGCCTGAGACACGGGGTTAATTTGGGCATGCAATCCATCGCAGCAAAGCACAGCAACGCCTACGGGCGCGAGCTCGGCACGCTTGATGTGTTAGTGGTGGATGACAATTTCCACATGCGCAGACTTGTCCACACCATCCTGGAAGCGTTTGACGTCAAGACGATCCGCGAAGCGACGGATGGCACCGAAGCTTTGGCGGAAATTAAAATTCGGCAGCCGGATCTCATCATTAGCGACTGGGAAATGAAGCCGATGGACGGCTGCTCCTTCCTTGAGGTTCTGCGGAGAGCTGACAACAAGCCAGCCTGTTTCATTCCGGTCATTATGTTGACGGCCCATGGTCGTCCGCGATTGATCCGTCAGGCATTCGAAGCAGGCGCGAGCCAGTTCCTCGTTAAGCCGTTGACGCCGGCGAACCTTCTGCACCGGGTGGATTGGATACTGGGCGACAAGCGCCCGTTTTTCGAAGAAGACGGACAGATGCGCCAGCAACTGACGTTGAACCTTCCAAAAACTGCCATTGCTGTTGCGGAGCAAAAAGTGGCAGCAGGCGACGCTTGGGACCTGGATCTGTAGCCGAATCCGTACGCTATCTGGGCCTCTTCAGGGCTGGACGGAACCCCTGCGGAATGCCATATTCGCCGCGTTTCTCATAAAGAATCTCGTTTGCACTCTGCGATGCGAGATTGAATTCAGGGCCTTCCCATGAGCTTTCTGGCGCAGTTTTTCACCTGGTGGCACAGCCAAACGCTGGCCACGCGTTTTCACACCTGGCGCAATGGTGAGTTGATGGGCGAAGACGCGCAGGGAAACAAATATTACCGGTCAAAAGAGGATCGACGCTGGGTGGTTTATAACGGTCTGGTTGAAGCATCGCGCATTCCACCTGAATGGCATGGCTGGATGCACAAGACCGTCGACACGATTCCCACCGAGGAAGACTATACGGTGCGCGAGTGGCACAAACCCCACCAGCCAAACCTCACGGGCACACCCTACGCCTACCGGCCGGACGGAAGCCTGTTGACCGAAGGCGGTCGTCCGCGTGTAACGGGTGATTATGACGCCTGGTCGCCGGAATAACTGAAAATCACCGCAAAAACCTTCCGGAATGGCGCAAGATAGCCACACTTCCGCGCGATACAGGCCTTATTAGGAATTCCCAAACGGAATATCATTAAACCGTAGGGATAGTTTGAGTGATTCCGGCGGTGCGCTATCCGCCGAACGGCCCAGATAGGCTCAGAGAGCGTTGACAGGTCGGCAAAGGCAGGGAAGTTAAAGATGGATAACAGCTTTGTCGAAACGCTGGTCGGCGGCATCGTGATTGCGGTTGCGGCTGCTTTTTTGGCATACGGATATTCGGTATCAGACGTCGGCAATGTCAGCGGCATAGAGGTGACGGCCGAATTTGATCGTGTAGACGGTCTCGCCACTGGATCTGATGTGCGCATGTCGGGCATTAAGATTGGCACGGTGACAGCGCAGTCTCTCAATACGAACAACTATTTTGCGGTGGTTACGTTGAACCTTACAGATGAGGTTCAACTCCCAACCGACTCATCTGCAAAGATCACCAGCGAAGGTCTGCTGGGCGGGAACTATGTCTCAATTACGCCGGGCGGATCTGAAGAGATGTTGGCAAGCGGAGACGAGATTCAGTTCACGCAAGGATCGATCGATTTGATCGGTCTAGTGGGTCAAGCAGTCTTCAGTGCCCAGGGTGGCAGCGAGTGAGGTCAACCCTGAGCAGCATTCGCAGCGGTATTCTAGCAGCGGCAGCGCTGGTGGCATCGAGCGTTGCCGGTAACGCAGAGCCAGTCGGCGAGACAGCGATATTTACAGGCCTTGATAAAATTACGGCCCGTATTACGCGTCTTGAAGTGCAGATCGGCGAACGGGTTCAGTTCGGAACTCTCGAAATTCTCGCGAACAGTTGTAACAAGCGCCCACCAACCGAGACGCCAGAAACCACCGCTTTCGTTGAAGTCTTCGATGTCGGCAAGACATTGGCAGATGAACTTGCAGAAAAGGACGTGGGCGAACCCTCCCTGCCGAGGCCGCCCGAACGTTTGTTCTCAGGTTGGATGTTCGCATCCAGCCCGGGGCTCAACGCGGTGGAGCACCCGGTCTATGACGTCTGGCTGATCGACTGCAAAATGTCAGCGCCGGAAACGTCAGATCCAATCGAATAAAAGTCACCTGGTTCGCCGATAAGTGCCTCTGCAAGACGAGCCTTATACTCATCGCGCGGAATTTCTATGGCGCCAAATTGCGAGAGGTGGGAGGTCACGAATTGTGTGTCCAGCAATACGTAACCGCCCTGGACTAGGCGCGCGGCCAGATGCACAAGCGCTACTTTGCTCGCGTCCCGCACATGGCTAAACATACTCTCCCCAAAAAAAGCGCGCCCGAGCGAAACGCCGTATAGCCCGCCGACAAGCTCACCGTCTTGCCAGCACTCCACTGAATGTGTGTGCCCTTGCTCATGCAGCTCTGTATAGGCCTTGAGGATCGCCGCATTGATCCAGGTGCCGCCACGACCGGGCATATCTTCCGCGCAGGCTTCCATCACAGCGCGAAAAGCTGTGTCGACCTTGACGGTAAAGGTATCTGCCTTGATGGTACGCGCAAGACGGCGCGGCACATGGAAGGTGTCGAGGGGGAGGATGCCGCGAAGTTCTGGATCAACCCAATAGAGTGTGTCTGAGCCGCGCGCCTCTCCCATAGGAAAGACACCATAAGCATAGGCGCGGAGCAATGTCTCGGGATTGATTTCTTCCATCAGTGTGCCAGGGCATTTCCAGGTGAAGTGTTTCGCGGTTCACCGTCCGGAAATGCGATAAACCAGATTTCTCACGAGCGGTCGAGAAACTCTTCAAGCCAGTGAATATGATAGTCGCCATTCATAAGGTCAGGCTCATTGATGAGTTCCTGAAAGAGCGGAATGGTTGTGTCCACGCCTTCGATCACGAATTCATTCAATGTCCGGCGCAGCCGCATCAGGCATTCATTTCGGTTACGTCCATGAACGATCAGCTTGCCGATCAGGCTGTCATAATAGGGTGGGATCCGGTAGCCGGTGTAAACACCGCTATCGACACGCACGCCTAGTCCGCCAGGTTGGTGGAAGCCTTTGATGGTGCCAGGTGAGGGCGCAAACGTTTTCGGATGTTCCGCATTGATCCGGCACTCAATCGCATGGCCAGAGAATTCAACATCCTCCTGCGTGAAACTCATCTCAAGGCCCGCGGCGATGCGGATCTGTTCGCGCACCAGATCAATGCCAGTAATGGCTTCGGTCACGGGGTGTTCCACCTGGAGACGCGTGTTCATCTCGATGAAATAGAACTCGCCATTCTCGTAGAGAAACTCAATCGTGCCGACACCCAGATAACCGAGATTGCCGATGGCATTCCGAACGATCTCGCCGATCTTGGCGCGCGCTGCGTCATTGAGCGCAGGCGAGGGCGCTTCTTCCAACACCTTCTGGTGACGGCGTTGCAAGGAGCAGTCGCGTTCGCCAAGGTGAGCGACATTCCCATGGGAGTCGGCAATCACCTGAACTTCGATGTGGCGCGGTTGCCCGAGATATTTCTCGATATACATGGCATCGTCGCCAAAGGCCGCTTTCGCTTCCGAGCGAGCCGTATGAAGCGCTTCAATCAGGTCATCTTCTGTGGGGGCGACTTTCATACCGCGTCCGCCGCCGCCAGCGGCAGCTTTCACGAGAACCGGAAATCCGATTTCCTTTGAGACGCGCATCGCTTCTTCATCGGTCGTCACGCCGCCGTCAGAACCAGGAACGACTGGAATGCCCAGGTCCTTAACCGTCGTTTTGGCGGCAATCTTGTCGCCCATCAGGTTGATATGATCTGCGGTGGGCCCGATAAACGTAATGTCGTGTGCTGCCAGAATTTCAGCAAAGCGCGCATTTTCTGACAGAAAGCCGTAGCCGGGATGCACAGCGTCCGCGCCGGTGATCTCACATGCGGAGATAATAGCCGGGATGTTCAAGTAGCTGTCAGTTGCTGAAGGAGGGCCGATGCAAACACTTTCATCGGCGAGGCGCACATGCATGGCATCTTCGTCTGCGGTGGAGTGCACAGCGACGGTGGAAATGCCCATCTCTTTGCAGGCCCGGTGCACGCGAAGTGCGATTTCGCCGCGATTGGCGATGAGAACTTTCTCGATCATTAGGGCGCGGGCTCCAGCTCTTATTCGATGATGAGGAGGGGTTCGCCGAATTCGACCGGCTGTCCATCTTCCACAAGGATTTCCTTCACCGTGCCGGACTTCGGCGCTGGGATCTGGTTCATGGTCTTCATAGCTTCAACAATGAGCACCGTCTGGCCTTGCGTGACCTGGGTCCCAACACTGACGAAAGCGGCAGCACCTGGTTCAGCGGCGACATACACCGTGCCCACCATGGGAGAGGGAACAGCACCTGGATGGGTGGCTTTGCTGCCCCCTTCCGGAGCAGCTGCAGGTGTCGGGGCAGCGGCAACGGGTGCAGGAGCTGCGGCAACTGGAGCAGCGACATTGACAACTTGTGATTGGCGCGCGACACGCACTTTCAAATCATCTGTTTCAACCTCAATCTCGCTGAGATCTGTTTCCGTCAGAATATCCGCGAGTTGCCGGATCAAATCCTGATCGACGCCTTTTGTGCTCATGTGGCTCTGTGCCCTCTTTACTTCTTCAGGTGGTCTGCAAGTGCCTCGACGGCAAGTACATAACCAATCGGTCCCAGGCCGCAAATGAACCCTAGAGACACGGGTGAAACATAGGAATGGTGGCGGAACTCTTCCCGCTTGAAAATATTGGAAATGTGAACTTCCACAAGCGGAAGTTCAGACGCGATGATGGCATCCATGATCGCGACAGAGGTGTGGGTATAGGCAGCGCCATTGAGAACGATGCCGCAGGCTTTGTCCCGCGCTTCCAGAATCCAGTCAACGAGCTGGCCTTCCGAATTGGACTGACGGAAGTCGATGCTGTGCCCCAGCGCCGTTGCGCGTTCAGCCGTCATCGCTTCAACGTCGGCGAGCGTCTGAGTTCCATAGATTTCAGGCTCACGCGTGCCAAGCATGTTCAAGGTCGGCCCGTTCAGCACATAGATTGGCTTAGCCATGCCCCGTATCCATCATCTCGTTCCGTCCATTATCCGCAGAATACCGCCAAAAATGGAATTTCCCATAACTGGGTCTATCTAGAAGTCGAAAAGGGCGAAAATGTGTCTCACCCATCTCGTTTCACCCACCTTACGCTCCTTGTTTGCCTGGTGGGTTAACGCGAGTCACCTCTCGTTCCCGAGTTGTATACGCGTTGGAAGCTGCCAGTTCCATCAGTTAAGCGCTAAATACCTGAGCAGATCACGCCGACATCACCATCTTGAGCGCCCCGTCTTCTTTGGTATCGAAGAGCCGGTAGGCTTCCGGACCCTCAGACAGACCCATTCGGTGAGTGATCACTGTCTCCGGATGCAGACGATCACCCCGAATGAGTGAAATCAGCTCATCCCAGTGGCACTGAACGGAGCAAGCGCTAATCCGAAAGGTGAGGCCCTTGATAAACGCAAGGCCCATAGGGAATTGGAAATCCATGCTCTGATTGACGCCAATGACGGAGACGGTGCCTTGTGCACCCACCAGATCAATGGCGGTACGAATGGTGATGTCGGAGCCGACCGCTTCGACGGCGCAATCCAGCATGCGGCCTTTGGTTTCCTCCATCAGCCTCTCTTTGGCATTAGTAGGATCAAGCGCGATGGCGCCGAGCTTCTCAGCGCGCGCACGTCGCTCAGGTACCAGATCCAGGGCATAGACTTTTGAGGCACCGAGCACGAAAGCGATTTCGACAGCCATGAGGCCGATGGGCCCAAGTCCGACGACTGCGACCGTTTTGCCGGGGCCAATGTCTGCATTGAGGCACCCGAGGTAAGCCGTCGGCAGATTGTCGGTGAGCATAAGGGCCTGATCTTCGGAGATGCCTTCCGGGATCGCCCGTAGGTTGAAGTCTGCCATGGGAACGCGAATGCCTTCCGCCTGACAGCCTTCCAGATTGTGTCCCAACCCGTAGCAGCCCATCTGATTGTTCGCACAACGATTAATGTGGCCGGAGAGACAAGGAGCGCACCATCCGCAGCCGACAGCGGCTGAGAGCATCACTTGATCGCCTGCTTTAAAACGCGTCACACCGCGACCCACTTCTGCCACTTCGCCGGTTGCTTCATGGCCGACACAGAAGCCGGTATCACCCGTGAAATGAGCCCCGTGATAAATATGCAGGTCCGAGCCACAAATGCCGCAGGTGTTCATCTTCACAATGACGTCGGTGTCCGCATGACACTCCGGGTCTTTGTAGGATTCGTAGCGAATATCGCCTTTACCGTGGCTCGTAAGCGCTTTCATGTGTGTACATTCTCCAAGAGCGTTTTCAAGAAAAGTGCCAAAACTGGCCTGGGTGGTTTTCTGTCCGAAAACGTGTTTCTAAGAAAGTATCAGCCCACCATCGACCGGAATGGTTTGTCCAACCACATAGGCAGACAGGGGTGAGGCGAGGAAGAGGGCGACACCCGCCATATCCTCCGGTGTACCCAGGCGGTGGAGCGGTATGTTGCGGAGCGAGCCTTCCAGGCGCTTCGGGTTTTCCGTGGTCACCTTGGTGAGTTTGGTATCCACGAGACCCGGCGCAATCCCGTTCACGCGAATGCCATCGCTCGCCCAGGCTTCGCCGAGTGTCTTGGTGAGACCAATCGCGCCGGTCTTCGACGCGCTATAGGCAGGGTTGCCGCGCGTTGCGTGATAGCCCGCGGTCGAGGAGATGGTAATGAGTGAACCCTTGGAGGCGGCCAGCATGTCGTGGAACTTTTCAGAGCACGCCATCAGGCTGCCAATGTTCACATCCATGACCTTCTGCCAGCCCGGCATTTTGAACTCTTGGCGTTTGTAGAGGACTGTACCCTGGCTCAGGACCAGCACATCCAAACTGTCGAAGGGTGGGGCATAGGCTTCGATCGCATCAAAGTCGCTCACGTCCATCTGGGCATAGGTAATGCTTGAAAGGTCGGAACCGTCATCGCCTGCGTAGTCGCTGGCGTTAGCGCGCGTGCCCCAGACATGGACGTCCGCGCCAGCGTCTAAAAAGGCCCGTGCAATCCCGTTGCCGATCCCGCTTGAGCCGCCAACGACCAGCACACGCTTGCCGGTAAAATCCAATGCATTTTTCATCGGCTTCTTCCTCCCAATATTCTTGTTGGGACCATGGATAGCGCGGGAAATGCATCCCGTCGAGGGATAGAAGACAAGCCCTTGATGCCGCTGCGGGACCCAGCAGCGGTATCTATCCCAAAGCAGCTATGTTAGGGTTCTCAGATCAAACCCACATAAACAATTGCGAGCCACGCCGGACAAGGTGGGGGCAATTGTTTTTGCGCATCCTGTTGCCGAGGACGGTTTAAATCGTGGTGACGTGGATGTGAGTGACTAAAAACCGCACGGAAGCGAAGGCTGACAATGGAAAATACCGACTTTCAGGATATCAATGAAGTCAAAGCCAATATGGATCATATCTACAATCAGCCTGATCCAAGGGCCTACTTCCGGGAACTGAAAAAGCTGAACTACTCCATCCCCGATACGGCCCTTCCTATTTTCCGCAAAATCATCGAGCAGGTTCGTCAGGACGAGGATGATACGGTGCATGTGTTGGACTTGGGGTGCTCCTATGGCGTCAACGCAGCATTGCTCAAACATGATCTGTCCATGGACGAACTTTATTCGCATTGGGGCGATACGGAATTGACTGTCGCTGGTGCAGAGGAAGTCACCGCGCGCGACAAAGAATATTTCACCAATCTTGAAAACCCCCAGAACATTGAAGTTGTCGGATTGGATCTGGCGGAAAACGCAATCTCCTTTGCCGAAGATGTCGGGCTTTTGGACGACGGTCTTGCGGTGAATTTGGAAACGGGGAGGTTGTCGACCGAGGCCAGCAAAGTTCTGTCGCAGACCGACCTGGTAACCTCCACCGGATGTGTGGGCTATGTGACAGAAAAAACATTCGACAATATATTGCCGGCCGTCATGGCGGGCCGGTCACCCTGGATCGCAAATTTCGTGCTGCGCATGTTTCCCTTCGACGCGATTGATGAAACGCTGGCAGACAGAGGCTATGTGACAGAAAAGCTGGAAGGTCAGACCTTTCTGCAACGCCGTTTTGAATCAGATGACGAACAGGAACAGGCTCTCGACCAGCTTCGTGAGCGAGGTTTTGAACCAACAAATGAAGAAGCTGATGGCAATCTCGTCGCGGAGTTCTATCTCTCACGGCCCAAGATCGACGTGGACAAAATGCCGATCGACCAGCTCTTGGCGGTGTAGACCAGCCTGAGCAGATAAACAGGCGATTTCTAACCGGAGTGGATTTCCGATTGTCACAGACCGTGCTAAATCCTGGGGTGGTCGAATGGCCTTAAGATAGCAATCACTGATCGAGAATCCCCATGACCCTCACCATCAATGGAGAGCGCCACCAGTTTGAAGGCCCACTGACCGTGGCGAGCCTGCTGATCAAACTTGGTCTCGATCCACAGAAACTGGCGGTGGAGCATAATCTCGAAATTGTGCGCCGATCCGCCTATGATGCGACAGAAGTAAAAGACGGCGACACTCTGGAACTGGTCCAGTTTGTCGGGGGTGGATAACCGGTTAGGTAGGAGTTGCGCGATGGCTGAGGCGGCAATGAAGACGGAAGAAGAGAGCACTCGCGACAACTGGTCGATTGCTGGTGAGACCTATTCGTCTAGACTTATCGTCGGCACCGGCAAATATAAAGACTTTGAAGAGACAGCCCGCGCCATCGAAGCCTCAGGGGCGGAGATTGTGACTGTGGCCGTGCGTCGGGTGAATGTCACCAATCCGAATGAACCCATGCTGGTCGATTATGTTGACCCCAAGAAATACACCTACTTGCCCAACACTGCGGGGTGTTTCACAGGGGATGAGGCTGTCCGCACCCTCCGACTCGCGCGCGAGGCGGGTGGCTGGGATCTGGTAAAGCTCGAAGTGCTGGGTGATCGCAAGACTCTTTACCCAGACATGATTGAAACCCTGAGTGCCGCAGAGCTCCTTATCAAAGAGGGCTTTAAGGTCATGGTCTATTGTTCAGACGATGTTCTGCTTGCTAAGCGTCTGGAGGAAATGGGTTGCGTGGCCATCATGCCTTTGGGTGCACCGATTGGGTCGGGTCTCGGCATTCAAACGCCGATCAACATTCGCCTGATCGTAGAGCAATCAAACGTGCCCGTGCTCGTCGATGCAGGTGTCGGCACTGCTTCGGATGCCGCAGTGGCTATGGAGCTTGGCTGCGATGGTGTGCTCATGAACACGGCGATTGCAGAAGCTAAAGAACCGATCCTCATGGCCGAAGCCATGAAGAAAGCGGTGGAAGCCGGGCGTCTGGCATATCTTGCCAGTCGCATGCCACGCAAACGCTATGCGGACCCAAGTTCTCCCGTCGCTGGGCTCATCTGACCGGTAACTGAATTAGCAGCTGACGCAGGCTGTCCGTTCCTGCTCGACCACTTCCAGCAGCCGCGCCTTGCCAACTGCGCCGGGAACCAATTGGCTCCCAACGATAAAAGCTGGTGTGCCTTCAATGCCAATTTCCCGAGCGATCTGATGGTTTCTATCAATCGCTGCCTGGATGCCCGGGTCTTTCATATCCTGCTTCAGTCGATCGACGTTCAGGCCAGCATCATCGGCGATACGCATGATGCGATCTTCATCGAGATCGCCACTGGTCGCCATAAGGGCCAGATGCATCTCCATATATTTGTTCTGAGAAATGGCGGCCATAGCGGCCCGGGCCGCAACTTCAGACTGCTCTGAAAGAATGGGAAACTCTTTGTAGACCAGCCGGATATTGCCATCTTCCTCAACGGCTGCGATCACGTCTTTGACGGCGCGTTTGCAATACCCGCACTTATAGTCAAAGAACTCAACGACCGTGACGTCACCTTCGGGGTTGCCATACACATAGGAATAATCGTCGTTGAAAAGACCATCGCTATTGTCAGCGATAGCAGCCTCAGATGCCTGCTTTTCTGCCGCGGCCTGTTGCGCTTCCAGCTTGTCAAACACCTCGATCAAAATCTGAGGGTTTTCCAGCAGGTACTCTCGGACGATCTCGCCGATGGCTTCTGTCTGATCTGCATTGAACTCAGATTGAGCGCTTTCTGCTGTAACCGACGTGCTGCCCCAAACAGTGGCAAGAACCAACGTCACGGCAAACGCAGCCGCGCTCATCCGTCCAGTAAACCTATCAGGCAAACTAGGCCCATATTTCATCTCAGCTTCCTTGTGGTTTTTCTTTCAAAATATCTTCAGCCCGCAGCCAGCCGGGTGTCCCTTCGTCCATCTCTACCTGCGCGCGGGCCGCATGTTGCTTCGCGCGTGGCAACTGTCCCAGAACATAGAAGCGCTCCGCTGTCGACAGCTCAGCATTGCCATAGTCGCCAAGGCGCGCATAGGCGATGGCGGCTTGGTGGTAGGCGCGGGAATCTTCTTTGTCGGTTCGACGTGCGATTTCCAGATGTTGAAGCCCTTCAATGGTCTCGTCGCGTCGCTCGAGGCCTATCAGGGACTGCGCGAGCCCCACATGCAGGAGCGGGGAGCCTGGAGCAAGCTCAACGGCCCGGCGATAAGGGCCAACCGATTCTTCTATTTTGCCGCTTTCAAACAGGACCTGACCCTTTAATTCCCAGACAAAAGGATTGTTTGGCATAGCAATGAGCAACGGCTCGATTTCGCCGAGCGCACGCGCAATATCTCCCAGCTTGTGATAGGCGACGGCGCGCGCGTATCGCGCGGGAATGCTGGTATCTGATGTGGGATACCGGCGGAAGGTGACGGCAGGGCGGTCTATAAAGCCATGCAGCTTGGCTTTGATCATTTCAAAAGCAGCAATCCACTCTGGTGGGTCTTGGACATCTACAAAGGGAGAACTCAGAACACGATCTTCCAGAGCGCTGAGGCGCTGGGTGGAGAGTGGGTGAGATCGCAGGTAGGGGTCTTGTTGGCGCTCGCTGAGCACTTCCTGCCCGCGAAAGAGATAGAATGTGTCCATCATCCCACGGCCGGACCAGCCAACCTGATCAAGATAGGTTACAGCCGCCTGGTCAGCGGAGGCTTCTTGAACGCGGCTGTAGGAGAGAAAGTCTCGTTGGGCAAGTGTCTGTCCCCCGGTAATAAGGGCAAAACCAGCGTCCCCCGCGCCCGCAACAATGGCGCCAATACCCAGAAGAGTGGAGACAACGATCGGCACGGCGGCCGACTTAAGCGCTTGCTGAGTGCGTGACAGATGTCCGCCAGCCATATGCCCGGTCTCGTGCGCGATGACGCCGATCAGCATGTTTGGCCGATCTGATTGTTGGATGAGGCCGGTATGAAGGAACATGCGTTGGCCACCCGCGACGAACGCATTGAGTGAACTGTCATTGACCAGGTGAATTCTGACAGCCTTTGGGTCAAGGCCCGCGGCTCTGAAGATTGGATCTGAGAAAGTCCGCATCATGTATTCGGTTTCTGCATCCCGAATAAGTCCTGCAGCATGTGCGGGAGTGGCATAGACCATCGTCACAGCCAGGGTCATGGCAATGAAGGCCGAAAACATGCGTATTGGGCGGGCACTTAAAGCAGGCATCGTAACTTCCAATTCCAGACTCCTCCGACAGGCAGTCGCCTTCCCGGAAGGTCATCCCATATGTTAGCCGCTACACAGTCGCAAGCTGCTCGGCAGTTTCACGCACCCCATTGGCAAGACCGTAGGAGAGCAGATGCACAGGGTCAATCGCAGACCGTACATATCGCGCACATGTGACCCTGAGAACGTCCAGAGGGCTTATTGTGGAGCCAAAAAAGTACAGATGTGACAGAGAGGCGTGCTTTTGAAGTCTGTCTTGGTTAATCTGCTACAACAATTGGTACTGGCTATTTACATCCACATTTGTTTCAAGGCCCCTTTCTTGAAGAGAGGGGGCCTGAGGTGCTAGACCGGAAGCCGTCAGACAACCGGTCTGTCCGAGAATCCATTATGCGACCCAAGGAAATTCAAGATCTAATGAGGCCAAATTTTGACCGCGCCGGCGATGCCCGGCGGAATTCGACATTTTCCACTCTAAAGGTCGCAACGGTATTGGGCTTTGCCGTTGGCCTTGCTTCGTGTGGAAGTTTGTTGGGCTCTGATGAGCCTGACACAAGCGCACCACTTGGCAGCGTAACAACAGCAGACCGAACCAGCCGGGGGCTGACGGGCGTTGGCCGTGCGTCGGCGGAGGATAACGCCGTAGGTCGGATTGGTGGCTTCGTTGTTGCAGATGAGCCCCAGGCTGTGTTGATTGCCCGCGATGTCCTTGAACAAGGTGGAACAGTGGTTGATGCAGCGGTGTCGCTCTATTTCGCCTTATCTGTCACGCAGCCTCAGGCAGCAAGCCTTGGCGGCGGTGGAATTTGCCTTGTGCATGACCGGTCAAAACGGCTGACGGAGAGCGTAGAATTCTTGCCGCGACGGGCAAGTGCTGGAGGGGCGGTCGCCATCCCCGGCAACATTCGCGGCTTTGCGCTGATGCATGCGCGCTATGGTCGGACATCCTGGTCCAGCCTTTTGGCTCCGGCAGAACGGCTTGCCGCAACCGGCACGCCTGTTTCTCGTGCGATGGCCCGGTCCATTCAGCGCAATGCGTCGATCATCCGTCAGGACCAGGCGCTGGCGCGTGGCTTACTTACACCAACTGGATTGCCATTAAAGGAACTTGATGACGCAACCCAGATAGAGCTCGCCTCCACTTTGGGCCTGGTTCGCTCCCGCGGTGTCTCAGCCCTCTATGCGGGCGATGCGGCGCAAACATTTGCAACCGCGATTGCAGAGGCTGGTGGCAATGTCTCTGCCGATGATCTGCGAAACTACCGTCCGGTTGTCAACGTAGCTGGAAGCATTTCTGCTGGTAGTGTGCTGCTCCACACGCCCTCAGCTAGTGTGGGCGCGGGGGCCTTTGCTGAAAAACTCTGGGGCGGCCTTCAAGGTATCGCGCCGACCGACGGCACCGGCGCCGCTCAAGCGGCAAATGCCCTAGCGCTTCAACTGGGCGCGCAGGGGACTTTGCCTGATGACCTGGGCTCTACGGGTTTTGCCGTGTCGGGTGCAAATGGAGATGCAGTCGCCTGCGCTGTCACCAGCAATGGCACATTCGGCACAGGCCGCACGGTTAGCGGGATGGGGCTGGTTCTGGCCCGTTCGCCTGATGAGCCTATAAGCGGCCTGGCTTCAGCTTTTTTAGCCCCCGTCATTGCGATCGCACCTGATCGGGTGACGGTTACCTATGTTGGAGCATCTGGCGGCGGACCTGCAGCCGTCGCTGGTGTTCAGCAGGTCGCGCGTCAGTTGCTGACAAACAATGCAACAGGTTTAGCCGACGCGATCTCGTCTGCAACTCCGGGAGCGGCACCGCTTGTAAATGCGATTAGTTGTCCTGTGGGTGGGGCAGGCATTGCAGCCTGTGAGGTAGCGGTAGATCCTGATGGAGCGGGGCTCGGCGCCGAAGCCATTGGTGGATAGCAACGATATTCAATTGATCGTAGTTCATGTGCGCTGACCAAACCAAACCGTCTGCTCGAAGTGCGGTCGATCCGTTCGTCGTCATGGATGTGATGCGCGAGGCGAACCGGCTGGAGGCAGCAGGCCGCTCAATCATGCATTTGGAAGTCGGCCAACCGGGCGCTGCCACGCCTGATGCAGTACGCACCATTGCAAACGAAGCCCTGGACGCCGGCCCGCTTGCCTATACCGACGCATTGGGCCTGCCGTCGCTTCGAACGCGCATCGCCAAATATTATGCTGAGCATCATTCCGTTACAGTCGACCCGGAACGCGTAATTGTGACCGCAGGATCGTCTGCCGCCTTCATCCTCACCTTTCTCGCCTGCTTTGAAGCTGGCGACCGGGTTGGGGTGCCGGAACCAGGGTACCCGGCCTATCGCAATACACTGCGCGCGCTGGGGTGTGAGCCTGTCTCCATTCCCGTTGGTCCTGAAACCCACTGGGTGTTGACCCCGGATTTGATTGATGCGGCAGAAGCTCAGCATGGAAAACTGAAAGGTGTGCTGGTTGCCAGCCCCTCCAACCCTACTGGGGCAATGCTCACCAGCCAGCAAATGGCGGCATTGGTGAAGTACAATGAAGCAGCAGACCGCTGGTTCCTTTCCGATGAAATTTATCATCGCATCACCTATGGCCAGGCCGATGTCTCGGCTCTTGAGGCTGGCAATGATGCCGTTGTCATCAACAGCTTCTCTAAATATTACTGCATGACCGGTTGGAGACTGGGCTGGGCTATTGTGCCGGAAAGATTGGTTCGGCCTATTGAGCGGCTCGCGCAGAACCTGTTTATCTCGCCGCCAACGCTCTCTCAGATTGCCGCAGAACAGGCGTTCGAGGAGTCGGACCACCTTGATGCAAATGTTGCGGTCTACGCAGAAAACAGAATGCTGTTGCTGGACGAGTTGCCCAAGGCTGGCATTACATCCTTTGCGCCTGCTGACGGTGCCTTCTATCTTTATGCTGATGTTTCGCATTTGACTGAGGATAGCTCGGCATTTTGTACGGCCATGCTGGCGGAGGCAGGTGTTGCTGCCACCCCTGGCGCGGACTTTGATCCGACGCACGGACATCAATATGTCCGTTTCTCCTTTGCTGGAAAAACAGCTGATATGGCAGAAGCTGCCCTTCGTCTTCAAAAGTGGTTGTCCGCATAAGGTCACGCGACGTGACCTGCTCTCAGAGACAAAAACTTCATTTGCCTGCCTGAACGCACTGCAAATATTGCAGATATACCTCAGTCATTTTTGAATAATCTGCTCACGGTGCACCTTCTGGAAAAGGTGCGATACTTGTGGTTACTGGTTGTGGGAGGTGCGAAACCTCTCCACCTCAGGGGTAATAGGGAGCAAGCCGCATATGTATCGACTACTTTTGCTTGTCAGTCTTTTGATTTCACCATCAGCATGGGCGACGGAGGTAGACTTAGACACCACCGTAACCGCCACCGCCGCCGCGTCGACGCCACTCCCAAACATTGTGGTGATCCTGGCAGACGACCTTGGGTGGAAGGATCTGGGTTATCAGGGAAGCGAAATCCGCACACCGCGGATTGACGCACTGGCAAATGCGGGACTTACGCTGAACCGCTTTTACGCACAGCCCATGTGCAGTCCGACCCGCGCTTCCTTGCTAACGGGCAACTCAACCGCGCGTCTCGGGATCACGCGGGCATTATCTAAATTGGTGCCGACGGGCCTCCCCTTGGATCAGACAATTCTGCCGCAATATCTCAAAGACATGGGTTATCAAACATCTCTGGTGGGCAAATGGCACTTGGGATTTCGTCAGCGTGAATATTTGCCCACGTCTCGTGGTTTCGATTCATTTTATGGACACCTGACGGGCGGCATTGGCTATTGGGACCATGTCCATGGAGGTGGTTATGATTGGGCCCGCAATGAGGAAGTCTTGCGGGAAGACGGCTATGCCACTCATCTGATGGCGAACGAAGCCGTGCGGGTGATCAAAGACCGCAACCCTGACCAGCCGCTCTTTTTGTATGCGGCCTTCAGCGCACCGCACCTGCCAAACGAAGCCCCAGATGAAACGATTACAAGCTACGCTGATATTGAGAACCCACATCGCCGCGTCCATGCAGCCATGGTAACAGAGCTGGATAAGGGCATCGGCCAGATCGTCGATGCATTGGAAGAGCAGGGGATGCTCGATAATACACTGATCTGGTTTATGAGTGACAATGGCGGTCTCAACCCTTCCGTTGCACCTCCGGCAGTGCTTAGCTTCCTCTCCACAATAGATAGCTGGCTCGGTGACACTGAGATTCCCTGGACGTTTCTTGAATTTGCGCGGGTGAACTATCTGCGGGGGGGAAGTGACAACGGACTTCTGCGCGCCGGAAAGGGGACGCTCTATGAGGGTGGCGTCCGTGTGCCTTCTTTCCTCTATTGGCGTGGGCAATTCCAACCACGCCAGGTCGGTGACATGGTAACAGTGCAGGATGTGCTTCCATCGATCCTGGCTATGTTGGAAAGCGATGCAAGCAACGGAGTGTTCGACGGCATCAACCGATGGCCGGTTTTACAGGATGGGCAGTCAGGCGAGGTGCGCGACTATATGGCCGTGGCACTGGATGGCGAGGCCTTGTTCCAATATCCCTGGAAACTCATCCGACACGACGAGGACGATATACAGCTCTACAATGTGGAGGCGGATCCGTCGGAACAGAACGATCTCGCGGCCATAAAAGAGCACGCCCAACGCCGAGATGAGATGATTGCCACGTTGATTGCAAAACCGCGCGGCGAACCTGTGGGTGTGCCCATTTGGCAGATCATGTGGGACATGGATTTCTTTGGAGGCGCGGAAGACCGCCCACCTTGGATTGAAATCGTTCAGTAGGAGAACAAAATGAATAAGGTATTCGCTTTTTTGGCGGTGCTAGCGGTGCTGTTTTCGGTGCCTGCCATGGCTGAGGAGGAGAAGGCGATAGTTCATGAGGACCGCTCTGACATCAGTCAGATCATGTACAAATGGGGGTTCTATCGGGACCATGGCATGTGGGACGAGCTGCGGAGCACGTTCCATCCTGAGGGAACAATTCAGGTTACATGGTTTGCCGGTAAGTTCTCTGATTTTGTAGATGCCTCCATCAAGATGGCAGAAGGCGGTGCGGACTCTATTCATATTATGAAGCCGTCGATTGTCGACGTGGTTGGTGATAGGGCGATTGCCATCACACCAGCATCGATTACCGCACGAGCAAATCCGGGTGTTGAGATTGATCTGAGCTCAGAAGCATATTTCTTTGATTTTGTAGAGCGGAGAGACGGGGAATGGAAAATCCTACGGCGCATTTGTGTCTATCAGAAAGACCGCATGGATAGCGTGCTTCCATCAATCAGGTTCTGGCTCATGTCTTGGTTTGTCGACACGGAGACCCATCATCCAGCTTACAAGTTTCTAGGCGGCGCACTGGCAATGCAGGGCTACACGATAGAGCCACAGGTCGTGGACAATACCGAAGAGTCCCGGGCGCTTTACGCTGAAGGTCAAGCCTGGCTGCGGGAAGGCAGCTAATGTTCTCACTCGTGAGGAGTGAGCTAATCTCTATTTGAAAAGACAAAGGGCGCGATGGAAAACCGTCGCGCCCTGACTCGTTTAAGTTGGAATGCTGGTTGAGTGCTTAGTCAGCAGACGAGCGCCGCCGCCACCAGCCACTCTTAGCGGGTCCGGCGGGTTTTTCTTCCTTCGGCTCAGGTGCCGGTTCAGTAATTTCAGCTTCCGGGGCCGCTGCTTCTACCATTTCCGCCTCTGGCCCAGACTCAGCCGCCTCATCTTCTGCTTCAACTGCTTCCGATACAGGTTCTTCAGGAGTCTCTGCTTCAACGTTTTCGGGTTCATCTTCCTGTTCGCGAGAATAGGCAACCAGCACCGGAGCTTCCTCAGTCTCAGCTTCGGTTTCAGCATCCACACTTTCGCTTACGGCACCTGGCTCATTGGTGGCGGCATCATCTTCCGAACTGCCGTTTTCGGCATCTGCATCCGCAGCCTTGCGGTTGCGGCGTCCGCCACGACGTCCTCTGCGCCGGCGACGCTTTGGCTTTTCTTCCTCGGACCCATCTTCGTCGCCGTTGCTTTCACTCGCGCTGGCGTCTGACTCTGTGTCAGCGTCCCCGTCCGCATCATCGGCGGATTTTGCCTCTGCCTCTGCCTCGACACCATTCTGGTCGTCAGATTTGCGGCCACCGCGCCGACGCCGTCTCCGGCGTTTGCGTTTGGGCTGTTCCTCTTCATCATCATTGTCAGCGCGGGTCTCCGACTCGTCGTCTGCCACCTCTTCGGCCACATCTGCACCCGTTACAGGTGGGCGGACCTGCACACTACCGCGCGCCGCTGCAGGTTCGACCTTATGGTCGGAGCCATGCACATCACGGTCTGTCTCAATGTAGATTGATACGCCGTAGGTAGCCTCGATCTCCAGCAGGTGAGAGCGTTTCTGATTAAGAATGTAAATCGCAACTTCCGGCGACACCGTGACTGTGAAGGCTGGGTTCTTGCCTTTGACAGCTTCTGCTTCAACAGCGCGCAGAACATGGAGTGCCGTTGATTCAACAGACCGCACAAAGCCCGATCCGCTACACGCTGGGCAAACCACTGTCGAGCCTTCAATGATCCCGGCCCGCATGCGTTGGCGGGACATTTCGAGCAAGCCGAAATGACTGATACGCCCAACCTGGATGCGGGCGCGGTCTGACTTCAATGCTTCCTTCAGCTTTCGCTCAACAGCACGATTATTCCGGTTCTCGTCCATATCGATAAAGTCGATGACGATAAGGCCCGCAAGATCCCGCAGGCGGAACTGGCGGGCAGCTTCGGCGGCTGCTTCAAGGTTCGTCTTAAGCGCAGTTGCTTCAATATTGCGTTCTTTGGTCGCCCGACCCGAGTTTACGTCGATGGCAACCAGTGCCTCTGTCTGATTGATAACCAGATATCCACCAGACTTCAGTGTCACAGTCTCAGAGAACATGGCATCAAGCTGTGTGTCGATGCTGTGTTTCTGGAAGATCGGCTCGCGATCCTTATAAGGTTGCACATTCTTGGCATGGCTCGGCATAAGCATCCGCATGAAGTCTTTCGCTTCACGGTATGCGCCGTCGCCCTCAATCAGAACCTGGTCAATATCTTTGGAATAAAGATCCCGGATTGACCGCTTAATGAGGCTGCCTTCTTCATAGACGAGGGCAGGGGCCATGGACTCCAGCGTCAGATCGCGGACCCGCTCCCAAAGACGAAGCAGATACTCAAAATCCCGTTTGATTTCGGTTTTGGTACGCTTTGCACCCGCCGTGCGAACGATTAACCCCATGCCTTCGGGCACATCAAGGCCCTCAGCTACAGCTTTCAGCTTCTTACGGTCGCCGCCATTTGTAATCTTGCGGGAGATGCCGCCGCCCCGGGCCGTGTTCGGCATCAAGACGCAATAGCGCCCGGCAAGTGACAGATATGTCGTCAGAGCAGCCCCTTTATTGCCACGCTCTTCCTTCACAACCTGGATCAGGATCACCTGACGGCGCTTGATAACTTCCTGGATTTTGTAGGATCGAAGCTGGCGGCGCTGTTTCTTGGGCTGCGCCTCTTCAATGGCATCTTCACTGCCCATGGCTTCGACTGTTTCGTCGGAGGCCACATCAGCTGCTTCTTCGTCACCCTCAGGGTCAGAAGATGCGTCATCCGCCTCTTCGGCGTCAGTATCTTCCGCGCCAGCGTCCAGTTCTACATCTGCCTCGCCATCAGCTTCATCATCTGCGCTGACGTCATCCGCGGCGTCGTCTTCGTCATCATCCTGAGCGCGTGTTTCAGCAGCCCATTCCTTCAGAAGCTCTTCGCGGTCCGCGACCGGGATCTGATAGTAGTCCGGATGAATTTCATTAAAGGCAAGGAAGCCATGGCGGTTACCGCCATATTCGACGAAAGCAGCCTGTAGCGACGGTTCGACCCGCGTTACTTTTGCGAGGTAGATATTCCCGCGAAGCTGCTTTTTGTTTTCGGATTCAAAGTCAAATTCTTCAACCCGATTTCCGTGCACCACCACAACCCGGGTTTCTTCCGGGTGGGCGGCATCGATGAGCATTTTGTTTCCCATGAGGGGGTTCTCCGAGACGCCGTGTCACGCCATCGCGGGGGCCGAACTCAGATAAGAGGCCGGGCTGCAACGGGGCGGCGTTTGTTTGATAGCCATGGCGGTTCAGGCTCTGGCGAAGGGCCGGAGCGGAAGAGACATGGTCTGATGAAAGTAATGGGGGCAAACGGAACGCGCGGACGCTGAAGCGGCGCATGAGGAGGTTGTTTTGGACCTTCCTTTTCGCTTCGCCTGTCGTCATGAACTGCGGTGTTTGCATCGTTTCTCTATGTGCCCTTGCTTTGGTTGGTTGCTGGGCACCTGCAACCGAAAAGACGAGTATTCGTCCAGATATGGTTTGTTTGGCGAAAGCCAAGTGGCAAAGGTCAAGCAAACCGAGGCGATACATCTCCGGGCCGGTGGGATGAGCTTTTTTCGAATATCGCCCGATTTCCGGGCTATTTCTTCGAATAAGCGGGCAATTTTCCTCCGAAAACCGCCTCCTCCCGCCCGTCTGTTGACCCGTTGATTTATTTGGGCCGACTCATTTGACGTATCGTCGAATTAGGTGAGTGTCTTGTACCGTTTTGGATTCAGGCTTGGCAAGCAATGCTTTGCGCCATCATCTCATCCGGTGTGAAAGCATTAACCATTTTAACCGTTGATATTGCGTTAAATTCCCGCAAAGTAACGCAATATCAAACGAAACACGTCAATTTGGCCCTGAAATGGAAAATGGGAAATTCATGTCCCATCTGTTTGTGGCGCCAGCAACGGCCTGAGGCCAAATGGCCGGTGCGGTGATGCCAGTGAGACGGGATGCGTTGATTGTATGGTTTCGAGCGGAAACGCGGGGAATCATCGTTGGAGCGGTGGCGACAGGACCAGGGTGCGTATGAGTAGAGACCCATTCATCAAGATCAATCAGTGGCTTTCCCGCTGGGCAAGAGGCCTGACAGCGACGGTATTGGCCTGCGTTCTGGTGGCAGGAAACCTGGTGATGTCCGGTCCTGCACGAGCTGAAGGCCCGGCAGTGAGTAGTGCGAAAGCGCTCGTCGCAAATGTGCGTTTAGGCGAGCAGGGCGACGTGACCCGGCTCGTGATCGATTTTGGACAAGGCACGAGTGTACCCCAGAACGTCTTCACCCTTGCAGATCCTTACCGGGTGGTGATTGATCTTCAGGATGTCAATTTCCAGTTGCCCGCTGATGCGGGCAAAGCAGGAAGGGGCCTCGTCACCGGTTTTCGGTATGGACAGTTTCAAGAAGGGCTGTCGCGTATCGTGGTTGATGCAACAGGGCCTGTAACAATCTCCCGTCATTTCGCCTTACCGGCACAGAGTGGCTTTGGCCACCGCATCGTTGTGGATCTGAAGCCCGCAACGGCAGCAGAATTTGCGCAGAGCGTGGGGCTTGGACGCCCAATCGCCGCGCCAACCGCAGCGGCCCCCCCAGTGTCGACACCCAAGGAGCCAACCGCCGACATTGATCGCAAGCGCGTCATCGTTGTTGATGCGGGCCATGGCGGCGTTGACCCGGGGACCCATGGTCAGTCAGGGGCGCTTGAGAAAGACGTTGTTCTGGCCTTCGCAAAAGAGTTCGGCGCTCAATTGCGGGCGACCGGTCGCTACGAAGTTCACCTCACGCGTGACACCGATCGCTTCATTCCGCTGCGAGAACGCGTGAACATTACCCGCCGACACAATGCTGACCTGTTTCTCTCCATTCATGCTGACGCCATTGATCGCCGCGGCGTGAGCGGCATGTCGATTTACACGCTCTCTGAAAACGCGTCTGACAAAGAAGCAGCTGCACTGGCCACCAAAGAAAACAGGTCAGACGTCATTGCCGGTGTTGATCTGCAGGGAGAGTCCTCAGAAGTCACAGACATTCTGATCGACCTGGCGCAGCGCGAAACCAAGAATTTCTCTGTGCGCTTCGCCCGGACAGTGGTGAGCAACGCCGAAGGCGTGACGCCGCTTCTCCAACGCACTCATCGATTTGCCGGTTTCCGCGTTCTCAAAGCGCCGGATGTTCCTTCCGTGTTGGTGGAACTGGGCTTCCTCACAAACCGTTCTGATGAGCGCAACCTCACGACCTCAAGCTGGCGCCGCCGGGTTGCAGGTGCACTGGTAAAATCCGTCGATAGCTATTTCGGTGAGCGCTACGCCGAAGGCACGTACTAACTAGGCGCGGCACCGACTGTCACAATTGATCTGCTACCGTTGTGCTTCAGCCGCCAACATCATCATTTTGTAGGCTGTTTCATGTGCCGAATTCTGGTTTTGTCCCGTAACAAAGCGGCGCTCATCGTCAATGGCCACATGGGTCGCAAAGAAGTCGAGAAATGCGGACCGGCTTTCATAAATGGCACCAGCGTTCCTGAGTTCTGTTTCAGGGTGCATGGGGGTCATCTTAATTCCCAATTCCTCAAGTTGCTTGTTGGTCACACCTGCAATGCGTCGTCCTGCAATCAGCAGCGCACCTTCCGTGTCGCGGGCATTGATCAATCCCAAAGCCCCATGACAGACCGACCCGATGATCGGTGTCTGGGCCGCATAAGCATCGCTGATTTTGTCCCCTAAGACTTCTGAGTAACCAAGGTCATAGGCTGCGCCCCAACCGCCGGACATGAAGATGATGTCATATTTGGTAAAATCGAGATCATCGATGCGTTTTGAATTGGTGACCTTCGCCTGGAGGCCCGGGTCGGCCAGAAAGCGGTCATCCTCAGGTGTTTTGATCATGAACAATAGGGTTTGAGGGTCTATGGGAATCTCACCGCCTTTGACGCTGGCAACATCCACCTGCATGCCTGCATCCAGAAACTTGTAGTAGGCGATGGTCAATTCGGATGCCATTACCCCTGTGGGGTCGCCCGTGGTCTCTCCAGGTGCATTCAGCACTCCATGGTTTGTGGCAATGACAAGAGCCCGCTTGCCCGAAAGATCAATCTCCTCACCAGGATAGGTGGGATGAAGGCCCGCGGTATGGAGGAGCGTCGGCAGGGCAAGCAGGAACACGCAGATAAAGGCAGTCAGAGCGACTGCAATAAGTCCGAGTTTTTTCATGGCGATATGCTCCGGTCAGCGGGTGTTCAGCGGAAAATTTCCGGATACCTAGACAATTGACATTTGCTATGTCAATTTAAATTGACACTAAGAACGTCATTTGTTTTGCATGCGAGGAAAGCCATTTATGTCTGAAGCCCCCTACACGCTCTATGGAATTTCTGGTTCGCTTTACGCTGGGAAGGTGAGGGCGTATATGCGCTATCATGGCATTCCGTTAGAGGAGCGCGGCGCCGGCCCTGCAAAGCCGAGTCAAAGCTTGATGCTCGCCATCAGCATCGTGATCATGTCGGTAACCATCTGTTTGGGTGAGCCGAAGTCAAGACTCTCAATGTTGATGGGGAGTGCCAGCGCACCATGAACCCCTGCCCAAAGCTGATGGGCGATCTGCTCTGCCGGTCCCGATTTGATCTGGCCGGCCTTCTGTCCCGCCAGAACCGTGTCGCAGAGCATTTGCTTGAACTCCACGGCGGCAGGGGCTGGGCCAAGGCCCGTTTCCTGTCCCCGTCCGACAAACAGAAACGCGCCTCTCAGAATGTCGGGATTGTCCAAAGCGAAAGCCGCATAGCCTTCAAGTATAGCCTGCAGTGCCTGTAATGGGTCCGCGATGGCGTCAATAGTTGCACGCAGGCGCACCATTTCGTCCGCGACCGGTTCCGCCCACAGTGAGCGCATGAGGTCGGGAAGGTTGGCGTAGTAGCTATAAAGCGTGCCAACAGACACACCCGCCTTAACGGCAATTGCGCGGGCCGACGCACCTTCGATGCCTTTGTCCTCATAGACCTCAACGGCCGCACGGCGGATCTGATCCCGCACCTGCGCCCGCTGTTCTGGTGTGGCGGCTGTTCTTGGCATCTTCGTCTCTCTTGGGTTTTGACTGCGTCCTTACGCCGCCAGCGCCTCCGTGTTCAAGTTCCATTTTCGACGCAGATCGACCAGGGGCGTGTCAATTTCGTCCTCCCAGCGCTCGAACTGAATATTGGGTGACGTGCGGCCAAACTGCCAGCCGTCACAAATGGCATCCATCGCCCAGGTAATGTTTTTCGGGTCGAGATACGCCATATGGGCCGTCGTGACCGCC